>CALDSK010000280.1 GCA_937911865.1 uncultured Synechococcus sp.
CCTAGCTATGCCCACACAGTCCACTCTCCACCGCCAGCTCCAAAGCGCGCAGGAACTGCAATCTATTGTGCGAACAATGAAAGCACTTGCAGCAGGGAATATCCATCAATACGAAAGTGCGGTGCGATCGCTCGCCACCTTCAATTACACCTTAGAGCAAGGGCTACAAATTTTTCTCCAGCACTATCCAGAAACGCTACAGCCGATGCCATCGCTGCCAACGGGTCGATTAGGGATTGTGGTCTTTGGCTCCGACCAAGGTATGTGTGGTCGGTTTAATGAACAAATAGCAGACTACGTTATCCGACACCTGAGTCGTCATACTGGCCACAGTTTACTATCTGACAAAGAACAATATGAAGAGAAACCGCTGCTCGTCGTGGGCGATCGGCTTGCTAACCAGCTCATCCAAGCAGGTTTCCCACCCAGTCGTCAATTGGCCGTGTCCAGTGCGCTTGGTAAGGTCAGTCAGTTAGAGCAAACCATTGTGCTACAGCTAGAAGACTGGCGTCACACGCAGCAGGTAGAACGTATCTGGGTCTTTCACAACTCGCCCCATAAAGGTCTTTCTGCGCCTAAACTCCGTCAGATTTTTCCGCTTGATCGTGTTTTTTTAAGGCAGCTGGCCGCACGCCCTTGGCCATCTCGCTGCCGGCCTATCGTTTTCCACCAAAAGGCTCCGCTATTTTCTTCACTTTTTCAACAGTTCTTTTTTGCAAGACTCTATCGCGCATGCGTAGACTCTTTGGCCAGTGAAAATGCGCATCGTTTAGCTTCTATGCAAATGGCCGAAAAGAATATCTATGAGCGCTTAGAAAGCCTACACCTTCTATATCAGCAGCAGCGGCAAACGGCGATTACTTCTGAGCTACTAGATATTATGTCAGGATTTGAAGTACTCAAAAACCATAAGAACTAAGCTTGCTTCTCTGCTATCTACGTTGCATTTTTTCCTCACAAGATTCTCAAACTGTTTCTCTACTTTAAAAGTGCGAAGTGAGGAGGTCGCTACAGCAATATTTAAACGATGTATCTATCGTCAATATAGGCGCTAAAGCGACGTTAAACTCTATATTTCCTAAGTGCTGAGCGTAAAAGGAGATCATTATGAAACTTGTTTATCGCGGTGTTCCTTACGACTACAATCCACCTCAAGTTCCTATTGTTGACAGTGTAGAAGTTGGTAAATATAGGGGCGCTACCCTCCACTTTCACAAGCTGCTGCGAGCATTTGTGCAGCCAGCTCGCGACCTAAAGTATCGTGGCGTTGCCTATCATGCAGGTGCGCCAACATAGCGCTACACCTGTACAACATCACAAAGAGCTGCAGCTCCAAAAACAGCAGAATGGCTAGACACGTTTTGCTAAGGGAGGTGCGGCTTATCCTTTTAAGCCTTTTTAGCTACAAGCAATAGGCAAATTAATCGACGCCGTAGCCCCTTCGCTCATTTGGCGTCACAAAGTCTTCAACCTTTCTCCTTAAAGTGTAGAAATATTCTCCCTTTCAAAATAGATGAGTTGCCAACAAACAGGAGCGAAGCCATGCAAGATTTTGATTATGTCATTTTGGGCGCGGGACTAGGCGGACTATCAGCGGCCGCTTGCTTGACTCAGCAGGGAAACCGCGTGGCTGTGCTAGAACAGCACTATTTGCCGGGTGGCTGTTGTCATACTTTTGAGTACGGAAATTACGCCTTCTGCGCAGATGTTCACTACATTTATCAAGTAGGCAAGGGGCAAACGATTGATAAGTTTCTCAACTATATTGGAAAAAAAGTCCCCTTTAATTCACTCGATCCTGACTGCATTGATCGCGTAGTTACGCCTGAGGTCGATTTTCGCATTCCGCTAGGTTGGGAGACGTTTCGTCAGCGGCTACTGACAACCTTTCCCGATGAATCAGACGCAATCAATCGCTACTGCGATGAAATTTCTCAGCTGCATCAGCAGATGAAAAACTTCGAAAAAGAGGTGCCTTGGTATGACATCAAATGGAGCGACTGGCTCAAGCTACCTAAGTATTGGCACCTGTACTCAAAGCGTGATTGGACGCTGCAAGATCTGTACGATTTCTGCGGGCTTTCTCTTAAGTTACAGGCGCTTCTAGCTGGTCAGAGTGGTGACTACGCGCTCCCGCCAAAAGACATTGCTCTACTGACCCATGCCAGCCTAGTATCAGACTACGCTGAAGGGGCCTATTATCCCCAGTATCACTTTAAGCACTTGGTTGATACTGTTGTTGACGCCATTACCGAAGGCGGCGGTGTGGTTCAACTCTCTACCCCTGTGAAACATATTGAAGTGTGCGAGTACCAGGTTCAATTCATCGCGGCTGAGGGCAATTTCTACCATGCGGCAAAAGGCTACATTAGCGATTTAGATCCTAAGCTAACCGTAGAACTTATGCACGATGATAAAGCCTTAAGCACAGCAGAGGTCCATCGACTAACCGATTATAAATACTCTATGAGTGCCTTCAACATTTACCTGGGCTTAGATGAGCGGTTCCCGCCCGCTAACTACGGTCTGGGCAATTGGAATATTTGGTACTATCCCACTGGCGATCTCAACCGCGAATATGAACAACAGCGCCAGGGAGACTTAACGCACCCATGGATTTTTCTATCTTGCCCCACGCTCAAGTCTTCCAAGCCGGGAATGGCACCTGCCGGGCATCATGTTCTAGAGGTAGCAACGGCCTGCTCTTATCAGCCTTTTAAGGAACTCAAAGAGACCGATTCTAAAGCCTACAAAGCGAAAAAAAGAGAGACCTACAACCTGGTCATGGAAAGCGTTCGAGATCTGATTCCTGATGTCGACAAGTACATTCGGATGAAACTCTACGGCACACCGACCACCAGTGAGCATTTCTTGGGTCAGCCAGAAGGCAACATCTACGGCGCTGACTTGGTGCCTAGTCAGATAGGCCTCAACCGTATTGGCTACCGGACAGAATTACCGAACCTCTTCTTAGTAGGCGCTAGCGCCGGGTATCCCAGTGTGCCAGGGGTGATCGGCAACGGGATGAATGTCACAGAGCTGATTACAGGGAAATCATTGTCTGCACGGTCCGAAAAGATCTCGCAGGTTTCTTTAACGGCTTAATTACTCAGCATCTTTAGGTGCTAACACTTTTTGCCAAACAATTACTGCGCGCATAGTAAAGACAATCGCGACGTCGTTATCGTTCCTGCCGAAGCCCTTATGTGCACACATAAGGGCTTCTAAAAAAGGGTTATATTTGTCTCTTTATCTCAGACCGTACTCATTTGCGGCCAAAGCAATTTCAATGCTTTGGGCATCATGCTTTCAATATCTTTTACTTCTCCTGGGGAGATTCGCTTGGCAATCAGTGCAAACACAGCTCGAACCGCCTGTTCTGCATCTACTTCTAGATCCAGTTGGTCAAACTGAGCATCAATATGTAACAGAAAAGCTTCCTTTGTGCGCTCTTTGTGAGGCATCGACACTGGGTTCCAATCTTCATAAAAGAAGCCAACGAGCAAAAGGGGAAGCTGGGAAGACAGTTTGCTAGCTTGCTCGACCGAGAGGCGATCGCGCAATGTATGAAGCGTTGCACGAAGCACCTGCAAAGACTTGTGCTTGTCATCCCATCCCAGCTCTGCCGAGAGATCGTTTAGCCACAGGTTCGTCACCTGCAACATTTTATCGAAAGTAATCAAACCAGTCGTAGACATCTTTAAACCTCGCATCAATCGTGTTGTATTTGAATAGGCGCTGCCCTCTTCATCCGCTCTAGTCTTCTACAGACTTCAGCAAATTAGGAGGGAAGCCTTTGACGAACTCGTCCCTTGTCAGCGGCTGAGAAAGCACTAATCCCTCACCGCCCAACGGATAGGACTCGTCTAGGGGTTGCTCTTCTACAGACAAAAATACCCCTGCTTCTGGATCTAAACTGGTTGCTGTATATAGCACCTGAGCCACTCGGGTCGTCATAGAACTCGATCCACCTCCTTGAGAAAACTCGCTAGAAAGGTCAACATAAATGCCCTGAGGAAGCACTTCAAGGCTCAATAGACGAGTGCCTGTTGGAATTGTCGTGACATTGTCTGTAACCTTTTTAGGTTCTGCCAGAAGCGTTTCTAAAGCGGTCTGAAGAACAACTTCTGGTTCTGCGTCTGCTTCTATATTGAGTGGTTGAGGAGCCAGAGATACCTCAGCGCTCGAGACTGCTAACCAGTAGCTCTCAGGCTGCCGCTCCGTAACTTTCGAGGGTGAGCTCGTAGGATTCTCAGCGTTTGGGAGATCAACCGCACTTCTTCGTAGCAGTCGTGCTTTCAGTTGCTCTACCGAGTCAGTTAGCTCCTCTAGCTGCACCATAATCGCTTGATCGCGCTAACGAGGAATGTAAATACCCTGCCAGTAAAGTCCAATAGCACTACCGCCAATGAGAAGGCCCACAATGGTCATCCACCGGAGTCTGCGATGAGTGCTCATAGTATTTAGACTCCGAGTATTGGATATTTCTCTGTAGAGGTTTCACAATTTCGGTGAAACAAAACATCTTTTAGCCACTGCTTACTGGAAAAGCTAACTCTCTATTCATAAGCTAAAACAATCCTGTGAGGAGTTTGTGAGGCCGATGAAATCAACCAGTTGGGTATTGCCTTACGCTACAGACTTGATATTTGGCAAACAGAAACCACACAGCTTTCTCAACTCTATTGCTTACTATGCGAGGGTAGCTTTCTTACAGGCACTTCTGATGTCCTCTCAACTGAACAAACAGCCTTTGAAGCATTCCCATGCACACGCTCGGTGGTTTCATGGGCATCGATCGATTCAAATTTTCGCGGGGAGCTGTGCGATCGCTCTAATCGGTCTAGTACTGTTCAAAAGTGAAGAGCTCTTTCCTGTAGTCTTTCCACAAGTTGATACAACCACACACGCCACAAAAAGTCCTCACCGACTGGATAAGCAGGTTAAGCCTAGAGTAGTTACTAAGGCAAGCAAGAACAGACACACTGAAGCAGCCAGCACACAGACCGGGCTGTACGATCTTGACGGCAATCTACTAGGCACTTTCTTCGGCTCATTTCAAGAAACTACGCCTGATGGTCAAAGTGTCATCACTTACGACTACTCAGAAGGACAATCATACCTATCGCAATTAGACGGCACCGAACATAGGGCACTAGCGGGCATTTTTCAAGGATTTTCACCCAGCGAGCAGCAGATAATTACGTATACTCATGAGCAGTCTCACTTATACGACCTAGACGGAACATTGATCGCTAGCTTGGCCGGCCAGCTTATATGGGGAACACTCAATGGACGTAACAACCACTAGAGATGGAAGAGCATTTGATCTGTACAGCGCCGATGGCACATTACAGGCTAGCTTCGAGGGAAACTTTCGTGGGTTTGCCTTACACACACCACACTTGGTTGCAGCTGATCACACACACTCTTACCTATACAACTTCGACGGCTCGCTAGCTTCTACATTTGAAGGGCTGTTTCAAGAATTCAACCCCAATGGCGAAAGCTTAATTACACAGATTGATCAACCCAGCCAACAATCAGAACAGTCAACAGACCGAACTAGCGAGTCACACTTGTACGGATTTGATGGCACCTTACAGGTGAGCATGTCAGGCGAGTTTGCCGCGTTTACTCCTGTCGAAGCGAATATCATTACCGATAATCAGCAGCCAGCTCGATCCTGGCTTTACGAGACAAATGGTGTGCAGACATCTACGTTCGAGGGATTTTTTCTCTCTTTCACGCCCAATGGACGGGCCCTTTTTACCTACAGTAACAGTGACGGTGTTTCGCACTTGTACAGTATTGAGAATTACCCTAGTGGAGATGAAGTCAATCACTTTGAAGGGATGTTGCTGGGAATCACGACCGATGCCCGGCATTTGGTGACAGCAGTGCCACCCACACAAAGTAACCTGAACCCACCTTCTCAGCTTTACAGCATTGATGGAACAAAGCTAGCTCATCTAGAGGGACTGTTCGTTGGCTTTACTTCAAATGAGCAACGAATTGTAACCGTCCAAACAAGCATTGAAGACTTTCTAAGACTTGGTCCTACAACATATTTTGTTTACGATTTGGCTGGCAATTTGAAGGCAACGCTCATCGGCCAGCTACTGGGTCTGACCCAAAGCGGACGCCAGGGCCTCGTCATATATGCTGGCGGCAAAACGAGATTGTACGACAGCTTTGACGGTACTCAGCAAGCTGTTTTTGAGGGCCGGGTATTGGGCTTTACACGAGATGAAACAGGTGTGTTTATAGATATGGAAAACTAA
>CALDSK010000281.1 GCA_937911865.1 uncultured Synechococcus sp.
CAACGTGATTGCGTTGTTGCAAATATTCTTTTTTCAGAACATACCAAGTCGTGTGATTGAGTCTTTGCACGAGGTTTACTACTGCCCGCTCAAGGCGAATCGCCAAGTGGATGATTCCGGAGGACAACGAGCCTATCAGCACATCGATAACTTGAGCTGGGACGAGGATGAAATCTAATCAGGCAAACGGTTGAAAATCAAAGGCTTTCCTAAAGACCACAAGGTGCAGTGTTTCCGGGTTGCGGTGTCTACCCACCGCACGGACTTCGTTATCACTAACGAGGAGGCTGAAATCACTACGGAGGACGCACAACAGGCGTGTGACTTCCGATGGCAGATTGAGCAACTGAACCGCGAAGGCAAGCAAGTGACCGGTTTGGAATCCTGCCAATGTCGCAAAGCTCGCATTCAACGCAATCACATTGGCTGTGCGTTTCTGGTTTGGGTCCGGCTCAATGAGTTGGCTCACCAGATGGAGTCAACGATCTACCAACTCAAGCACGGGCTACTCGACCACTATCTCTGCCAGCAACTCAAGTACCCTTCCCTAAAAATAAGTACTGCGTAAGTCCTAGCGTTAATAGACCTCTTGCAAAATCAAAAATGTGTTAAGTTCTTGGGCTATATCGAAGCGCGCCTTATCCCATGACCCCAGAAATCGCTCAATCCTTGAGCGCCACTCAATTCAAGCGGCGCTTTGGCGTAAACGCCATCCCTTCAACCATGCGGTTGAAGCGCTAAAACAACAGAAGCTGAAGCGCTCCAAAGCCGGTCGTCCCTGTGCTTTATCCCGACAAGGGCAAGTGCTTGTGACCCTTGAATACTGGAGAGAGTATCGAACTTATTTCCACATCTCCACTGATTGGCAGGTCTCAGAGTCAACCCTCTGTCGTACCGTCCATCGCGTGGAAAATACCTTGATTCAGTCTGCTCACTTTCGTCTGCCTGTTAAAAAAAGACTCTTCAAAGGATTGGGAACGAGGCCTGCGGTCGTCGTGATGGATGTCACCGAAACGCCCATTGAGCGACCCAAACGCAAACAGAAACGGTTCTACTCAGGCAAGAAGAAACAGCATACGCTCAAATCTCAGCTGGTCATGGACCCTTATACAAGCGAAATCATCTGTACTTTCTTTGGACAGGGACGGCGTCATGATTTTGCACTGTTCAAAGCCTCAGGGATACGGTTTCACCCTGAGACTGCATCGCTTCAAGACAGCGGCTATCAAGGGATTGTTCAGTTTCATGCCAATAGTTTCATCCCGAAAAAGAAGCCCAAGTATGGAGAGCTTTCAGCCTCTGAGAAGGCATACAACCAGGAGTTGGCACGGCAGAGAATCTGCGTTGAACATGTCAACCGGCGACTGAAGATTTTTAGAATCCTGCAGCAGCGCTACCGTAATCGCCGACGTCGCTTTGGACTGCGCTGCAACTTAATTGCGGCGTTGTACAAATATGAGTTGAAGGTTAGTTGATGGTCTAAGCACTTTATGGCCCATTCTGAATGCCGGAACTATTTTTGCAAGAGGCCTAGGCTTCATTGCAAGGGTTTTAGCCTGCTGCCCGACCTGCCTCATCTAAAAACGGCTATTTTTAGAATGTGATGTCTATCAAGGTGATTTTTATCGATGACATCGATAGGAGTTGAATAGCTATGCCTCGCAAGCGTAAAAATTCGCGTGCCAAGAAAGGAACGGTTTCTGTCATTCCCGTAGCGGTATGCTGCGGCTGCAGTGGACTTACTAAGGCAATGAGAAGTTTTTGTCGCTGCAGATGCCTGATACGCCGCTCAATCGTCACTTAGCAGAGGGTAAAGCAGCAGAGATTCAGGCTGATATCGTCTATGGGCGGTTTGACCCCACGTTAGACAAGTACCGGGAACAGCCTGAAGCGATCGCACCAGTGGAGCTGGGAACACCGCAACTGTTTGAGCAGTTCATCGACTACCGTCGCAAGGACGGCACCAGCGGTCAACGCATCGCGGCTGTCTACAAGCCCATGCTTTCTAATCTCAAGCGCTTTGGTCGTTGTATTGAGGATGAAGAAGCAGCCAGAGAGTTTGTTGAGATGTTGCGATCGCGGCAATCACCCCGCGTCGCTAACCAAAACCTCACCCTGCTCTGTGCTTTCGGTCGCTGGTGTGTTGAGCAAGAGCTGTTTCCCATCAATCCGTACACCACCATCAAACCGCTGAAGTGTTCTCGTTCTGTACAAAACCGTCAGCCCTTTACCCGTGATGAGATAGAGCGGTTCTTGACAACGCTCAAGTTTGACCTGCATAACCGCCACTATTACGACTTCTGTTACGTCATGCTCTCGCTAGGTTTGCGACCGAGTGAAGCGATCGGGCTGCGGTGGCGACACATTGACCTCGACCGAAAGCAGGTCACTATCTCTGAAACGATGGCCCGGTCTGAAGACGGTAAGACGGCAGGGCATGCCCGTCAGCGTAAATCAACGAAAACGGTGAATATCAGAACGCTGCCGCTTACCCCGCGACTGGTTGCTTTGCTCCGGGGCCGTCGCTCTCCAGAAATTAAATCTGATGACCTGGTGTTCACCACAGCAAGAGGGTGCGTCATCGACGACCACAACTTTAGAGAGCGGGTATGGTTAGAGACTTGCAAGCAAGCAGGTATCAGGTACAGACCGCCATATACCGCCCGCCATACTTTGTTGAGTCATGGCATCGAGTACGAGGGATGGTCACTACCCCAAGCTGCACAGATTGCTGGCCACACCAGCACACGTATGGTGGCAGAAACCTACGGACACATGCTAGACCAACCTAGATTACCTGAATTCTAAGTAAGAGACTATTTTCTTGGTTAGCAAAGAATCAATGGACTAGCAAAAGAGTTGCAGATGTATTTCATCACTAATCAATCTGATTTTCTAAATCAATCCCATACAAATTTTGAATCCTCACTCTATTAATATTGCAATCTTCTGCCAATAATTTGAGGGCAGATTCAAAGTTTTCAAGAATAAGCCTATATTTTGCATTGACATCATTATCCTGACCTTTGCTGCCGCGAAAGTAGTACAGAATATCTTGTAGTTTTGTCGCAACATCTGAATCTTTATCTAAAGACTGTCTATTCATCCTTTTTATCCAATCAGAAATATCAGATGGACTCAGAGAACAGAGAAAATCTATTTGTTCCATGCGATGGCTTTGTTTCTGTGTAATGTGAGTCAAAACACTGTCAAGGTCAATGTCTTCACGCATTGCGAGTCGAACGTTCTCAATCTTCTCTGCAAGAAGCTTGGTCTTAATATTATTTCGAGTGAAATAAGAGTCAGAAGCTATCCCTCTAATAACATCTGGGTTAACCTGACAATATTCTTCAACATACGAGTCTGTGTTCTCTTCTAAAGAATCCAGTAATGTCATTACTTTAGAAAAGTCACTAAACGGTATTTTCTCTAGTCCTATAGCCAAAAGATCATGAGATGCTTGCACTATTTCCTTCTGGTTATCACGTAGTGAATATTGATACATGTTGGATATATTCTCAATACGCTGCCTGTATTGATATTTCTTTTCTTTTTCGTTCTCTTCCGATATATTTTCAGCAAATTCGCCTTCATCCAATAAGTATCCATATTGAATAAGATTGATTATATTTTCATCATACTTCGCTTCGCTTATCGGCAGATCACGAGCGACTTCATTCAACCAACGCTTTTCGTGTTCCGTGTACCTAGAATCATCTTTGTCTTTATGCATATTTGCTATCATAAAGCCATAAATGTTTAGACTTTGCTTCACAAATTGCAGAGATAGATTTTGGTTGGCCTCAAGAAAAGCCCAGGAATAAAGTGCTAGATGAGCTGCCATCTCTAATTTCACAGCATCTTCACAAGTATTCGTATATTCCTGAATATGCTCTATCGCCCATTTGAATCGCTTAAAGATTCTGATATTGACAGATCCTAGATACTTGAAAATTTGCAGTATTCGCTCAAAGTAAAGCTCTTTTCCAGAAAAAACCTTCAGGATGTTCTCTTGTGTACTCGGTGAATATATAACTTCAATATCGGCAATTTTTTCTCTATACTTTTTGAAGTTAGTAGCATTATCTTTTTCTAGTTTTTCTTCATTTAGAATGACAACGACCTTGCACTTCCTCTGAAAGCTTAATTCATTTATCAGCCCCATCACTTGACCAACTTCTAAATCGTCTTGCTTTCGTTCGAAATCGTCGATGCAAATAAGGTAATCAAAGATGAGGCTTTCTCTATATTGCCTGTAGAATTCTGAAACAAATCCTAGTTGAAGAGTTCCCCATCTTGCGCTACTTAATATTTTTGGGATAATTGAAATTCTGGATTCTAGCTGCCTTGCCCTATTCCCGTATAGGAGCTTGAATATCTGGTTCTGTTCGCCTGCAAATTCTTCTATTTTCTTTATTGATGATCCCTCGTTATCTATAATCTTGGCGGAACTCTGGATTTTGTCTCTCAACTGAATTATGTTAGAAACTCCAAATAAAGAGACGTAAGAATAAGCTAGATTTTTAACCTTTTCATGCTCTATTTTGTCTCTAATGTAGCTTTCCCAAAAATGGGTTTTTCCTATCCCCCATTCACCCCTTATGAATAAAACATTTGTTGTCTCATTTTCTAGAAATGAGTTTAGTGTTTTCTCTATTTTCTCTATTTCATTCATGATTTGGCCTTGCCGCGAGTTCGATTGCTGTAGTTGTCTTTTTGTTTTTTGGCTGCGAAATAAGATCAAACGCATTAATGCCTAATTGAAGTCCTATTTTCAGAACTAATGCAAAATATCGACTAGTTATAAGGGAGACGGCGTCGAATAGAAAGCCACCTCTCCTCTTGTAGGCTGGTCACTGCCTAGATAGATTGCTTTGTCCCATGCATACAAGCTCTACCAAGTATAAGCAAGACTATACGAAAGTTGACTGAAAGCCTTGATGGCAGGGCTATAAGCCTTAATGGACGTAACTGGAATCAACCACCTGCAGCTCTACGCCAAGCCCAACTTTGGTGGCGGGACAGTACTGGTTCTGACCTCGTTTCCTATCTGCAAAATTCTCATCTCGAACTGGCTGCCAGGCTAGAGCCATCACCCGATAAATGCCCCTTCGCTATCCCTACTACTGGGACGCTTTTACTTATACACACGACTTGGTATGTTCTGAAAAAAGAATATTTGCAACAACGCAATCACGTTGCCAAAAGCCTGGAATTCCATAAACAGTCGAGACGTGAAACCCTTATAAATCAGGGCTTATATTTTTCTCTGCTCGTAACTTGCCAAGTCGTGTATACAGGAGTTTAAGGTAAGCGAGCTTGAGAGAGCGGGTATGGCAAAGACTTGCAAGCAGTCAAGCATTAAGTATCGACCGCCTTATACTGCTCGTCACACTTTGCTGAGTCATGGCATTGAATATGAGGGCTGGTCGCTATCACAAGCAGCTCAAATTGCCGGTCATCTCAGCCACTCGTATGGTTTCAGAAGCTTCTGGTCATATGCTCGATCAGCCAAGGCTACCGGAGTTTTGACAATTTAGTTGAGGGAGTGGCGGCAAAATGCTTCCTGAGCAGATCGTGGACAAAGCGATAACGACCTCCGACCCTCTGCATAAAGCGAAGCTCCACTGCGTGATCTAGAAAGCGAGCATAGTTCCAGGGGGTATAGCCACCCCATGTCAGCACGATGCGCAAGGCGAGGTGTTGCACGACTGCTTTCAATCCGAAACGCAGCCCGAAAATCAGCCCGAAAATCACCCCTAAGAGCAGCCCAGCACTCAGCCCAAAAGTTAGCCCCAAGAGCCGCCCAGCACCCAGCCCAAAAATTAGTCCGCCAATTAACCCAAAAATTAGTCCGACGCTTAGCCCGACACTCAACCCGAAAATCAAAAAGACTGTAATAGAATTCCGTAAAGATCGCCATACCACCTGATTTGGCGATCTCTTCTCATCGACCAAACTTTAACTCAGCCCGCCAATGAGCCCGAAAATTAGTCCGACACTCAGCCCGACACTCAACCCAAAAACCAATCCAAAAATCACCCCGTCTATTAGCCCAGCATTTAGCCCGACACCAACCAGTCCACCCATCAGCCCTAAACCTGGCCCAAAAAACACCCCACCAACCAGCCCAAACTCTAATGCGTCCGAGAATGAAAATATGAGCTTTTCGCTCAGCTCAATATTTCTCGGCAGCCTAGCACTCAGCCCGCCACTCAGCCCGCCAAACAGTCCGCCAAGCGGTCCGCCGAACAGTCCGCCGATTAGCCCGCCGATTCGCCCGCCGATT
>CALDSK010000282.1 GCA_937911865.1 uncultured Synechococcus sp.
AGAGCAAGGCATAGAGCAAGGCATAGAGCACAGCACAGCTGATGCAATAGGGGCAGCGCAAAGCAAGGCCAATACGACAGAGGCAGCGGACGCTACAGCGTTTGCCCTATCGACCTACGGCCAGCGACTGTTTAAAGCTGCTACGCCACCTGAGCGGACGTCTGGGCCATTGAGCTTTCGATACTGGCGGCCCGATCTAGCTGCGTTCCCGGTAAAGCAGTGGCAGCGCTTAGTCAATCGTTGCGCCGCCGCTGACAACAGCTGGATGACCTACAGCTCGGAGCCACTGGGATACGCACCGTTGCGCCAGGAAATTGCCGCGTACATTGCTCAAGTTAGAGCCGTCAACTGCACGCCCGAGCAAATTTTGATTACGCAAGGAACGCAGCAGGCCATAGGGCTGATTGCGCAGGTCCTGCTAGATGAAGGAGATGCGATCGCAATTGAAGACCCAGGCTACCTGAGCGCTCGCAAAGTTTTTAGTGCGCACGGCGCTGTCACCTTTCCAATTTCCGTTGATTCTGAAGGACTCAATGTCGCGCAGCTAGAGCAGCTAAGCGCTAATACTGCGCCTATTAAGCTAACCTACGTCACCCCTTCGCATCAGTTTCCAACCGGTGTGCTCATGTCGCTGCCACGTCGATTGGCCCTTTTAGACTGGGCACGGCGGACAGGAAGCTTGATTGTTGAAGATGATTATGACAGTGAGTTTCGCTATAGTGGCAGACCTATTCCCGCGTTACAAGGGCTCGATGGGTATGGGCGAGTGCTGTATGTTGGGACCTTTTCAAAGGTGAAGTTACCAGGTCTGCGAATGGGCTACATAGTCGTGCCACCTGCCCTGTTACCAGCATTTCGCCGAGCAAAATGGGTGTGCGATCGCCAGGGAAATTTACTGCACCAGGCTGCTTTGACTGAATTTATTGCCGAAGGCCACCTGGCTAAACATGTTCGTCGCATGCGCAATCTATACGAAAACAAACGCAAGCTGCTGATTAACTCACTTCAAAACATCAGCAGTCCGGTTGGCGGCATTGAGGTACTTGGTGACTTAGCCGGACTACATTTCATGGCCCGTCTGCCGCTGTCGGCCCTATCCCTTTCGGCTCCACAACTGATTGCCCAGGCTAAAACCCAAGGCGTTCAGCTGTTCGATACAGCGCCCTATTACCATCCGAAGGTAAGCGGCGACAGTCCATCTTCCGCAGCCCAGCCGCTCACGAATGGGCAAAGCCCGCAAAAAATAACTGAACAGAACGCAACCAACAGCGAATTTATTTTTGGCTTTGGAGGACTGAGCGAGACAGCGATTGAACAGGCGACTGAGCGCTTGCAGCCCCTTTTTGTTAGGCAATAAGCATCTGAACAAGCAAGACAACTCGACAGATGCGATACGAGCGCGGCATCAGCATCACCAAACGTCAATAGCTGTAGCTGTTAGCAGTTGTTAATAGAGCCCTAGCGGCCTCTCCCGTCATTGCACCGCTAAAGAGATTTCCTTGTCCGTAGGTGCAGTGCTGCTGCAGAAGCCAACGTCGCTGTGCTAGGTGCTCAATGCCTTCCGCCACGACCTCAAGGTCTAGTTCTGCTGCCAATCTCAAAATAGAACGAACAATCACTTCATTCTTGCTAATGAGTTCAGGTGTTGACTCGTCAGAAATCGCTTCGCCACGGCCCCTGGTCAGACCCAGCGCAGAAATAAAGGAACGGTCAATTTTTAGCGAATTGACAGGCAGCTGACTCAAGTAGGCCAAAGAGCTGTAGCCGGTACCAAAGTCGTCAAGACTCAGGCCCAAGCCTAGACGCTGCAATTGCCTCAACGTTGCAGCTGCTTTTTTCGGATTAGCAATCATGACATTCTCAGTCACTTCTATGGTCAGCTGAGCGGGATTTATTGAGGAACGGGATAGGAGCGCTTCAACCGTCTCGACAACATCAGGTTGACTGAAATGAGCACCCGAAAAATTAACATTCAAAGATGGAAACAGTCCTTCAGATTGCCAAACCAGTAGCTGCCGGCAAACCTGCTCAAACACCCATCGATCGATATCAATCATCAAAGCCGTCTTTTCCGCAGCGGGCAGGAAAGCTTGTGGCCTGAGTAAACCTAGCTTTGGGTGCTGCCACCGTACCAGGGCCTCAAACCCGGTTGTTCGCCCTGCCTTTAAATCGACAATGGGCTGATAGTAAACACGCAGCTCTTGGCGATTCAGCCCGGTGGATAGCGCCCGGTGTAGAGTGCTTGGACGCGCCTGGTATGCGGTAGTCTCTCTACGGGCTAGCGTTTTCCGGTAGGCAGCGGTATCTCTTTGTGATAGCTCATCAGAAACTAACGCATCAGAAGCCATACCTTCAGAAAGTGCTGTCTCAGAAAGTGCTGTCTCAGAGAGTGCTGTCTCAGAGAGTGTTACCTCAGGGAGTATAGTCTCAGAGAGTAGTACCTCACCGGCTAACATATTTTTAATTTGCCGATCTCGGTGGCGGAGCAAATTTGTAAGCTGACAGATTCTGACCCCGAGAAAGGCCAGCAGCATACTCAATGAACTGACAGCCAGTGTGGTGAAAGAATGAGAATGAATGGACAGTGCATGCACTTGCCAAAGTTCTACTGCAGTACCCGTGTGAGCAGGGGTGTGAAGTCCAATCTTATGCGATAGCGATGGCAGGCCAGGCGGCCAGTCTGTTGCAAGGGCAGCACTGGCCTCGGGTTGTGGCGCGGCTGACAGCCTAAAGACGGCTGAGTTTACGTTGCTGTCTTGCGCAAGCTGAGGAGGCGGTAAGGGCATATTCATGATGGTTGGAGCGGGCAGCAACTGGCGAGCATCTTGTCTAAAGACTGACTTCAAGGCGCCGTGTTGAGCGTTGACCATGCACATCCAAAGTAAACCATCGCTTTAAAGCAGTAGTCAGAGCTACAGCACAATGGCCGATTTCGGTGAACAGCCGATGCTAGCGGATTGAATTCTGCCCGTCGGCTACGCAGCTGATATTAGGGACTCACGCTGATGAGGACTCACGCTGATGAGGACTTACAAGGAGCGGTGGTCTATAGCAAATGTCCTCATGCATGAGGACATTTGCTAGTTGAGTTGCTTTGTCTGCTGTAGGCTGTAGCCTTCAAAAGTGTCTTCAGCAATTCAACAAACGCTAAACGAACGCTTTAGGAGCTGTGGACGAAGCGGTGGCCTAAACAAATTCAGCTGTGACTTTTTGGAGAGCTGTGGCTCTCAAGCCAGTATCTTGTGGCAGAATCTCTCAGGCGTTTTTGTCAGCTTGTTATTGAGAGTTTCTCCTATCTGATTTGACGAATTTGAGCGAAGAAATGACGGTTCGACAGTTTGGAAAAGGTCAGGTGAAAAATTCAGGAAAACCTGTTTAACCTCACGACTCATCGCTGACTACAAGACTGACCTCCCGTTTTTGCGATCGATATAGCTAAGGCTGCGTATCAGGTGTGCGTCAAAATTGAGCAGAAGCCAAACTGGCAAAGTCAACTACTCAATAAATCAAAGGATCATAACTCTTACGTATTATTACGTAAAACCTGAGGGCAAAAAACGGTATTGACATAAAGTTGTCATAAACCTTCCCAAATGGGAACACGGACATTACCCCTCATGTGCCGCAGAGGCATCATTATCCTCGGAGGATAGAAAGGGGCATAGACGTAGAAAACGACATAGACGTAGACAACGGCATAGACACTGTCTGAGCCTGAAGACTGCCTGCCACCTAATCTGAAGACCGTCTAGAGAGGTCACAAAGAAATGACTCGGGCCTAGAATCGGACCTAGCCTAGAATCGGACCTAGCCTAGAATCGGACCTGTAGGTGTAGTCGTTGACCGCCGCTGAGCGATATTCTATAAGGTGGCTGAGCTTTCGACTTTCCCTTCCCACTATGCAAATATATCTGGATTACAGTGCGACCACGCCGACACGAAAGGAGGCGATCGCAGCTATCACCTCAGCGATGGAGCAGCAGTGGGGTAATCCGTCTAGTTTGCATCAGTGGGGAGCAAGAGCAGCAACGGCATTAGAGCGATCGCGTCAGCAGGTCGCCAGCTTGATCAACGCGCCTGTTCCCGAGTCTATTGTTTTTACCGCAGGCGGTACTGAAGCCAATAATCTAGCCATTCTGGGCACTGCCCAGCGGTTCTCCTCACCTCAACATCTGGTCGTTTCCGCTGTAGAGCACTCCGCAGTTGCAGAGCCTGTTCGTCAGCTAGCAGCCAACGGCTGGCAGGTAACCTGGCTACCGGTTGATAGCTTTGGCACTGTCGATCCCAAAGACCTACAGATTGCCCTACGGCCCAATACAGCGCTAGTCTCGATCATCTATGGACAGAGCGAAGTCGGCACCTTACAGCCGATTGCAGAGCTAGGTGCGATCGCCCGGGCCCGAGGGATCACTTTTCACACAGATGCGGTACAGGTTGCAGGCCGCCTGCCGATAGACGTACAGCAGCTACCCATTGACTTACTCTCCCTCTCCAGTCACAAAATATACGGACCTCAAGGTGCGGGGGCTCTTTATATCAATCCTCATATCAGTACCGCTAGCACTTCTAGCACTGACACGTCTAGTACTGACACCACTAGCATTGGCACTTCTAGCATTAGCACTGTCGCCCCCCGGCCGCTATTGACTGGCGGCGGTCAAGAACGCGGTCTGCGCTCCGGGACTCAGGCGCTCCCAGCATTAATCGGCTTCGGCGTTGCCGCAGAGCTAGCCGCGGTTGAGATGCCTACCGAAACCCTGCGGCTAATCCATCTACGAGATCGCTTCTTTAAGCTGATGAGCGATGTCCCAGACCTGCTCCCGACCGGCCATCCACGTCACCGACTCCCCCACCACGTCAGCTTTCGGCTAAGTGATGGACAGCTAACCGGTAAAGCCCTCGTTCGCCAGATGAACCTGGCCGGCATTGGAATCAGCGCAGGCTCTGCCTGTCACAGCGGTCAGCTTAGTCCTAGCCCTATTCTTCACGCGATGGGATTGAACGATGCGATCGCCAAAAGCGGTATCCGCATTACCCTTGGCAAACAAACCACCGAAGCTGACATAGACTGGAGTGCTATGGTCCTCAAGCAAGTCCTCGCTAGGGCTGTGCCAAAAACACTGACCGTCTAGCATGTCAGCTTTTGCAAACCCCACGCCTTGTTCTCCCAATGCCCATTCCTACCACTCTGCCTGTTGCAACCGAGCAAGCCAAGGCCGCTACCCAGGCTGCGCTTGACGCTGGAGTTACCTGCCTCCAGGTTGATATGGCTATTCCTGAGTTAAAACATCAGCCCATTGCTGAGCAGTTTCTGACGCTCTTCGAAGGCAAGCAGTTCAAAGTATTGTTTCCGGATGCGGGTGCGGCTGCGCTTGCCAGGCGCGACTGGAATAACCCTGATTTCACGATTCGAGGGCTAGGCGAGCTGCTCGACCCGGTTGATCCCGATGATGATATGTATCTGGTCGTCAATCCGTCTTCTGTAGAAGTGAGTAAGGTGGAGGCGTTATACAACGCTGCGATGGACCAACCGGTCATACTACTCAATCCTAAGCTTGAAGATGTGGCAGTGGTTGGCATTGGTTACGCAGCCCGTCAGCTACGAGATCGCTTTCTGAGCCAAATCGAAACCTGCTACTATCTGCGGCCTGTCGATCAAGGGGCTGTATACCGCTGCTACCCTGGGCCCTGGCAAATATGGAGAGAGACGGCACCCGACGAATATGAACTCGTACAAGACTGTCCTTCAAAACCATCGGGCGAAGACATTGATCGCATCCTTTATAACGAAGCCGCCGATAGCAGCGATCCGACTGCCGATGAAGCCTCTAGAGATAGCAGCGGGAAAGGTCGAAAAAAAGGTCTGTTTTCAGAATTGCAGCAGTTTCTGCGCGCGCTCAGCCAATAGCTGGTCCCACCTTCCACTGTCTCAAGCTTCTGGGTTCAAGCCACTCTATTTTGACGCGCCCGCTTCATAGCCCTTACCACTTTTTTCAACGCTGAAGCCCCATGTCTCCTTTCGTCATTCTGTACGTTGTGCTGGTTTTACTCATGCTGGTCGGGCTAGTGGGTGCATTTGTGCCCGCTTTGCCTGGGGTCGGACTCATTGCGGTAGCGATTGCCGTATGGACCTTCGCTAGTCCGGTGGCTGTTAGCAAAACCGCGCTTATTGCAGGGATCATCGCGTTTGTACTTAGCACTGGCATTAGCTACGCAGCTACCTATTTGGGCGCAAAGAAGGTCGGAGCCAGCAACTGGGGGCAGATAGGTTCAGTCATTGGGCTTGTGGTGGGATTCTTAGGATTGCTTCCAGCGCTGCCTATCGGAGGACCATTGTTAGGCATCCTGGTGGGCACAATGCTAGGCGCGTTTATCGGCGAGTTTCTGTACAGAAAGGAACTCGCGTTCTCAGAGCGTCTACAGCTATCTGGCAAAGTGAGTCTGGCCGTCGTTGTTAGCTCGCTGATCGGGACCTTGCTAGAAGGCCTGCTAGCACTGATTGCCGTCGTTATTTTTCTATTCACAACCTGGCAGAGTTCAGGGCTCAGTTTTTAAGCGACTGAACTAGATCGCCAAATTAATCGCCAAATTAATCGCCAAATTAATCGCCAAATTAATCGCCGAACTGTGACAT
>CALDSK010000283.1 GCA_937911865.1 uncultured Synechococcus sp.
CTAGTAATGAGATTATTCAGAAACTGCCTCAACGGTCTACCAAAATCCTTTCCAGCTGGCTTTAGGTTTCTAACCCTATTCCTCCTGAGTTCTTTTCCTGACCAGACTTTTAGAACGCACCCTGTATCAATGCAAATCCACGAAAATGTTTGGCAAATCCGTTTAGGAATCGCAATGGGTGATATCATTCGCCAAGCCAATCAACATCTTAAAACCTGAGTCGACAAAGATGTCGTTTTCTAAAGTTGTTCATAGATTGTAGTAATTTGCGGCCGATGCATGCGTTGAAATTTGTTTCCTATTGGTTGATTATGCAGATCTCATAGAAAGGACAATCTTGATAAAAGAAAGTGGCAACTAATAATTTCTCGTCTAAAGTAACGGTCATCATCCCAGCTTTCAACGAAGAGCAGTCAATCGGCGAAGTTGTCGACAATGTCTATCGTCACTGTTCTAGTTTTCTGGAAGACATTATTGTGGTCGATGACGGCTCCACCGACTCAACATATCAAATAGCTTGTCAAAGTCACGCTGTTGTTATTCAACATAAGCAGAACAAGGGATATGGTGCTTCTTTGAAGACAGGTATTCGTCAAGCAAAAACTGACTTTGTGTTGACGATGGATGCCGACGGGCAACATCGTGTCGAAGATTTAGAGCGTCTCCTAAAATTTAGCGATTATGACATGGTTGTGGGACAACGCTCCAGCCTAATTCATAGTGCTCTTTGGCGGATGCCAGGCAAATGGTTTATTGGCAAGATTGCCAATTATCTAACCAATCGAAAAATCCCAGATCTGAATTCAGGACTACGCTTGATCCGTCGTGAAGTCGCTATAAGATATATACATCTTTGTCCATCAGGTTTCTCGTTTTCAACAACCATCACCATGGCACTATTAAGTCGTGGCTACAACATCACTTATGTTCCTATTCAAGTAGAAAAGCGGGTTGGCAAAAGTACTGTGTCCCTAAAAACCGGCTTTGACACCATTGTTTTAGTCTTAAGGCTGGCGGCACTATTTAATCCATTGCGTCTTTTTCTTCCGATTAGCTTAGTCGTTGGGCTAATCGGAATAATCTGGGGTATTCCCTATGCACTAGATGGCAGAGGCGTCAGTATCGCCGCAATGCTGGCTATTATGACGGCTATTTTGCTCTTTGGTCTCGGCATCCTCTGTGACCAGATTTCCCAACTACGTCTGGAGCGCTTTGAGTAGTGTGTGGCATTGTTGGATACCTTGACTTTGACGGTAAACCAGCCCAGTCAAAGATCGTTGAGGCGATGGCTCAGACCCTTGAGCATCGTGGGCCAGATGGTCAAGGTATTCATATCGATGGCCCTGTAGGTTTGGGACATCGAAGACTATCAATCATTGACCTGTCGTCAGCTGGCACCCAACCAATGCCCAGCTATGATCGCACTCTTTGGGTCACATTCAACGGCGAAATCTACAACTTTCTTGAAATTCGGCAAGACTTAGTCAGGCTTGGATATCAGTTCCGCTCTTTAACGGATACAGAAGTTATTCTTTACGCCTATGAAGAATGGGGAATCCAGTGCCTGCAAAGATTCAATGGGATGTTTGCCTTTTGCCTGTGGGATCAGCGACAACAAACACTCTGGCTGGCCCGCGATCGACTAGGTATTAAGCCGTTATTCTACATTTGGTCGGAGCAATTCATCGCTTTTGCTTCCGAAATTAAGGCGGTTCTGCAGCATCCTCAAGTTAAGCGAACGTTAGATTATGAAGCCCTTTCGTACTATTTAGCACTTAATTATGTTCCGGCACCTCACACGCTTTTTAGCTCAATTAGGCAACTGATGCCCGGCCAGGCTTTACAAGTTGATATCAATGGCAAAGGCCAGATTTACGACTACTGGCAACTGCGTTATCAAGAAAGTGATTATCAGAGTGAATCAGCCTATCTAGAAGAATTCGAGGCGTTACTTTCGGACTCTGTCCGCCTGCGTTTGATGAGTGATGTGCCTTTTGGTGCATTTTTGAGTGGTGGACTTGACTCTAGTAGTATTGCTTACTGGATGACCCAACACTTGCGAGAGCCGGTCAAAGCCTTTTCCATTGGTTTTGGCGAGCCTTCATTTGACGAGCTCGACTACGCTCATCTTGCTGCCAAAAGCGTTGGGGCACAATTTCATACAGCCATGGTTCAAGCTGATGCCGCAACCATCCTACCTAAGCTGGTTTGGCATGCAGAGGAGCCGACAGCCGATTCATCAATGGTTGCTGTTTTTCACCTAGCGGCAATGGCAAGAGAGCATGTAACGATGACATTAGGTGGCGACGGTGCTGACGAAATTTTGGCGGGCTATGAAACCTACCAGGCATACTTTGTACACCAATCCTATCGGAGGCTACCAGTTTGGTTTCGTCAGCACCTACTGCAACCTCTAGTTGACAGATTGCCGACTTCTGATGCGAAGGTTAGCTGGGACTTTAAACTCAAGCGATTCGTCGCCGCAGGGGACTTATCATCAGAAGATGCTCACGGAACATGGCGAATGATCTTTAGCGCTAATGCCCGAGCCCGCCTTTTAGACCCCATTAAGAACTCTCCACAAGCCTCAGCCGATGTTCTAAATCTTTATCGAGCCACTTTTGCTCAAACGAATGCTCGGCATGCTCTAAATCGAATGCTTTACGTCGATACGCGGTTTTACCTGCCAAACGATATGTTGGTCAAAGTAGACCGGATGTCTATGGCGCATGGCCTAGAGGTTCGTGTACCATTCCTTGACCATCGGTTGGTAGAGTTTGCGGCCCGAGTCCCCCCCAATTTAAAGCTCAAGCATTTCCGGCATAAAAAGTATCTACTTAAGGCTGCTATGCAAGGAAGGCTACCAAACAAAATACTCTGGCGCCGAAAGCAAGGGTTTAACATCCCTAACGGGCGGTGGTTCAAAGGGGAACTTAAATCATTTGTTATGGAGCATCTAAGCATACCAAAACTTAAGGATATGGGCTTCCTAGATAGCCATGAAGTTTCCATGATACTATGTGACCACTTTGAAGAACGCAAAGATAACAGTCACCAAATCTGGTGTTTATTGACGCTTTCTTTATGGTGGCAGCAGTTTATCCAGAATAAGATTTAATGAATCATTAAGCTCAGATAGATCTTAAACATTCAAATGTACCGAATGATTTCGACTTGTGAACCTTCAACCCGAGCAAGTATTTAAGACCAGATCTTCATAAAATAAGCTTGTACCTTCTAATTGGCAGGCATAGAATCGGCAACAAGCTTATTAAATGACCTAATGACTTGAGTTTCTGTCGTACCTGGAAACCTCCACTTTTTGCGCGAAACTTACAAGAACAGCTGACCACTAGAGTTCAAATGCCAACTAGAAGTAGACATTAATAGAATCATTTTATTGATAGAGTTTTCCAACGGAATGTCAGAGAATTTAAACTCAAAACCAGTGCATCCATATAAGAAAAAGTTTCGGATCTGGGAAAATTTAATTCAAATAGCAATAATCTTTGGAGTGTATTGCCTATCACAGCTCTATTACTACAGAATTGCAAGTCTTCCGCAAGAGGCTTACTTTAGCAATTCTATATTTTTCCACCTTATAAAAGAAAATTTATTCATAGTACCATTTTATGCCGTGCTGCTCCTGATCAGTTTTTGTCGTTATAAAGCAATCGGCTATGAGATCATAGACAGTGACAATACAGTAAAGATAAAATATTTTATCTTCGCTGTATCGCTAGTGGTTGCTTACTCGTTTGCTACATACGATTACAATTTATACTTCGATAATTCTCATTTAGTAGACAGACTTATATTAATTGGCCTATCTCTATCGTTACTTTGGTCACCGCTGTTTCTGCCGATCTTTGTAGTATTTGCGCTTGCCATGATGGCCCAATTTTCATGGCCCTTGGGCAATTACTCAATCACAGATAAAAGAATGATGTTTTCAATATTAATACTTTTCAACTCATTTCTTTACACTAAGCTACTCTTCAAAAGAGTCAGCTCGATTAATTTTATATTTGTTGCTCTCTATCTATATTCTATAAGTTACTTTGTGCCTGGTTTTTCAAAACTTGAGAGCGGTTGGACAGTTACAAATAATCTCTATAATTTAGTTGTTTCTAGCTACAGTAATGGTTGGCTTGAAGCGATTGATGAGCGCAATCTGCTCAACATCGTTTCAATATTTCAGTTCTTAAATAAGCCGATTCAGATTGGCGCTGTGATCGTTGAGCTAGTTGGAATTTTTTTTCTGGCACATCGCTACGCACCATATATCATTTTGCCATCTCTTGTGTTTTTCCATGTCAGTATCTTTGCCCTGACAGGGATATTTTTCTGGAAAGTGATCATACTAAATATATGCCTCTTGTTTTTGATCGCGAGTCTAAAATCCAGCTCAAAAGATCATTTATTTTCGAAAATTTACTGCTTTCTATTCGTTGTAATGACTGCTATTTCGCCATTCAGCTTTGACTGGCTGTATAGCATCCTTAAGTCCGATTCTGTCATTTCTTCGAAACCTATTGATTTGACTTGGTACGATACTAAGCTCAATACCTTCTATGAGTTAGAAGCCGTCGGAGCTAGTGGAGAAGTCTATAGGATTAGCAGGAATTTCATGTCACCTTACGACATCATTTTTGTGCAAAATCGTTTTCAGTATCTCGACGATCGTGAGATATCAACATTGACTTATGGTGCTGTTGGTCTTAACCAAGAAAATATTCACTTTGAAATTGAAAGAGTCAGCCAATATGACGCTCAAGAGTCTGATGTCTCAATACTCTTGGATGAGTTAGAAAGTCAGTATGGGACAAACTTCTATAGTGAAGAGAAATCAGACATCTTCTCAAATTTTATCAAAGTTTACTTTTCTAACCTTAATAAGCGCCAGAGCAAGAAAATGCTCCTTAGTCATATCCCCACCGCACACCACATATGGACTCTCCCAAAAGGGGATGATAATGTTTTCAAGTTTCAAGAAGTAGTAGAATCTGTTCGAATTAAGGCTGTTAAAGTATATTTTGACGGCAAGGAGATACATATTTTAGAAGAAGTGATCTTAGATAGGATTGAAATTGAGTAGAGAAAGGACGGCTTCAAAGAAGTGAGACAGTAATTTTTATCTATCGCATTGATATGAACGCGTGATAGGATTAGCTGGTCGAATCAAGAAAGTGCTGGATGCGGAAGAATATAATTCAAACTGTTTGGGACTTTGTTGGTATACTTTTCCGACTTGTGTTGTTCGATCAGTCTTGGCTGCCAAAGTTTGGATGGACAACTCTGGAGGAAGAACGCCTGGGACAAGTTCTCGGATGTCTTGAGGGCAAGCTCTTAGATATTGGTTCGGGTCCCAATACCCTTGTTAGGCGTTATGGCAATGGCATCGGTGTTGATGTATATGACTGGGGATATGGGACGGTTGTAGTTGAAGACACATCTCAATTACCCTTTGAGTCTTATAGCTTTGACACGATCACTTGCGTTGCCAGTTTGAATCATATTCCCAACCGACAAGATGTTTTACTTGAGATTAAACGTCTCTTGAAACCAGGTGGTAAGCTGATAATTACAATGATTAATCCGTTTTTGGGAGATATTGGCCACAAGATATGGTGGTACGACGAGCATCATGAAAGAGGTGGTATGGAAGAAGGTGAAGTTGGAGGAATTTGGCAGAAAGATCTTGTTGAAATGTGTGAAGTCGCTGGTTTTAAGCTACGTCTGCATAAAAGATTTGTCTATGGGATGAACAATCTATATGTGTTCGACCTAAGTACTGCTTCCTAGATGTCTTTCGACACCTCTATTATGGCAACAAAATATTGTTTCTTGCTGGCAACTATAGCCTTTACAGCCTACACTCAGCTTGTTACGAAATGGCAGCTTGTATTGCATGGCGATGTACCGGCTGGTTGGATTAATCAGCTGCAATACTACATAGTATTTTTGAGAAACCCCTGGATCATTAGCTGTTTTCTAGCTGTCTTACTGATGGCATTCTCATGGGTCATGACCCTGAGTGAAATGCCTCTTAATTATGCATATCCAGTATATCTGTCGTCTGTGCTTGTGATAATTTCAGTTTCAAGCTTCTTTCTGTTTGGTGAAAGCCTTCCCTATTATCGATTAGTAGGCATAGGAGTCATTATCTGCGGTCTCGTAATTGGTTTTGGAAGACAGTGATGACAAATAGTTTTCGCTAGAATTCTAAATGGAAGCCATTTAAGTGATCTGGCTAGATGACGAAATCCTCAAAGAGCTTTCAGAAACAAAATCTTAGCAACCTTGAAAATGTCGCAAACAACTTTGCAAGAAAAAACTGAATCTGACTTATCAGAGCTGAGTTCATGGAGTCTTGCTGATAACGTTATTGTTGTCGGTATAATGCTATTCAGCTTTTTTTATTGCATTGCTCTATTAACATTGCTGCCATTTGATCAGATTCAAGGAGGAGATGCGGCAAACATTGCTGGTTTTGCTGCTGGGTGGGACTATCCGGAAAACTTCTATGGGGACGGTTTACTGAGCAACCCTGATAACTTTCGCTTCTATGCGACAGTTCATATCCCAGTCTTACAATTTTTAGCTCCTTTGACAGGGGGATATGGCTCAGCTTTCAGCTCTCTTCTTGGCTTACATGTCTTTTTGCAATCGTTTGGTTTTTACATTCTAGGAAAACTTTTATTTCAAAATAAGTATTGGGCTGTATTGCTTGTTGTCCTCAATTTGATGCCCGTTTGGTTTAATTTGGGAGAGTTTTGGGGAGTCTATCCCAATGCAATACACAGATTTTCCTTTCAAGCACTTCTCCCATTATTGCTGGCTGCAGTTTACTTCTGGAGACTTACTCCGAAGGCGTGGCCTTGGGTAATGGCATTTGCAGGCCTGCTGGTTTACGTTCATCCAGTTAGTGCACCAGGATGGGCATTTGCCGTTTGGCTAAGCTTATGCTTATTTCTCCCAAAGGCATATACTTTGCCACGAAAGGTCGCATATATGGGATTTATCGGCCTGATTTGCACTGCCGTAGTCTTGCCATTTTTGATTCATTATTTAGCCAATCATGAACATGGAGCAGTTGAAAATCAGAGGCAAGTCTACGAAATTATGAAGGGTCGTTTTCTTGAAGGTTACCTAGAACTTCCAACTGCAGTTAAGCAATTCTTTTTGATTCTTCACAAGAAATATCTTCTAGTTCTATCGGTTATCGGTTCGAGCATTACTCTGGTTTTACATCGTAGTCGACGCGATGTTTTGTTGGTATTGCTGTGGATTGTTGGCTTACTCATCTTCAACGTCTGTCTCCCAATTCTGGGTCATACGATTGCCGAGATGAGGGGTGAGATACCCGCTCAAATAGACCTGATTCGTGGCATCAGGTACTTGCCACCTTTGATGCTGCTATTCTGCATCTGGCCTTTAGCAGAATTAAGCCGTAGATTTGGAGCTCACCGTTTCAAGGTTTCTGCCGTTGGAGCTATTCTGGTTGCTATTTGGGTTTACTGGCATCCAATTAATTTTTTCCCCACAGCAGTGAGCTGTTGGCAGCAAGGTCATTTTCAGTGTTTAACCGATAGAATCCGCTATACGGCTGAGTTGGTCGATGCGTTGCCTGGTGTTGTACCTCCTGCTGCGCCCATTCTCGTCGCACCTTCCGCCGTCGATACAGGCCTTACCATTCGCTACCATAGTTTACGACCAGTTGTTTACTCCCCAAAAGACGGAGGAGCTCTGGCTTATGCTAATCATGCTGAACTCTTAAAGTGGAATGAGATCCGAGGTCAAATGGCTCTGATTAGTCAAGAATCTAATTCTGAAAATGAATTTAGAATGCTGTCTGAATTATCTTGCGACACGGATGCACAATATCTTCTAGCTGGTAAAGTGTCTCTTGCTGCAGATGCCCCCCCTAGATTATTTCCTGATAGTAGTTATTTTGGTCAATTAGGTTTGGAGGAAGTTTATTCGAATGATCACTTTAGCCTTCTAAAGCTTGAAAGATACTGCTTAGACAGAACTTGATTTGCTTGCCTGAGCCAGGACTTTTTAGTTCAGTATGTTTGAGCTTTTAGCCATGTAGCTCAAATAGCTTCAAGTTCGCATCAAGGAATCAGAAGTCTCTAAGAAGTCAATGAATAGCCCCTAATTCTAACTTATACTTAAGTGCTACTGACCTCTATTGACTATTAGAACTGGATTCTGACCGATTTTATGAAACTGTCATGCGGACAAGATAAGGTAGCTGTCATCGGTCTCGGATATGTGGGCCTTCCTGTAGCGCTGGCACTTTCTAAACATTATCCAAATACAATTGGCTTTGACATTAATCCCCACCGTATTGATGAATTAAATCGAGGGTACGATCGCACCCAAGAGATCGATTCTCAGGCTTTGGCTGATACATCACTCCACTTTACTGCTGAAATCACTCACCTGGTTGACACGTCATTTTTTATTGTTGCCGTTCCCACTCCTATCGATAAAAACCGCCGCCCAGACTTATCGCCTCTAATCAAGGCTTCTGAACTGATTGGAAGCATACTTCAACCCGGTTCTATCGTCGTGTATGAATCTACTGTTTATCCTGGTGTGACCGATGATATCTGTAGCAATACATTATCCAGGATTTCTGGCTTGAAGCGGGGTATCGACTTCAAACTGGGATATTCTCCAGAGCGCATTAACCCTGGAGATAAGCAGCATACTTTGGAAAAAATTACTAAAGTCGTTGCAGGCGAAGATGAACAGACTTTAAAACGCGTTGCTGAGGTTTACGGAACCGTTGTTGAGGCCGGAGTTTACCTTGCTCCATCCATTAAAGTGGCAGAGATGGCTAAGGTGATCGAAAACACTCAGCGCGATCTCAACATTGCATTCATGAACGAACTCGCAATTATTTGTGATCGCCTTGATATTCGCACCCATGATGTGCTCAAAGCCGCTCAAACCAAATGGAATTTTCTTCCCTTTACGCCGGGCTTAGTCGGGGGGCATTGTATTGGCGTAGATCCCTACTATCTCACAACTAAAGCAGAGGAAGTTGGCTATCATCCTCAGGTTATCCTGGCAGGGCGGCGTATTAATGATGGCATGGGCAATTTTATTGGGCAAAAGTTGATTAAGTTGCTGATCCAGACTCAATGCCCTATCCAAAGTGTTCGGGTTGCTATCTTGGGGCTCACGTTTAAAGAAAACGTACCTGATCTGAGAAATAGCCGTGTTCCGGACATTGTGAGAGAATTGCAGGAATTTGGCGTCCAGCCGATAGTTCACGATCCTTTGGTCGATATACAGTTGGCTAAGCGAGAATATGATATTGCGTTGACTGAGTGGCAATCTCTAAAGACTTTGGACGCCGTCATCCTTGCCGTGAGTCATCAGTTTTACCGTGAACTTCCTCTCAAAAATCTCCTGGAAATCATTCGCCCAGGCGGCGTATTCATGGATATAAAATCAGTCTTCGATCCAGCAACCATGCCCCAATATATTCATTATTGGAGTCTATGAGTCATAAACATGGTCAAGGTTCTAGTTACAGGTACTGCAGGGTTTATCGGATTTCATCTGAGTCAGCGCTTGCTCAGCCGGGGGGACGAAGTCATTGGTCTAGATAATCTGAACAACTATTACGACGTTTCTCTCAAAGAAGCCCGTCTCGCTAAACTTCAGGCCCACCCACAACAGCAGAGATTTACCTTTTATAAGGTGGACTTGGCAGATCAAGATAGTATAGAGAGCCTATTTGCTGAACATAATTTTGAAGTCGTCGTCAATCTGGCGGCTCAAGCTGGAGTCCGGTATTCTCTCACTAATCCCCGCGCCTATATCAACAGCAATGTGGTGGGCTTTACTAATATCCTAGAAGGATGTCGCCATGCTTCTTCAGTAAAGCATTTAGTCTTTGCATCTTCCAGTTCCGTTTATGGGGCGAACACCAAAATCCCCTTTTCTGTTCATGACAATATCGATCATCCAGTCAGCCTCTACGCTGCCTCGAAAAAGGCTAATGAATTAATGGCACATACCTATAGCCATCTGTATCGGATTCCTACAACTGGCCTCAGGTTTTTTAGTGTCTATGGTCCCTGGGGGCGTCCTGATATGGCTCTTTTTCTATTTACGAAGGCGATTCTTAATGGTCAGCCCATTGATGTGTTCAATCGAGGTCAGATGAAGCGTGATTTTACCTACATTGATGACATTGTTGAAGGAATTGTCCGAGTGATGGATCTCATCCCGACTCCAAACCCAGAGTGGTCTGGAGATCGCCCCGACCCTGCTACTAGTCTCGCTCCCTATAAAATTTATAATATTGGTAACAACCAGCCCGTTGAGCTGATGTATTTTATTGAAATTATTGAAACTTGTTTGGGGAAAAAAGCTGACAAAAATTTCCTGCCCATGCAGCCAGGTGATGTCCAAACTAATTATGCAGATATTGATTCTCTGATGAAAGATGTGGGGTTCGGCCCCAAAACTTCTATTGAAGATGGAATTGCTCGCTTCATAAGTTGGTATCGTTTTTTCTATTCTAGTTGATTCACTTACAAGATTCTAATGGCAAATATTTTCGATTGATTGGAACTCTCTTAGAGCTCGAACATTTAACGTACCTGCCATGCTTTTGGACGTAGAAGATATATTACCAATACTGCGCTGCCCACTATCAGGAAGTCCGCTAGTCAGAGTTGAAAATCAGCTTTATTCGTCGCACGATTCAGTGAAATCTGTTTACAATATAGTACAGAGGTATCCAGTATTAGTTGACTTTGGTGAAAGTGTTCTAAGTCCAAAAGATATTAAAATCTTGGATTCTGTTATAACAAGACATTCATATCAAGGCTTGGCAAAGATAGCCAAGCGCTTGGTTTCACCTCCTCAATCTGTTACTGCTAAGAACATAGAAAAAATTTTTAGCTTACTAAGTAAAGATAAAGAACCGCCAAATGTCTTGCTTATTGGCGGTGGCATGGTTGGTCAGGGAATGCAGCGTTTCTACACTGATCCATTTGTCAAGCTTGTAGCTTTCGACATTTATGGGTCTTCTAGCGTTCAGTTCATTGCCGATGCTCATAATATTCCTCTGCCAGGTGAAAGCTTTGATTTGGTCATTATTCAGGCTGTGCTTGAGCATGTTTTGGAGCCAGGGCAAGTCGTTTCAGAAATTCATCGAGTTTTAAGACAGAATGGAATTGTCTATGCTGAAACGCCCTTTCTGCAGCACGTACATGAAGGCGCATACGATTTCACTCGCTTCACGGAAATTGGCCATCGTTATTTATTTAGGAATTTCACTCTAATCGATTCAGGAGCCTCGGCAGGAGCTGGGACTCAACTCCTTTGGTCATTAGATAATTTTTTTCGTGGAATATTTAGAAGTCGCAAAGTTGGCAAATTTATAAAACTATGTTGCTTCTGGCTACAATATTTTGATGATTTCATTCCTGAATCCTACAATGTAGATGCGGCTAGTGGAGTTTTCTTCTTGGGTCGAAAAAGCACTCTTCCAATATCTAGAAGTTCAATAATTTCTCATTATAAAGGCGCTCAGCAATAATTTTCTCCATGAAAATTCTATTTTTAATTACCAGATCAGATACGATCGGTGGTGCACAAGTTCATGTAAAAGATCTGGCTAAAGCTCTTATCCACGATCAAACTCAGGTGGTAGTCCTCACAGGAGAATCTGGGTATTACAACCATGCTTTAAGTAAACTAAAAATTCCTAATATCTCCTTGGAGAGTCTTAAGAGATCTATTGATCTCCTTGAAGATTGGAGGACTTTATTCAAAATCCGAAAAATCATTCGATCACACCAACCTGATTTAGTCAGCACACATTCGAGTAAAGCAGGATTATTAGGACGTATTGCGTGCCAATTAGAAGGAGTTCCCTGTTTGTTCACAGCACATGGGTGGGCATTTACCCAAGGA
>CALDSK010000284.1 GCA_937911865.1 uncultured Synechococcus sp.
CCCTGATCGTAGACTATGGGAAGATGCAAGAGTGCTTTGATGAAGTTCTCTCCTTAATATGCCGCAATTTAAGCTTAGGCAAGAAAGCAATCCTTCTCACCTCCAAATGCGTCTATTAGTGAATAAGCGGTTTCACCAAATCCAATTTCAGTCACTGCTATAGGTAATGAGGCAATACGAGCATTTACTTTCTGCAAAGCTTGCTCAAATTCAGTCTGTCTCTCTCGAAACTCCTTTACTGATATCTCAGCAGCGTTGGATGCTTTTTCGATAGATTCTACGACCGAGAGGTCAGCTAAACTGGCATCTTTGTAACTACTGATGTAGACGTTTTTGGCAAATTCACGCGCGTCGAATAGCCAAACCATAGATCCATAGAATTGTTCTCGTTCAGCTATTGTTTCTGGAGATATTGAGCTGTGCTGTAGTTCGATGACCAATCCGTTATCCAATCGAACATCGGCTCTGTGCTCGTTGTGCTCTCCCATCACAACTTCGCGACAGTACATCGGAAAATATTCCTTCCATCCCTTATGCCAGTCACTTTCTGGCTCAGACCATGCATCACAGTCACCACCGTTAACGTGCGCCCAGTGGTGGGTAACGATAGCGCCACATTTTGGTCGAACCTGGCTACCACAGCCTGGGCAGTAGGCGATCGCCCCTTTTCTTGCTTCAATGAGTTGGCCCAGCTCGTCGTGCGCGTATAGCACCGTCTTCCCAGTAGATCGTCGTGGTACATCTAATTTTCCCTACGCAGCTATTCTCCTCACTGATGGAAGGGTTAATACCCATAGCTGGGAATCGAAGTTATTCTCTAGAGGCGATCGCGCCAAGTTTCAGCGCTAGATTAACGATGTTGGTAGGGGTAATCGTTTTATCAGCTTCAACAAATGGTTGGTATCGGGTTAGCGCCCTTTCGTAATTGAACTGTTCCATGCGTTCTATGCAAGTTGGAAACCGCCATGGGCTACCCGACTTATAGCCTTTCTTGCCGTACTGCATGACGAGAACTTTCTGGTTGCCTATCTCGACGCCTATCCACATTTTGATAACGTGCGGATTATTCTCTGGGTCAGGCAGCCATAGATAACAGTCGATTCCTTCCCCTCGATACTCGGACGGCCTAATCTTTCTGAGTTCGCAGCAGGGCTTTGATTTGCCCTTCTCGTAGAAGATACTGTTTGCTTCAACCCTTTCTCGCATTCGAGCATCTGCGTTCAATAGCTGCTTTCTCAGCTCTAGTATCCAAGTATATTCAGGCTCTTGCACAGCACTTAGCCAGTTCAAGAGCTTTCGCGGTGGCTCTGATATCGATATCTGCGGCTGTGTATGGTGGAGTGCTTTTGGCAAGTGGAGCGTGCTGAGTACGTTTCCGACTGCATCGCGAAGTACGAGGTTTATATCATCAGACACTGCCTCTAGGCTGAATGTAACGAGTTCTACATTTAGCGTGCTGTATTAGCAGTCGATGAGCGTATCGGCGTGAAAGCTGGGCGCGATCGCTAGTAAGCGAGGATCATCGGTATTGGCCGAGAATGAAAGTGTATCAGCGGTCTTGAGTGCATGATAGTAACGGGTAAGCTGCTGAACGATATAACGGTCTTCAGTGTTCTTCAGCTCAATGATGACAAGCCGATTAGATGGTGCGATCGCTAGAATGTCACAGAATTTACCGTCGATGGAGAACTGACGGTTAACTGGTTTTAAGCTCAATAGCTCTGGAAGATTGCGCCAAATAACTTCTTCTAAGTCTGCCTCAGTTCCAAATTGCCAGGTATCTCTTGCTTGAATGAAAGTCATTGTCTGCTTATCTACCTGACCTGTTCTAGAGAGTGCGCTGCCATAGCGTGCCCATGACTGTCTCAATCCGTCGAGTAAAACCTTATGCCATTGCAATCGCGGGTACAGACGTGCTTGTGGCAGCAGAGCTGGAGCGCACTCCAAGCGCCCGTAGCACAGCACCCAAAATTTCTGATTGCCTGGGTACATTTAAAGCAGTCAAGCTCCTAAAACCACATTGAACACCTCACCGATGGTCAGCCTATCTACTCATGCGAATCCTAGATTGCGAGTCTTCGGTGAGGTAGCGGAGTTTGAGACCGAACAGCAGCTAGAGCAATTCTTTCTGGACATCGTACTTCCTAAAATCGGGCTCAAACCACTGGCTAGTCAGTATACGTGTGCGCAAGGAATCTGCGATATCCTTGCGCTTGGACCGAGTAATCAGCTAGTCATCATTGAACTGAAGAATGTCAAAGACACCCACGTGACCGAACAGATTACTCGCTACTTCGATGCGTTAATAGCAGAGAAGCCTTTTGACCTCCAGGTAGACTACACTCAGCCAATCGAGCTTTACACCGTATGTCCTGACTATGCAGATAGTCTCGCAATGACGTTGAAGTATCATCGGCTCAACTTCAACCCGCTCGCTTATCGAATCAAAAATGAACAGCAGTTCCATAGGTTTGAGCTACGGAACTGGCTAACAAATGAGGTGATCGCACACATAGAAATTCCGCGCGTTCAAAATACGCTTATCACGACTGTTTTGCCTGAGCCACCAAAAGCATTTTTCAAACTACTTGAGAAATGTACTGACCCTGAGCGATCGCAGGCAAATCTGATAAGGCAGCAGATATATGAGTTTTCTCAAGAGCACAACTACAGAATCTGTGAACGGGCCGATGGTCAATGGATACGATTTGAGCGGAACAAGCAGCATCCAATTGCAGAATTAGGTTGGGATAGCCAGCGGGCTGAGTTAGTAATTCACCTTTGGTTGCCCTTCACGACCATCAACGGGCGTCTAAACCTACGACGCTATCCAGAGAAGTACAAAAGGACTTCGATGATGCGTGTGTGGATCGATACTGGCGAAATTAAATATGTGGGCTATATCCACAACAGCCGAAGAAGATGGTTGATCGTTACGATTCAAGAGCTTAAAGATGAAAGGTTTCCTATTCCCACCAAGCTCAATAAGTGGCTGAAGTATAGGGAGGGCCGCTACTGGCTCAGCATGGGTGGGTACTGGAAAGGGTTAGCCATGCCTTTTGAGATATACACAGAAACAATGGACATATCTGATTTAGATTCGTCTTTCCGGTCTGTTATTCAGTTGGCGTTAAAGCATTCTCTAGATAGGGCGACCCAACAACGCAACCGGAAACGATCTGAAGCGGCTCCTTCTAGTGAACTCAATTTGGCAGATGCGATGGATATTCAGGGAGCCCTTGACGGGTAAAAACAGGGAGAATCTGATGTGTGGAAGCAGCTTCGGGCATTAGTCTTTTCTCACAAGTCTAACCAGCTAAATATCAGTAGCCATGGCCAAGAAGCCTACGGCCTGCCATCTGAGAAGATTAATCAAGTAATGGAATAATGGCTAGGATTAAGCCTAATAGCCGCTGACTACAGGGCCATGCGCACATCATTTGAGATAGCTCTGAAAATCCTATTACCCTGAGCAACGTACTGGGAAAGAGGTCTTAAGCGTGACAAGTCAATATTTTTGCATCGTTGCGGCGATCCACGATGTCACCACCGACAGGGTACTACTGGCGGCTTATCCCGAAGTATTCGACTCTGCGGATATGTCAGTTAGAACAGCAAGAGATACGGTATATGCTGCGTCCAGCACTGCACAGAGGCTAGAAGGTAGCCTCCCTCCGTTTCGGCTTTATTCGTGTTACTTTTTGGATGAAAAATTTAAAAGTAACACGAATAGTTATTGCTAATGATCTTCCAGTCATAGTATCGAGTCAATAGAAAAATCATCCGTTCTGAAAGTTTGACCCACGTGGTTTTCCGCTGACTGCTAAAGTACCCGCTAAGGTAGGAAGAAGCATAGTGAAAGAATCGTGAAAAATTGGAGTTGCCTATTTTTTCTTAAATTAAACAGCCTGAAAGTAGAGGTTTATGCCCATTACCTGTTGTTTATTACTTAATCTAGTTGAAAGAACAGTCTCATTTAAAGAGGATTTACTCCTTCCTTTATACCCTTTTTAACAAAATCACATATTTCTAACAACGCCTCTTATTTCTAATTGTTCCGATAGCTCATTTTTGCCAAACATGTGTCAGTTCGACTCTGTGAACATTCTCTAGTCCTTCAAAAGCGCTACCTACAGCAATAACTTGAGTGTTATTTTTTTTATTTTTCTCAGTTAGAGCTATAAAAGGTTCCAAAATGAAGTTTTCTGTAGCTTGTCGCGGCGTACCATCTCCAAAAGTCGCTGGAAAATCTAGTATTGATAGCCCTGGGTAAGAATACTTGCTTATGTTGGACAGTGATAATAACGCATAGTTGTAAGCCGGAAGAAAATACAACGTCATCGTTGCACCGAGGTTGCTCAAGTTACTATTCCCTACGGTAAATTTAAAGCTTTTATCCTTTAAAATGAAGTTGACTCTGCCTAGCTTCCAGGAGTTAGGGTTTCTGGCTTTGATTGCGTTTAAGTAAGTATTCATTTGATCCGAAAAGTAGGAGCTAGCGTCTTCATAGTTGATACTTTGAGAAAGCTGTGCGACTTCAATCTCTAAATCATTAACCTCTTTTTCTATCTCAGAAATTTGCTCAGACAAGTTCTCTTTAAACTCAAGAGCACGTTCAATCCTTCCAATTTGTCTTAATTGTTCTTGAATTCGGCCTAAGTCCATATCAATCCTAGATATTTCAGGCGGCATTATGGCAGCAGCAGTAGCCTGTACTATTCTCATTTGACGCTGAATATAATTAATCTCTTCGTCAGTGGACTGTTGCTGATAGCGTAAGGCTTTGAGTTCTTGTGAAACCACTTCGACTAATTCTTGAGCCTCCTTCGTCTCAGCTTGAAGCTGCTCGATCTCAAAATCGAGCCTCTGCTCACTTGCAAGTGACTCAGAAGGCATAGGAGCTATTTGTTGCTTGCACAGATAGCATTCGTCTAATGACTTTTCTTTGCTCGTTACAGCTTGTTCACATACAGGACAGTGTGTAACTCTTAAATCGCGGAATATTTCACCAGCACTAGCAGAACGCTCAAGTCTTGAAAGTTCATCCTGTATTCCTTTGCTATAATCTACCAAATCTTTAATTCTAGATTGAGCAGACTCTATTTGTGTCGAAACAGTTTGCCTGCGCCCCTGTAGCCTTGCCCACGTCTCGCTCAACTGCTCAAGTTCTGACTTATTTGTGTCATCTGTTTCTTGTAGAATGCTGTCCTTTAGTGCGGCAAGGATTTCATCTCTCTGGGATAATAATTCCTCAACTTGAAGATCGAGATCCCGTATGGATGAGGCTATAGAGTTAGCAGTTACAGCAACTCCTAAACCGTTTGCACTCAATAGCTCCCTAGAAATTTCATCAAGGGTTCGAGTAAACTCCTCTTTCCTTACTTGGTGTTTATATATGTCTTTCTGCTTCTCTGATAACCTCTCATATTCAGGAGAAAAAAGGTGTTCGGCAATACCTAAAAATAGAAGAAGACAAGCATGTTGATCGACAGTAGGTTGTTTACTGACTAACTCTCCCCATGAAGTTTGCTTTCGATATATGTGCCGTAGTAGATTTGCCCAACTCAGTTCTGGCCAAGCTCTTGGGGACAATGGATTCCCCTGTGGGAAGTGAACTAAAGGAATATTCAGAAGAGGTAATAAAAACGAGGAAAAATCTTCTGCCTTTATAGGCTCTCCATTTACGAATATCTTTCCTTTGTTTCCTGATTCCTTCCATCTCCTTTCTAGAATGATTTCTTCGTCTTCAACAACAAAAACACCCTTCACACAATCGTATTTATCAACGAGAGCCTTTTCAAAAGCATTATTAACGTTGCTGTCACGATCACCCATTAGAAAATTTAGCATTCGAAGCCATTGCGTCTTACCTGTATTTGGCTCTCCAACCAAAACGTTAACTCCAGTCTTGAAATTGAGTTCATCGAAAGTACCAGTTTTTGGGAAGCGGCTTAGTTGTTTGATGACAAGTGTTTTTGCAGCCATTATTCAATAATCTCCCCTAATGATTTCTGTGAGACTTCCTGCTCAAAAACCTCGTAAATTAGCCTCTTTAGTGTTGAGCCAGCTTTACTGCCAAAGACTTTTTTGACGCGCCGCATTTGCTCGCATATGTTTTCGTAAGATGATTCTTTTGCAAGCTTCCGCATTCTCTTTTTCCCTATATCAGTCAGTTTAAACTTGTAAGTATTTTTTTCTTTGAAAATTTGAATCAGCCCACGGCTCCTCAAGTAAGCAAGAACTTCGTAGTATCTATGATCCCACGGCCCATAATGATGGCGAATCATACTAGATTCTACGGATTCTAAAACAGATTCTGAGTTTTCACCTAAAGTAATGCAGACTTTATCGAAGAACTGAGGGTATCTCACGAAAAAATCTAGTTTAGCTAGTTTAGTCAAGCCATCAATTCTGTGGCTGGTACCACATAACCCGATTAAGAGAAGAATTCTTGCAGCGTGGAATTCTACCGTATCGTCTGCGAGTAGCGACGTGCTTACAGGTAGTGCAGAAAGCTCGTTAATAGATTTCATAATGCTACCTTCGTAGTAAAACGATATACACACCGATCGGTTATGTAATACATATAGCCTTGAAAAAACGAGAGAGAGATTTCCGAACTGCTAGACTGTATGTCTGCAAGCTTTTCCAAGCAACGGTTGTGGAACTCTATCCCACTATCATCTAGTTTCCCCGCATCAAGCTGAGATAGTAGTAGATTCAAATGTGCTGCTGTGTCACTCTCTAGCTGCTCCCGCTTTGATAAATCCATATACCGATTGCTCAAACATATCCTTCGATAGTTTCTACGCTGCCATTTTGCATTCTCGATCGACTCAAGTGGAAGCTCTGCTATTTTCATTTTCTCGGAGAGTCTTGTACCTGCTCCATCGATACTAGGATGAAGAGACTTATTAATTTCGTCTTTTATCCAAGTCAGAAAATCATCTTGCAGTATCTTTTTCTGACTTGGCTCAACTCTCCAGTCTGCCCTACCAGCTTCTTGTACCCTGCATAAGACTTTCTTATACAACTCATCCCACTGATCTTCCGCCAGCCCAAACCCTAGTGCAGAAAGTGCCTTTCTGAGCTTAAGAAGGTTCTTGTTTTTTAGTGCTTCAGTAGCATGACTGACCTCCCAAACGGTTCTCGATAGCCAAGAAGAGATGTTACTGCCGTTGGGCGATTCACATTCAGGCAATTTCTCTTCGATTTTCTTGCACAACTCAGTAAACTGAGTGCAAACAGAAGTTCGCTTGGGAGAGCTTAAAGGTAATTCGAGGAGCTTAAGTTCAGCGTTGACGCGGAGACAAGTGACTATGCGGAACGAACATTGTTCTGCGCCCCTTTCGTAAGCTAGCGATTTTTCTAATATTGAACTGCCAACAACATATACTCCCTTTTTCTTGTCGCGCTTGCATAGCTTTGAAATAGACCACGAAGCAATAGCTTCATTATTTTTTACTTGGACGAACTCAAATCTTTCTCCCCCTTTATCGCCGTGAACCAGTGTCACATCATCCAGGGCCTCGCACCAAACAGCTTTTAATTCTGATCCTATTTTGAGCATATCTATGCAAAATCCAGCAGCAACATGATCTTGAAAGTAAAATCCGTTGCGTGCTACTACTCCACCGATTTCAAGCGGAAATATATCGTTATAAGAAGATTTGGGCAAACCTGAAGACAAGCTATCCTCCGACTAACTAATGTGAAAGTACTATAACTCTATTACCCAAACCCTTCTATATCCTTAGAGAACGCGTAATAACAAGGTGTTTTGTGTGTTTTTTCTGCCAGCGGTGCTCACGTAAATACATAGAATGGGTTGCCTCGCTTTCGTCTTGTTAGCTGTAATTAGTGCAAGGCTTGTACTCTGGATAACTGACTCTGCAATCGTAGGTGTCTTTAATTCGCTGGATTACATGATTGACTCGGCATAAGATGCCTGACACTGGTAGCATCGGGCCTCTTGACTTTTAGATTAGCTCCTGGCTCTTGGGTTGTACCTTTATAGTCAAATATAGTCAAACAGTAGCGTTTTAAATGGCTGTAGGCCTGCAGAAAACTTCTTTCCCTACCTCTGATAAGGCCATTTTATTCAACATTGCTGGTAGTTAAGCCTCTGCCGAGCTATTAGGGCAATCGCCTCCTTGCTTTCTATATTCCCAACATGCTCAAAGTATTCCTGAGGCGAATTCGTACGCGCTATTTATTGGGACATAGCTATTGATCAGGTTGTTTTTCTGAAACAGATTCCTCTGACTGTTTTAGCCAAGCTTCTATAGCTTTTTCTAGTGCCTCAGACTGAGTCGTCTCACGCATCGTGCAGGCTGCTTTGAACTTGAGTGCCAGCTTTTTTGGAATGTAGCCACTCACTTGCGCGTAGCCCGGATCTTCACGCTTTCCTCCTGCCATTGGGTCTATGCCTAGCTGCTTCATTGGTCTGCCTCTAATTATTGCCGATCAGTTCACTTTGGTAAAAGTTCGTGAATTCGCGAGTTCATGAATTCATGAACTCATGCTAGTCTTAAATTGTCATTTTTGAAATCTCTACAAGGTTTAGTCATGACGTTTATTCACCAAGCACCTGACCTAGACGCGATCGCCCGAAACCTCACAGCCCTAGACCTAGCCCACCTCACCCCAGAGGAAGCTGCCGACTACGAGCAGGAACTCAGTGCGATCGCCTCCCTAAATGAAGCCTTAGAAATCACCGCTGATGTCCTACGCACCGTAAACCCGCCCGAGTGCTGGCAGCGCCTTCATCCCCTACTCTCCGATGCCGCCGCGCTGCTCGCCAGCCAGCTCGCCCCCCTACTCGATACCAATGCCGAACGCAGCTTTCCGATCTCAGAGCGTCCCGCAGAAAGGCCACTCGCCCTCACTGCCCACCTACGGCACTAGCCTCTTTTATTTCCCGCTATAGATCCACGGCTGCGCTGCGGCCCTGCCTATACTCATCCCCCAACTGGATGCCTTTGCTAACCTCGCGCTATGACCAAACACGCTGTCCCTAAAACCCTCAATACCACGGCCACCCGCACCGACGACGACTACGCCAAAGTCACAGAAGTGGCCACCGCCCTCAACCGCCACGAGCGCACTATTCGCGGCTACATCCGCCTGCTGCATGAAGACTTCGGCCACCCAGACTTCCTAGAAAAGCTCAATGGGCGATCGCTCAATCGCCGTCAGCAGGCAGTCCTCGCAGAGCTAGCCCACTACAAAGGACAAAGAACCTCGCCTAGCCAAATTCGCGACTTCCTGATGGCCGACTGTAGCGCCCGTTTGAGCCTAAACGAAGCCTGCGACTGGCTCGCCTCTCGTATTTCACCCACCTTACTCACCCAGTTCAAGGAGCATTTCTCCGCATGAAACTCCATCAGCTCGCCGAGCAGATAGACGCAAAAGCTATTCAGCTCATCGAGATTGCCAAAGCCTTAGGACTTTCCAGTTTTCATGGCGGCACCGCGCTTGCCGCCGAGCAGCAGACACAAATTGCCGCTATCTATCGCTATATGCAGGCGCACAAAACCACTGACCCCGCCGTCGCGATCTCGCAGATGACGGCCATAGATGCAGATGCCAGCGTTAAGGACTTAATCGCCATTAGCATTCATCCCTAGGTGGCCGATGAGCTATGCCGACGATATCCCATTGGCACCATGAGTGATCGCATTCTAAAAGTGCTCGGTGCCTTAAGTGCGCTAGAGAATCTGCTCACGCCTTCCCCTCAGCAGTCTGCTGCTCACCCGCCCGAAGGCTCCGCTGCTCCAGGAGGTGAGCGTCAAAAGGTCGCAACTCAGTGCTGATGCAGATAGTCGCGACTAAAGACTTAAGGGCTAGGGGATCTATGCGCCGTGTGTCGCCGCTACCCCTGTGTGGACAAGGGGATAAACATCTACCTGCACAACGCTAACAGTCATCGGCCTTTGCCGAGCGCACGCTAACACCCACGCCACTATCACTCTCATCACCAAGTCTGAACTCGTCTGTCCTAATACCTCCCGAGTCCGCAATGACGAAAAAACTACATAGTCTCAACCATCTACACCAAAAAAAATCATGACTAAGAAAACGATTGCTACGCTGCTAGCTGAAGAGGTCAATACGCCCTCCCCAACAGCTCAAGCCACAGCTCAAACCGCATCCAAATCTACCGTTCCTGAATCCACCGCAATTGCCCCTGTCGATTCGACTAATCAATCAACAGCTCTAGCGCCCGCACCATTACAGACTGAAGGTCTGTTCGCTGAGTCCAAGCAGCTCTGGGAAGAACTGGTCGCCTTTGATCGTGAGAACGAACTGTCTAGCAAAGTCGGTGCCCAGCTATGGCGGCTCACAAAGATAGTGGCAAAGCCCGTTTTTATTGTGACCTGGAAAGGCGTTGAAGCTGCTGTTATTACTGCTGTTGATCCAGATAAGCGAGCGGCTTTTGTCGAGCGCTTTAGTCGTGCCAAAGACGAGAGCGATGCTGAAGAATCACTGAAAACTGTAGATGAAAGTGCCTTAGATTAAATTCCGATAGAAGGATCGCTCGATAAAGAGAACGCGGAGGCTAAATAACGTTCATTCTTACAGCGGCTAATTGCTTTTCTCGATGTTCGTATTTTTTCCTTCTACAGAAGAGCTGTTCGGTATCTGTTCTCCCCACCGGACACCGCTATCCGCCGGACACATAAAAGTATCCACGGTGGTGTGTACCGCTTAAGAGTCTATCTTCTGTTATCGTCACAGCCCTTTGAAAATCGTCATTCTCTCACTATGCCTAATGCTACCCCTACGCTTTATCCGGTTGTAACGGTTGAATCTGTCGAGCTGACCGGACATCTGACGACAAAAGAGCTAGCTGAGCATTTGGGCGTCGATCAGGCGATTGTTAGGCGATATAAGAGAGAGCTGAAGAAGAAAGAACATCCTTTGTTTATTGACTACGAAGCAGGCGACTTGTTAAGCGAGCAGATGTGGCGTCTTGTCATTCGCTATCGAGAAGCCACGACAGCGGGTATCAGGGGTGATGACCTTCTAGATGTCATCTTCGCTGAATCCTCTCTTTATGAGCGCCTAGAAGCTGCCCTAAGAGAAAAACACCGAGCTTTGGAGATTCCTGAAAAAACGTCCGATGAACTCATTGCCTTTACAACGAGGTTTCTAAAAAATGAAATTGCTTAAGCTGGCTAAAGAATACGACGTGCAAGTGAGAGATATTAAAGACAAAATCTCTCATATTGTGTCTGACCCATCACCCAATACCGATCTCAGCGGCGAGCAAGAAAGTGCGATTAGAGCGCTGCTCGACCAGTCTCACTCAGTCGAGTTAACCGCAGCTAATGTCTTTACAGCGACTGAGCCAACCGATGAAGAACTGGCCAGTGCTGCGCTAGATGGCATCATCGCTGATTACAGCAATCGGCTGCGGGGCCAGGCGATTGCCAATGCATGGATCGAGCAACGCGCAGGCGGCGAGGGCAACGCGACCGATGACCCAATTATTCAGAAGAAAATTCAGGTTGTGCTGATGCTGCGAAAGCTAGGCATTCCCCACGCTACCCCGCAGCCAGCTCCCTCTGAGCCTGCCTCCGGTGGTGGCATTGAGAGCGGCCTATCACTGCCGCCGCTAGTGCAGTCTGCGCTAGAAGGGGCCTTCCCCGAGCGGATGCAGCGAATCAACAGCCCACTGCCCAACACGAACGGTCGAGAAGCTCCTCAGCTTCAAGGCGCAAAATAGCAAGCTCGCTAAAGCACAGTATTCAGCCTCTGGCTTCACCTCGGACAAAAACCAGTAGCAACGCTAACCCTCTCTAGAAACATGGTGCCGAACTATGGAACCCCAAGATAATTCACAAGCTGCTCAACCTGCTTCTGCGGTGCCACCGCTGTCGTCATTATCAAGCTCTCCTGAATTGCCTCAAAAAGACATTGG
>CALDSK010000285.1 GCA_937911865.1 uncultured Synechococcus sp.
GTCCACAGTCGATTGGAATGATTGCTCTGACTGGTTGGAGCCTCTGGGAGGCCACCTCGCCCAGAAGCAACAAACTGTCTAGACTGGCTGTCTGCGCATCCTGCCACAATCTGGTTGCTCGGATCAGAGACATCTCTTGGTAGCGTGGTTGTTCCTGAACTAGGATCTACAGCAGGATTTGTAAATGCTACAACGCCATTTACCCCGAACTGAGAACTGGCGGTAATATCGCTCTCTGGGGTGAGTTGGTCACGAAAGGCCGTGCCCAGTACGCTTTGGGCCTCGATTTGAATATTGCCGCCGTTGCCTTCAAAGGCATTGGCGATGATATCGCTGTTCTCTAGGGCAAGTAGAAAAGGCGTATCGATTTGAATGTTGCCGCCATCACCAGTCCCGCCAGCTTCAGCCGATATGCGACTACCGTTTCTGGCGAGAATAGCGCTCTGTGCTTGTAGTCTAATGTTTCCGCCGCCGCCTATTCGAGTAGAAGCTGTCACACCGCCCCTTTCATCCAATCGAATCGAATCCGCATTTATCTGTAAGTTTCCGCCACGACCTATTCCATCATTTCTCACTGAGACCTCAGCCCCTTCTGTCACCGCCAACACAGGTGTGTTGATAGTCAAATTCCCTGCATTGCCTGTTGGCAAATCTGGCAGGTTGAAGTTCCGGCGTAGTAATTCATCTAAAATGTTAGCACTAGAAATGATTAGGCTAGGGTTGATTGATCCTGGAACTGTGCCACTTACACTAACTGATTGTGAGGCATTAACTGTGACACTGCCCGCATCTCCAAACGCGCTAGTCGATGAGTCAACCCGTCCGCCATTTTTAACCTCTAAGCTACCTGTGTTGATGTATACATCTCCAGCGTCACCATCGCTTAAAGTTCCAGCGCTGATGAGACTCGCAATAAAATTACTTCTGTTAATGCCCTCTAGTAAGATAGACTGAGCATCAATCGTGACATCTCCACTGTCGCCATCTCCGAAAGATACTGATGCGAGTCTAGACCCTCCAAAAACACTCAGATTACCGGTGTTCACTGTCACGTTTCCAGCATTGCCAGTGCTATTAGCATCTGAGCTGATCTGGCTAGTAAATCGCAGGTCTGTAGGCGAAGGGCTTAATAAGACAGAATTGGTAGCCTGCACCGTGACGTTCCCTCCCTGTGCGAAGAGGGCATCGGATTCTATCGTACTTCCTCCTACAAATGATAGTTGTTTTGTTGAAATGACCAGATCGCCGCTGTTGCCTTGCAGGCTTTCGACTGATATACGACTGCGATCGCCTGAATCGAGTCCGGTAGAGGTTAAAGACTCCGCAGCATTGATAATAATCCCACCTGAAGGCAGCGCGCTCTGATTTTGAACCAGAACTCTCGACCCATTCTCTACTGAAACGTTCTGGCCATGAACTGTTACGAGTCCTCCTCCTGCTCCAACTGCGTCCGCAATCGATTGAGAAAAGGAGAGATCGCTGTAATCAGAGACTTTGCTGTAGTCAAGATGCCAGCCCTGTGCCTCTGGCGTTAGGTCTACTTCCCCCGCGCTAACGCTACCTAATGCTGCTCGGCCTGCGTTTGTTGAGACTCTGCTACTTTCTAAGGAGAGACCGTTGCCTAGTAGTGCTATGGTATTCCCCGAATTTACCTGTAGGTTTGAACCACTGGTTACGGCCAGTGAAAAGTCTCGCTGCCGCGCTATCGAATAGCCTGTGCCTTGAACGGCGATATCTCTAGATAATTGGCCAAACTGCAATCCAGAAGGCGTGCTGACGGTTAAAAGCGCAGGCGTAGAGGTTTCTGTTGTTGAAAATACCGTGCTGTCAGTAAAGCTCAGGCTTTGCGCAGTAGAGCCGATAAAAGAGCCGCCAATCTGTAACTTGGCATCGGGTCCGAATACAATGCCGTTAGGATTGAGCAAAAACAGATTGGCACGCCCGTTAGCTTCGATGCGACCGTCGATGTTAGAGCGATCGCCGGTCACGCGGCTGATAATGTTCTGTACATCAGCGCTGTTTAAGAAGGCGGCTGAACCGCCTGTCGGGACTGAGAATTCCTCGAAGCTATGAAATAAGTTACTGCCCATTTGATTTCCACCGCTGATTTTAAAGTCATCGCCTGTTGCGTTGACGGTGGTGGATAGGGTGGGGTCTGCTCTTACCTGCTGTGCAAATGCAGGCTGCGTGGCGTGAACAGCTAACAGAGATAAACCCAGCCCAGATAAGAGAAAGTGTATGGGCGGAAGTTCTCTTTTATAGAAAGATGACCAGCTAGAGAAAATCGGTAGCTGATTGTTATGGAAGGGCGATCGCAATAGGAACTCCAATTTGTTTACGCTATAGACTTATCGAGAGAAGCAACCTGCTTGACTTTGATTAGAGGCGTGTCTGTTAGCTATAAACTAAACAAAGCGCAGATAGGTTTATTGTTCCCATAACGCTATGAGTAAGCTAATCAGACAACTGATCAAACAAATAGATGAATCGCTTGCTCAAAACCTCACCAGTAGAAACCTTCTCCCTGTTGCGAATAGCGTTAAATCCTAGCGAAGATCTTTCGGTGCGATCGCCTCACAAGTCAGGCAGTCTCTCAATCTATATCTACACGGAATCTATACAGAATTGGAACTGTACGGAATCGAAGCTATACCGAATCAGGAAGCCTTTTCTGCCCGGTCAAGATTTTCTTGCTCTTGCTAATCTCTTCTTGAATTTTGTACAGCGCTTCTTCGTCTGTTGTTTCAACAAAAATTCGTAAGAGAAACAGACTTGCACCTTCCTTTAATGCCTCTAGTCCATTAGGATAAAGCGCTGCAAGCTGCGCCTTTTCGCGATCGCTCATATTTAACAAGATGCTAGTCCCGTCCATATGAACTTCTTTGCGCCGCTGCGTCACCTTGGCTGGAATCTCAAACGTTCGGTTAGCAATTTGCCAGTTAATCCAGACGTCTTCTTCTACCTGAAGGTCTAAGTCGAAGCCGTATCTCCCGACGATGTAATAGGCTGGCTCGTCTTTTACGCCGCCGAGTGCACGCATTTCAAGCTGACATAACAACATGATGAATAAATATAGATTGGAAAGGGGTGAACTGGAGGTCAGACAGTAATCCGCGTTGAGCAGATACCTGTGATTAGATGCCTACGATTGGATGCCTACGATTAGATGCCTAAAGTTGGATGACTATAGTATCTGTCGAGTCGTCTCTGTCGAGCTTCTTTATTTTGTACCAAATATAGAGATTGCTTTGTGCGCTGTTGCAGGTGGTGTTCTTTGCTAAATGTATGGAGGGGTTTCCGTACTTAGTCTGTTTCAGCTGGCTTGTTTTAGCCGGTCTATTTCAATTGAGCTACTTCAGCCGATTCCATGTCAGTCGATTCCGTTTCAGTCGAGATATGTCAGCCGAGATATGTCAGCTAATCATCTTCTCCCAGCTGTAGCGCGTAGAGTTTGGCATAGACGCCCGCCTGGTCTATTAGCTGCTGATGGGTGCCGTTTTCTACGATGTGGCCCTGCTGAATCACCAGCACCTGATCGGCCTGGGTGACGGTGCTGAGCCGGTGGGCGATGACGAAGCTGGTGCGGTTTTTGAGAATAGCTGCGATCGCCTCTTGCACCAGTTTTTCCGTCTGCGTGTCAATGCTGCTAGTCGCCTCGTCTAAAATCAAAATACGCGGATCGATTAAGACCGCTCTGGCGATACTAATCAACTGCCGCTGTCCCTGACTAAGCGACGCGCCCCGCTCTCCAAGCACGGTCGCATATCCCTGCGGTAGCTTGGTCACAAACTCGTGGACGTTTGCCACCTTCGCTGCTGCCTCGATATCGGCCTGCTCCGCATCCGGGCGGCCAAAGGCAATGTTCTCTGCAACGGTGCCGCTAAAGAGAATGTTGTCTTGCAAGACAAAGCCGATTTGGCGGCGCAGGCTTGCCTGAGTCACATCGCGAACGTCAATGCCGTCTATGTTTACGCTGCCGCCCACGACGTCGTAGAAGCGCAGAATCAGATTGATGATGGTACTTTTCCCTGCGCCTGTCGGGCCGACTAGGGCAATCATTTGACCAGGCTGAGCGCAGATGTCGATACCGTCTAATATCTTTTGCCCGGGCACATAGCCAAACGTGACATGGTTGAATTCGACTCTGCCCTCTATGGGCGGTAGCTCGATAGCGTTAGGATTATCTTGTAGATTCTCGGGTTCGTCTAGTAAAGAGAAGATTCTTTCAAGACCTGCGATCGCACTTTGCGCCTGGGTATAGAACTGACTGAGAATTTGAATAGGCCGGAAAAACTGCTGCACATATAGCAAAAAGGCCGTCACGGTGCCTACGGTTGCTGCGTCTGTAACCGCTAAATATCCGCCGTATGCCAGCACGCCTGCAGTGGCTAGGGTATTGAGAAAATCGATCGAGGGTAGGAAAGCCGCAGTCACCACCACCGCGTCTACATTAGCATCTCTGTTTGCCTTGTTAAGTGCATCAAAAGCTTCAATGTTGTAGTCTACCCGGTTGAATGCCTGGGCCTCTTTGACACTGCTGATGTCTTCTTCTATCAGCGATGACAGCTCACCAATCGTTTGCCGGGTAACCCTAAACCTGGCCCGCGCCCAGCGAGAGAAAATGCTGGTCGTAATGATCATGATAGGCACAACCAGATTGCTCAGCAGACCCAGCTGAAAGTTAATTAGCAGCATGGCAATGATGATGCCAATCAGGCTAAACGTATTGCCTAAAATTTGTGGAATGCTCTGCCCGAAGGCGTTGTTGATAACGCTGACATCGTTGAGCAAGCGGCTCATCAAATCGCCAGCTTCGCTCCTATCAAAATAGCCTACAGAAAGACTCTGAATTTTGTTGAAAATGTCTTGTCGAAGCTGCGCAAGGACCTTTTGAACAATTGTACCGACTCGCAAAATCTGTACTCGAATGGCAAGTGTGCCAACGGTGTAGATGATGGCCAGCGCTGCAATCATCTGCACTAAGCCAGTCAGATTGCCGGGCCCAATCAAGTTATCAATAGACCAGCCGATCAAAAAAGGCCCGATTGCTTGGGTGGATGCGCCAATAATCACTGCCCCAATCGCGATCGGGAGATCGTTTCGATAGGGCTTCAGGTAAGCCAGAAAGCGCTTAACTGTGCTTGGGGATTTAGCTGCCTTTGGTTCTGGGGCGATGTGTTCTGAGTCAGTGTGTTCTGGGGCGACAGGAGCTGGCATGGAGACCGTTACGTAGATAGGGTAGAGAGGCTCAGCGAGAACTTAAACAAAAATAGCTAGAACAGTGTGATCAACCATTACGAAACGGCTGCTAGCGCGGGCTGCTTCATCTGCGATTCCAAAATGGCGCCGTAGAGCACGCTGGTTCGCATAAGCTCTTGATGCGTCCCCTGCGCGGCAAGCTTTCCTTCGTGGATTAACAAAATCCGATCGGCGCTTTGAATCGTGCTAATACGCTGAGCGATCACAAAAGCGTTGCAGGTTCGCTCTCGCATAATCCGATCGAGATCGCTCTGAATTTGGGCGGCTGTCTGTGCGTCGACTGCTGACGTGCTGTCGTCCAAAATAAGAATTTTATAGTCAGTTAGCAGCGTCCGAGCGATCGCAATTCTTTGCTTCTGCCCCCCTGAGAGCCCAACCCCTCGCTCGCCTACAACTGTGTCATAGCCTGCGGGTAACCCTTCTACAAACTCATGAATATGAGCCGTTTTGGCGACCGCTATCACCTCCGCTAGCGAACTATTTGGCTTGGCGTAGGCAATATTTTCCTGAATTGTGCCCGAGAATAAGGTAGTTTCTTGAAAGACAATGCCGATGTGCGATCGCAAACTCTCTAGCTCAAAGTCTCTGACATCTCGCCCATCTATCCGTATCGCTCCTTCACTTACATCGTAAAACCGCTGCAACAGATTCACGACGGTGCTCTTCCCAGAGCCTGTCATACCCAAAATTGCAATCAGCTCATGCGGCTTTGTTTCAAAAGAGACGTTTTCTAAGGCAGGTTCAGTGGCACCTGGATAGCGAAACGACACGTTCTCGAAGGTAATTCGCCCGCCGCACCGATTGAACGAGGCAGCGTTAGGTCGATTAATAATTTCAATTGGTGCGTCGATAATTTCGTACACGCGCTCAGCTGAGGCCGCTGCTTGGGCAATCACTGGCGCTGCAAACCCAATGAGTAAAACCGGCTGAACAATAAACAACAGATAGGCATTGAAGGCGACTAGCTCTCCGAGCGTAAACGTGTTGTCGATCACCTGCGCACCTCCATAGCCAATGACGGTAATGGTGATCAGGTTGCTAAGTAAAAAGATAAACGGAAAGGTGTTGCGAATGGCCGTGAGCGTTTTGAGATATACAGAGACCAAAGAGCTGTTCATTTGAGTGTAGCGCTGCAGCTCTACAGGCTCACGGGCGAACGCTTTGACAACGCGCACCCCTAGCAAATTCTCTCTTAGAACTTCGTTGAGATCGCCTAGCTTTTGCTGTACTTGGGCAAAGAGCGGTCGGTTTTGACCAAAGAACCGATATAGCAGTACGCCAGCAAGTGGAATAGCCGTGAGGCTAATCAGGGCGAGCTGCCAGTTCATAATGAGTAGAATCGTGGCGATGGTGGTAAGGGTTGCGATCGCGCTGACCACTTGCAGTAAGCTGGTGCCTACAAACGTGCGAATCTGTTCAATGTCACTGGTAATGCGCGTCAGCAACTGGGATGTTTGCGCCTGATCGTGATAGCTGAAGCTGAGCGTTTCTATTTTGCGAAAGACCTGAGCGCGCAGCGTGTAGGCGACGCCCTGACTGACTGACTCAGCCCAGTAGCTTTGGCCAAAGTTGAACAGACCGCGGGCGATCGCGACACCAACCATCATGGCACCAGTGGCTAGCACGACGTCTAAATTTTTTTGCGCGATCCCCTCATCAATCCCTCTTCGAAACAGCTGTGGTGTCAGAGCGTTTGCTCCTGTTAGCAAGAGCAGACTAATCGTTGCTCCTACAGCTAGCCACAGGTAAGAGCGCAAAATTTTAATCACGCGTTTTAGAGCATTCATCACTTCAGCTAACGACTTTAGCTAACGAAGGGTTTACAAACCGAAAGGAACATGTCAAGACGACGTACGGCTTTGAAGCGCAACGCTTAGTGGCTGAGACTTTTGGCATAACCGCTATGCACCTACAGATGCGCTTTATTCTTCCTGCGAGTGACGCTGTTCTCGAAAAACTCGAAGACCCTGAAGATGATCATGTTTATCTTACGGGAGATTCTAACGTTAATGAGAGCGTCAGTGGAAAAAAACGATGCCTGCTGCGGCTACCTCACTAGTCTCTACGGTTGTGTCTACGGTTCTCTACAGTTGTGTCTACGGTTGGATTATTTAGCTTAAGACAAACTATCTCAGCCCAAGTCTGTACATCTCTAGCGGTTGTTGATGGCGATGGTTCGAGGGAAATTAGCAAGACCCTCACCCTACCGGGCTGACTGTTGATAGACAGTAATTGGGATCTCGACTTTGTTGTCAACGAAACATACGACTATTACGTCGTTAAAACTGTTTTCTTAATCTCCTACTCGGCTGGCTGACGGAGATCATTCTAGAAGAGTCGGAAATAAGTGAATCAACGCCCATTTTGTTATCGGCTATGCAGAGTAACTCGTGCTTCGCTACCTGACCTCTTACCTGGCCTTTAAAGCTTTGTCGTCTTTATCTTGCTACTTACTTTGAGGTAAGTACTTTCGGTATATAGCCAATAGTGAGAAAATACATCGGTCAGTCGGTTGTGGTCGGTTGACAAATGGCTGTGTGTTTTGTGTGCTCTGCGGTACGGCTTCTGCTCTGTACTGTTAGCTATATAACAGACGCCAAATGGTGTTGAGACGTAGAGTTGAATTTAGATGGCGATAGAGCAGCCAAAAGGCGCAGTATTCATCAAAGCAACTATAGGGGTCATTGATGGTAAATGGAAGCTGCTGATTCTTTGGCATTTGCGTCATGGGAAAAAGCGATTTGGTGAACTCAATCGGCTTATTCCTGAAATTAGTGAGAAGGTGCTGACGCAACAGCTTAGAAGCCTGGAGAAAAATGATGTCATCCGGCGAGATGTGCAGCCGGGTAATCCACCTACCGTAGAATACTCTTTTACCGAACATGGCTGTAGCATTATTCCTATCTTAAAGCCCCTGTGCGATTGGGGCGAAGCGCATCTGGCACATCTTGAACAGATGTCGCCTGATTCGTGAGATTTTGACTTAATGAGATCTTGATTTCAAGGGGGTGGAGTGGATGACAATATCTCATAGGCTATCTCCTCATAGACTGTCTCATAGATGCGGCTCAGCGACTGCTCATCTCATTCACGGCTTTGTTGGTGTGGGCAAAACAACGTATGCAATCCAGTTAGAACAGGAGCGGGGGGCAGTACGTTTTACGCTTGATGAATGGATTGTTTTCTTCTATGGACAAGACCCACCTGAGGAATGTTTCGAAGACTATCATAACCGGGTCTGCGAGTTAATCTGGGCCTTTGCTGCGTATGTCTTGAGATCGGGGCAAGATGTCATTCTAGACTTCGGCTTTTGGAGTCGAGCAAGCCGAGACGACGCGCGTGAGAAGGTTCGTTCTATTGGCTCAACATCTCTTCTTCACTGTGTTACCTGCGCAGATGATGTGCTGAAAGCAAGAGTACTTGCTCGGACGCAGACAATGCCCGCAGGAGCGCTGAAAATTGATGAAAGTGCAATTTCATGTTTTCGAGCCCGTTTCGAGCCGTTAGAACCTGATGAATCTTATAAGCTAGTTGTTACTACCTGATGCTGATCACAGAAACGATTTGGCCTGCCTACCTCAGTAAAGTAAGAACACTGAGGTAGGCAGGCCAATAGTAGTCTATCTAGTGATTTGTTGGTTCAGTATCTAAACCTCTATCTAAATCTAAACCTCTATCTAATCCTTGCTGCGCAATTCACAGCAAGGTTTGTTCTAATCTTCTGATTGCTCTTCAATCAGCTGTCGAATCTCAGAAGATACCTGGTCGGCGCAATAAAGTCCGTCGCTAATACCGTAAGTCACTCTGCGCAAATAAATACTTCGCTTCTCACTTTCGGTTAGCTGAAGCGCACGCTCGATGCTTTTGAACGGGCGCTCCACTGTACCAGGATTGGCATCGTTTCCCTCCATGGAAACATAATACTCAGTTGTCATGTCTATCCTTTAGCGGTTCACTATGTGATCAATCGTGAGACTTTCAGAAGGGCATCGAACCTAGTGAGGTAAGTTCAATGCCCAATAAAATATATCAATAGAATTTTGTATAAACAGGAAAGAAATTCATTTACTTGTCAGTACAAATTTTTCTTTGACAGAAGTATGGATAATCAGTTATGGGAAATTATGTAACAGATGACGGACAACGTATCGGATTAAAAAGCGGCTTCTGAAGCAGATTTATCATAGATAGTACGAAATAGCATAGCTTATATGCTGAATCACTTCATTTTTCGAAGGATTACGTCTTCTTAACCGGCACATAATCTCGTGCGCTACAATCTGGGTGATTTTATTTTGCTTCGCTTACTTTGTTGATCTGTTTCGTTTTGATGACTTCGCTATACGACTCTGTTGGAACTGTCACTTTGAACTGTCACTCTGCACTTACTCGTTCATGATCCAGCTATCTAACTCCACTATCGTCAATTCGGATAGTGGAGTTAGATAGCGAGATTATTTCCGGAAATGGCAATACTGTGTACGTCATTCATCAGCCCTTCAAGGCAGGCCGAAATCAGGCAAATTGGAAGCATGTTGTTCACAAAAATGTTACTTCAAGTTCAGAAGGCGATTTCCTCGCAAATCCTTATAAGAGGTTAGATGCCTTGCTTGGAGCCGGCTTGACTCATGAAATTGCGAGGCGATCGCACGTCAAAGAAGAGACATTCCGCGTGGCCGTGTTCGTCCCTGGCGCGCATCCTTATCGTTCAATGCTTAGCCTTTATCGATAGCCGGTGATAGATCTTTCTATCGGCGGTTGAATCGGCTGAAGACAACGAGATGCGAGTAAGAGCGTCTGAATGAAGATGAAGAATTACTGTTGCCAGGTGTTTTTTCTCACTTGCAGAAGACTGAATCAGTCCGTGCCCATTTGAGTTTGTAAAAACGGAACAGAGATTTGTTCAACTAGGCAGCACGGCTTCATTTCAAAAAGGAGATGCTAAGACAGTAGCGTTTATCGGCAAGGTTATTGTCGATAATGCTCCTTATAATCTCTTGTGCTACGAATTAACACCGCCTCAATCGTCATCTGCTGCAGTGAGTAATTGCGATCGCTCTTATTATGCTAATGCGCTTACAGACCAAAAAACGGTTGTAGTTGACCCTACTGGTGTGGTGGTTGTCCATTCTGATCGTATGCAGCTTGGCAAGAATATCTCTGAGCTAAAAGATTTTGGCGGACTACGTTCAGTCATCGTTGACACCAGAGCTGGCGAAAGTAGTTATGCTCACCTATTCCAATCTGGTTCATCAAACCGCGAAGAGTGGTTGGTTGTCTACAGTGGTTTTAAGCCTAGTCAAAGCCCTCAGCAAGATGATGCCTGGACTGTACTGGCGACTATCCCCCTACAGAAGGCAATGGCTCCCCTAAACATAGTCCGCAAAGTACTCTATGTCTTGAATGCCTTCCTGATTGCTGCTCTTGTCGTACTCGCGATTATTTCAGCCCGAAAGATAGAGTGAGCCTTTTCGTTTGCCAATGAACCACCAACTAATTAAAATCTGATCACTTTAAGGCCTGATTAATTTAGCGGAGAAACGACGAAAAACATGACGCAGCTGTTTGCTCAACTGCATGTAACAAAAGACGCCTTCAGCCATTTTGGTGAACTGATTAGAGGTGCGATCGCACTTCACCCCCCCACATTTCAAACACTGCAAAATCAGCCCAATAGCCTGCTGGCTGCGATCGCCGTTGTCTTTGTCGCTGGCCTAGCTCAATCGCTCAGCCAGATAGTTGTTTTATTCGTCAATCAGGTCAGACCCCTGCGCTTTGTCCTCAGCCTTTGTATCTCGGCGATTTTCTTCGTGCTGGGCTACTGCTTTTGGGCGCTGAGCATCTGGACCATTCTGTATATCTCCTTTGCTGGCTATTTGCCCTTTACAGCTGTTGTCCGGACGCTGGGATTTAGCTACGCGCCGCTAATGCTGGGCGTGCTGGTTATCATGCCTTACTTTGGCAGCGCTATTTTTGTCATACTTTCAATTTGGACCTTGCTGGCAGTCGTTGTGGGCATTGCTTCGATTACGACGCTGACCCTATGGCAGGCGTTTGAATGTGCTGCCATAGGATGGATTGTGATTCAGCTGCTGCAAAAAACAGTCGGTCAGCCGATTGCTTCTCTAGGTCAATGGATTACCAACTGGGTCGCCGGAGAAGATTTGATCACGAACCGTACCCGCCTGGCAGAAGAGCTGTACGAGGGGCTCAGGGCTCAGGGGACCAGAGAACCTATGCGGATTGAAAGTATTGAAGAAAGCGTACGCAGCGCCTCTATGAACCCCCGTAAATAAGCATTGGGCGCTTTTCTCAAATTTCTGCCAAACGAGCAGCCGACCTGATAGCCTTTGTATGACCAGTCTATTGTAGCTATCTTCCTATCGGAGTCTGTTAAAGCTCGTATTCTATGCGAAACCGTCTAATTAAGCTGAGTGCTGTTATTCTGCTAGCCGTTGGTGCTATCGTGCTGCTCTCTCCCATGAATGAGCGGTGGTTGAACTGGTACCTGGCCTTTAATAGCAAGCTGCTGAAGGTTGTCATAGATTTGGCACGGGTGAGCTTGATTGCTTTACTAATTGCCGGATTGCTGTCGCCCTTTGAAGCGTTAGGCTGGTGGGCTGGCTGGTATGGCGATGGTATCGAAACGCATATTCCTTGCAAGTTCCCTGATCAGCTAAACGCGCCTGCTAGCGGCGATTCTTCAGCAAAGCAGCCAGGTAGCCAGCGCGTAAGTCCCAAGCGCTACGTTGTTTATCTAGATGGTATTTCTCAAAGCTGCGCTGACTACCCGGCGCGAGTGCAAAACTTTTTAGACACGTTGGCCGCTGCGCTGCCGGCAGATATGGTCTTTATTCAAGACATCATGGCCTATTCTGCATTGAACCGCCCGCTGACGATTCAACGGCCCTTTGCCAGAGTCTGGCGATTGATCAATCGGGTCGAAAACTGGAATCCTAAGAGTCCGCTCGATATTTTTATCAACCTACGCAATACTTTCCAGGTAGCGGTTTCTACCGATAATCGCTACGGTCCGGTATTTAACCGAGGCACCGCGCAGGTCATTTTGAATAGCCTCAGGCAGAGAGGCTATCAGCCCGGTGTGCCAGTCACTTTGCTCGGTTACAGCGGCGGCGCACAGGTCGCTCTAGGCGCGGTGACCTATCTTAAATATGCTTTAGATGTTCCGATTGAGGTGATTTCTCTAGCAGGCGTTGTCAGCGGCAATAACGGCGTTTCTGAGATAGATCGGCTCTATCATTTGCGTGGTGATCGCGATTTGCTAGCAAAAGTTGGCGCGGTTATGTTTCCCAAGCGCTGGCCTCTAGCGACCTGGTCTCATTGGAACTTAGCGCGATTGGTGGGGCGGGTGCGTTTTATCTCATTAGGGCCGGTCAGTCACAACGGGCCAACCGGCCCTATTGACCCTGTCAGCCAGCTGCCGAATGGTCTTACTCATCTCAACCAGACATTAGGGATTGTCGTGGATATTCTGACCAGTGCTCGCTCCACTTCAAATGCCGCTAAGGCTTGAATTGCTTGCGGCTGATCACCTTCCGTATAAATACAAGTGCCATTCTGTCAATTGAAACATCATAGTGGTAGGGCAAATATGCATTTCATTTCAAGCGGAAAGGGTCTCACTATGTTTTCTTTCTCTGTAGAGCAGGTCGCAAAGTCTGCTGTAATGTCTAGTCTGATGATTGCCTGTCTATCGTTACTAGTCATTGCCGCTAATATGTCACAGCCTTTGTTCTAGTCAGTCCAACGCTTTTGTTTTTGCCAAAACACTTGTTGCTTTTTTCTTTAACTGTGTCCTTTTACCGTCAGGTAGAAGGACTTTTTTCTTTGTTGACTTTTTTCTACAGCCTATAACGTTTGCCAGTCTGCTTAGGTCTTTTGCTATGTCTGCCATAAGCTATGCCAAATTAGCCAGCAATACGGCTCTTTGGGCAGAGATATTTTGTCAGCGCTGGCTTTTACTATTTAGCTTGCGTTCAATGTCTTTAATGTTTTGAACCTTAGGTGCGTTGAACCTTAGATGTGTTGAACCTTGAATGCGTTAGGCCTTTACTCATTCGTTGCCTGTTGCTTTGATCGATCTATTTTGTTATCTAGCCTGTGTCTGACGGTTCGTTTGACAGGGGCTTTTAGCAGATGTGATAGCTATAAGCCGCTTAGGTAGCGCTGCAATTGAGAAGGTTTTGGCAACTCGGAAGCTATAGAGGACTGTAGGCGTGAAGTTTGGTAGATTAGCTGGCCTAGTCGGTTTAGTTGTCCTTTTGTATCTGTTGTGGACGCTGCGCCAAGTGCTACTACTGCTATTTTCAGCGGTTGTTTTTGCCACGGTTATCAATAAGCTGGTGCAGCAGTTGCGCAGACTATACATTCCGAGGAAGCTAGCGGTTCCTATTGTTTTAGCTGCGATCGCATTTGTTACCGTTGTTATTCTCAGATTCATCATTCCGCCAATTGCCAATCAGCTGCCTGCCTATACCTTCCTTTCAGAGCAAGGCTTCAAGCAGCTGCAAGCCTGGTATCAGGCGTATAGAGGCTACGTTCCAGGTAACGCTCTAGAAGAAACTAGCCTGACCGATTTGTTCTCTCGTCTTTCTTTGCTCAGCCCGAATTTGGTGGGCCGGGCAATGCAATTTTTTACGCTGTCTCTTGACTTTTTCGTTAACTTTTTGCTGGTGGTGGTTGCCACGATTATGATGCTGGTTGATCCAGGCAGCTATCGGCGGATACTGATTAGAGTTTTTCCTAAGTTTTACCGGCGGCGCGCCGATGAGATTGTTGCTGAGTGCGAAGATGCGCTGGGGGGATGGGCTTTGGGGCTAGCGTTTAACATTGCAGTAATCACGATTGCTAGTGGTGTTGGGCTGTCGCTGATTGGTGTTCCGCTACCGCTAGTGAATGCCCTATTGGCGGGCGGTCTTACCTTTATTCCTAATATTGGCCCTTTCTTAAGCGTGATTCCGCCGGTGCTAATGAGCCTTTCTATCGGGCCCTGGACGGCGGGCGGTGTGGTCATCCTTTATCTAGCTATTCAGCAGTTAGAAGGTAATGTTTTGACGCCAATGGTGATGAAAAAGCAGGTATCTTTACTGCCTGCACTAGCGCTGATGGCACAGGTCATTTTTGCTGTATGGTTTGGATTCTTGGGGCTATTTTTAGCACTGCCGCTGGTGATTGTTAGCCAAATATGGATTAAAGAGCTCTTGGTCAAGGACATTTTAGATAAATGGTCTGAGCCACAGGGCGCTTTGTCTGGAGAGCGGCGAGTGCGATTTGCGTCGGCTCGGCGCAAGCTACTGAGATAAATAACGAGAACACGCACACAGAAACCGTTTGTTACTGAATATTTCGGTTGTACATTTGAATATCTACAAGGGTGAATATCTGCAAGAGTAATGGTGAAAGGATCTGAAAAGCTCTCTGCGAATAGGTGAGAAAACTGTACGCGAATAAGGTTAACTCCTGTGATAGAGGACCTTTCGTTGTTTTATCGGCTATTCTACATGTTCAGATGATGTCAATCGATATGTAAAGGAGCATGGCCTGAGTGAAGTTTGGTAAGCTGTTAGGCTTGATCGGTATTGTTGGCTTATTGTACTTACTTTGGCAGGTTCAGCAGGTTTTGTTGCTGCTGTTTGCCGCTATCACCTTTGCCACTGTGATTAACAAGCTGGTGCAACAGGTAGAGCGGTTTGTCGCTAGAGGCTGGGCAGTTGCCATTACGCTGTTTGCCTTGGCGAATCTGTTAACGGCGATTGTTTGGTTTGTTGCGCCAACGCTCATAGCTCAAATTCCAGAATATACGCAGCTGTCAGAGACGGGCCTTGACCGTATTCAGGGCTGGTATCTTGGTTTGAGAGGTATGGTTCCAGGTGATGCGCTGGCACAGACGAAGCTGGTTGATCTGATGCCGCAGCTGGCACAGATGAGTCCAACCTGGATTGGTCGCCTGTTAGCGTTGTTTACAGGCTCTGTAGATTTTTTGATCAACTCTTTGCTAGTGATAGTTGTCACCATTATGCTGCTAGCGAACCCGGTGGCATACAGACGTATTTTGCTGCTGGCTTTTCCTGTTTTTTATCGCGGTCGCGCAGACAACATAATTGACGAATGCGAGTCGGCGCTGACTGGCTGGTCTATTGGCATTTTGTTCAACATGGCCATTATCACTGTGTTTAGTGCGACTGGTTTAGCCGTCATTGGCGTGCCGCTACCGCTGGTGAATGCTGTTATTGCTGGCTTACTCACCGTAGTCCCTAACATCGGCCCGGTGCTCAGCTTGATTCCACCTGTGCTGATGGGGCTTGGTGTGGCCCCGTGGATGGGAGCCGCTGTTGTGGGCTTGTATTTTGCGATTCAGCAGCTAGAAGGTACGGTACTCACTCCGCTGGTCATGAAGCGCCAGGTCTCGCTGTTGCCTGCTGTTGCTTTGGTTGCTCAGGTAATTTGTGCAATTTTCTTTGGCCCCTTGGGCCTGTTCTTAGCGCTGCCAATCGTAGTGGTTGTGCAGGTTTGGCTAAGAGAGCTGCTAGTAGAAGATATCTTGAACACGTGGACAGAGCCGGGCATTAGGGCTTTACCAGCGAGTATTTCTCAAGGTGCTCTGAACTAGATGCTTTGAACTAGATGCCCTGAACTAGATACCTCGAACTAGAGGTTCTCTGTCTCACTTTTTACCTGCCTTATAATCTCTGCAAAAGCCGCTTTTAACTTCTGTTTTGCTTGCTCAAACTTATCTCCTCTCCAGCTAGGAATCGCCTCACTTTCTATCTGCTCGTCGGAGAGATAGTTGGTGTAGCGTAATTCTATTTGTAAAGCTTCTACGTTTGGCTGCAGGCCGTAGTGCCGAGTAATATAGCCGCCTGTAAATACTTTGTTTTGAACAACCTGATACGTTTGTTTTTTTAGGCTTTCTTCTACAATATTAATCAGCTTTTCACTACAAGTTGTTCCATTGGCGTTGCCTAGGCAAATATCGTCGGTAATTAGACCCATAAAGCTGTGTAGATCAAATAAGTAGACTTTGCCATGGTGGGCGATCGCATCGTTAAGCAGCTCAGTCAGCTTCTGGTGGTAGGGCCGATAGTATCGGTCGATTCGCTCTTTTACTGCTGCTGCTGTGGGCTTTTGGAGATATATCGGCTGCTTAAAAGCAGTTTGTTCAGGGACTATCGCTGTCCAAAAAGACCCAAACAAAGGCGGCTTAATAGCCCGATTGAGGTCAACGACATAGCGGCTGTAGTTGGCCTGCATAACCGTAATGCCTAGCTCAGACAGAAACTGATACAGCGGCTGTAGGTGCCAGTCTGAATTGGGTAGGGTTCGTCTGTGCTGCTCTGTAAAAGCTGTTTCGATCTGTGGAGGCACGTAAAGCCCACTGTGCGGCAAATTAGCAACAATAGGTAGCGCGCTACCTACCGGTCTCTGTACCGAAATCAACTCTATATACTATAGCGGCTCCTCCGAGAGATAGATCCTATTAGCACGTGCTAGGACGTCTTCTTACATTGTAAAAGTTACATTGTAGAAGACGCCCTTGCGCGTGCTTATGAATCAGGTTCTTTCTTCAGAAAAGGATCCGAAAAAGGAGCAGGTTGATGATTATTATGCAACAGCCGCTGTCTGTGCTTCCATCATGATGGGATATCGTAACGTTGCGACCGCATGTCCTTTTGCTGGTAGCTCGTCGGCTTCTAAGATGTAGACTTTAGCATCGCTAGCGAGCGCTTTTGAGATTGCTAGTGTCAGCAACTCGTCGCTAGTGGCTGTTCTTTTGTCATGATATTTCGCCCGACGATTGTCTTTATCAAACTGGCCCCACACTTGCGCGCTCTTGTCCACGAATAGGGTATCTATCTGGCCGTTGTAAGCAGCATGTAGAATTTGTGCCAGGTCGCTAGTGGCTTTGTCCTGATTTAGAAGGTTGCCATATTGCTCGTTTGCCTGCTTGCGATCGGCGTTGAAGTGAGGTGTGACGATTTCTAAGGCGCGATCGCGTACCTCTTTCTCACTGAGCTGATCGGGCTGAAAATCAACCGCGTTCTCCATGAGGTAAGGGTACTTGTTCGCCTGTTGATAAATGGGAAACAGAAAGCCTAACCCCACAAAAACGAGTGGCGCGGTCTGACCGCCTAGTACCTTTTCAACGCCGTTAGAGACCAGGTGGAAAAATCTCAAGATGTCTGAATTTTCGCTGTCTTTACCACCGCCTTGACCGTGAAAGATTCTTTGGCTGCCGCCTTTGCCGGTGCCATGCCCTTGCAATGACTCAGAAGGATCGTCATAACGCAGTGCGATCTCTAAGCTTCTAGGCGTATCTCCAAGATCGACAGGTTGTACCTGGCTACGGGTTGCCTGGTAAAGCGTGACCTGATTTTGACTAGCTGCTAGTACGTAAAACAGTTCATCGCTAGTCAATAGAGGCAGTAAGGGCTTTGTGTAGAACCGTTGACCGACAGAGACAAATGTCTCAGCCTCTACTGGCATGTCGTAATACTGAAAGTAATTAGGTGCTAAAAAGAGCGCCAAGCCCTGCTGTTGCTGCTGCCAAAAAAACTGCTGGCTGATGAGGTCAGCGGCTGGCTTCAAAAGCGTTTGAATTTCCTTTGCCCCCATTCCTTGTTTGCTAAGCTGTTTTTCAGCTTCAGAGAGCTGATTTTTTAGACGAATAGGATCTTGCTGAACCTCTGCGCCTGCTTCATGCGTAGGTAAATAGATTGAGACACCAGGTGATTGCGTCTGTTGGTTCGTCAGCGTTTGAAGTTCTGATCTGGAAAATAAAGCCATTAATTAATGAGCCTCCTGTTGTTATTTATTTGGTTAGTTGCTGTTTTGTGATTAGAGCCGGTATTTAGAGTCTGAGCTCGGGCTCCGGATTTAGCCTCTGAATTTAGTCTCTGGATTTAGCCATCGCCCCTAGCAGATGGATGAGTTACTTCTACTGCTTTGAATGCCTTTAAAATTTTGTAGCTGTGTTCCTTTCCTTCGGGCACTGTCCAAGAAACACCTGGCTCAAGTACGATGGTTTTGCCATCTATCGACAACTCTGCCTTGCCTTCGAGCACGTAGCCTACGGTTTCATAGTTACGGGCGGCAGCTGGCTTTTCCTCAGCGTCCCCGGGCATTTCGTCCCACATTCTAAGTGCGATCGCATTTCCGCTAATTAGCAGCTTTTGTCCCATACTGCCAGTGGGTGCTTCTTGAATGCCTACAGTTAAATTGTTATTGTTTGTTTCTTCGAGAGTCATAGTAAAAGTGAAAACTTGCTTGCGATGCGCCTATGCCGTGTCTCATACATTCAAAACGTCTTGGACATTCTCTGGCATAGCGCTATAGCTTTTAAGAGAGTAGGGTGTGCTACAGATTAGAAGCATGCCTTCTCCCACATACAACAAAATTACATCAACCAGTATGATAGATACATCGCCCTTCAGAGACAATTTCCTCTGTCGATAGAAAGATTTGTGCGAGCGTCTGACACAACTGTCTTCGCAATTTTCTGTCCTGCCTGACAGTTCATCTGCAGCATGTGTGCGCGGCTACTCTTTAAAGATCCGCGATCAAAATCAGTAAGCTGCCAGACACATTCAGTTTGTGATAAGCGTATATACTAATTCCCGAGTCGTATCGCTGCTATCTGCACTGTTCGACTCATTCATTCGATTTCACTTCAATTTTTTGAGAGGCATTTTCATGGCTGACAGTACAAATATCACTATTAAAGACAGTGGTCCCTACCTGGTAAAGGGGCCTTTCACACTCGTTGATGCAGAAGGCAATGAGTTTACCATTGAAAAAGAGATGGTACCCCTCTGTCGCTGCGGTGCTTCAACGACACAGCCCTTCTGTAATGGCACCCATCGCAAGATTGACTTTGAGTCAGTTGTTCGCGCGCCTGAAGCAGAATAGATAGCTATTCTGTTATTGAATCTGTTACTAAGTCGTGGGCTGTCAGATGTTCTGCAAGGTATCTGGCAGCCCACGGCTTATGTAAGGACGATTCAGATCCGCCCACTATAGTCTTATTGTTCTCGTGTGAAGTATCCTCAAACGCCCGATGGCCGTTACTTTATTGTAAAAGGTAGACTGTGGCGCTGCACTAATCCTCATTTAGATGAATTGACTAGAGCGCGCTGGGTAAAGCAGCTAATGAACGCCAGACGCCAAGTCAAGCAGGCCAAACAAAAAGAGAATGAAGAAGCCCTTTCATTTGCGAGGGCTCAAGTTGACGAAGCAAAGGTTGCTTTAGGTGAAAGAGGTCCGGTTTGGTGGACTGATAACGCCCCAGACTACAACCGCTACATGGCAAAAAATACGCCATATGCAGACTGGTATGCGTCGCTAAAACTCTGAAAACGCGACCTTCTACACGCTGTAGAAAGTCACGTTTTCAAAGGGCTCAAAACCTGGCTTAAAGCCTAAAGTTAGAAAAGCCTAAAATTAGAAAGCGAGCAGCTGCTCGTGCCAGCTATGCTTTATCGATTGATTAGCTCAACGTTATCGTCAGTCTCTACATCTAGCTCTTCACGACGAAGTGTAGCGCTTTCGCTAACAATCTCTTCTTCAGTCTCTTTGCGTACGCTAACTTCTTCGCGTACAAAGGCCTCTTTGCGGACGGCAGCTGTCTCTTCATAGACTTCTACTCGCGCAACTTCGCCTTCGTTAAAGGTATGGCCTGTAGCAGCCGCAGCTGTAGTTGTAGGTGCCGTTCTCTCAATAACAACGCGATCTTTTTCTACCGGAACAGATACCTTGGCGGTTTCAGTTTCTACACGCTTACCGACCATGACATCGCCTGCTTTCATGCGATTCTTATCAGCGATCAAGCGCTCCTCGTACAGGCGGATAGGCTGATTGCGATCCGTGGTTTCGGGCGCTGTGTACAGGTCCTTGTCGTAGTCGTAGTTGTAGTTATCTCTGGTGTAGCCAGCTACGGGGGCGCTTTGCGCCGCAGCGTTTTCACGGTATACACCGCGGACTCGCTCTTCGTAATCGTAATTCACTTCGCTGCCGTCGTACTCAGGCAAATTTTCTACCTGTTCCTTCGTGAGACCGTGTACATATACGCGCTGGTTGCTGTTATCGAACTGAGCCTTGCCGATAGGAAGCAATACTTTCTTGCCGAAAATCCAGAGGCCTGTGTCGACAACTAGATAGCGAAACTGACCAGTTGCATTGTCAAAAAGGCCGTCTTCTACAGTACCTACCTTATCTTCGCCTTGAGCGTATACGCTATAGTCATCAAGGTGACCAAGGTTGTTGTCGCTAAACGTGTTGCGGTAATCGGGATATGTGTTTTTAAGGCTGACAAGTGCCATACTTATTTTCTCCATTGATTGAGTAATGTTTTCTTTCTGCCCAAGTGCTTTATGTCTCCACTCAGGCTCGCTTATATTCAATGTAGAAAGAATTTTCCTATGTTTCCTCAGAGAAAAGGAAGATAGGTCTCTGTATAAATGGGGGCAGATAAGTTTGAGAGACGTGTCCCTTTAGTGCTATGGCCTTAGTAGAAAGACATTTACCATATCAGGTAACTTCGCTCAAAAGCCCATAGAGTTGTTATCGACTTTTTACTAATAAAGCAAGAAGCGCGCTCCGAGAACAAAACGGAGCGCGCCTCTTGCTTAGCAAATTATTAGCGATTTAACTCAACGGATTGCCGAGTTCTTCGTAGCCATCGAACAACAGAAGCAATAGCCGTTAGATGTTCTATCGAACCGTAACTCTAGTGTGCTATCGAACTGTAACTCTAGGCTTTTTGGACCCTACTGTAGAGCCTATCAATGCAGCAACTAGGCCGAGCAATGTTCCAATCAAGAAGGAAAGACCAGCTGTAGAGGCTGTTGCAGCGTAGTTTGCGGCTTCCGCAGGGCTAACGTTAGGGATCGCTGCATTAACTTCTTCCTGGCTAGGCAAAGAAATACCGCCGGGCTGCGCTACCTGAGCGACTGCTTCACCTGCGTTGGCAGCCGCAATTCCGAATGTTCCAGAGACGCCGCTTGCTAGTAGCCAGCCACTGATGACCAGTGTTGTTGCCCACATGATAGTGGCGTTCAGCATAGCTGTTTTGTTGTTCATGGGTCCACAGGACGCTGCCATGACCCAACCGCCTAAGAATAAGGAGATGAGTAAGCTGATAACTGCCCAGATGCCGATGCCTGTACCGATTGTGCTAGCGGCAGCTTCACCCGCGGCAAAACCGCCCACGACTGCGCCCAACGCGCTCAGCATAAGTTGAGAAACGATAGAAACAACGATACCGGCAAGAATAGGACCCCAGCGCACAGTATCGTGATATTCCACCGGACGTGCTACGGGCGTTGGTGCAGTACGTAAGTCGGCGTTGACAGGTGGTCTTTCTGTATAAGTCATGGTTGTGTCCCTATATTTAGGCTGTTAAGTTACTCAAACTGTTACGGAAGTTGACCAGAGGAGGTTGGCCAGATGAGGTTGGCCAGAGATCATCGGCCAGAGAAGGCGCTTCCTTGAACTAGCTTTGGAAAACAGTCACTGGCTAGGACTGCTCCTATGGAAGCGTTTGATTCGAGTAGATCAATGCTACAGGAGACAACAGAACTACTCCCCTATCAGAAGAAACATGGTTTTGTATAACAAGAGACAGATATCTGAAGATTTACAAGATATCTAAAAATAAATGTTTAGACAGCATATTTAGCTTTAAGCGTTCTTCTGCATTGCTACAATTGCCACAGTGTCAGTTTCGCTCTTCTGGCAGATGACAAAAGTAGGCCTGTCCTTTCATAGTCTTTGTGTGTTATTTAACCTTACATATAGGTCTTACAGCCATGCCTCTGAGTAGGATTAGCGATCGCTACCCGAACTACCGCAACATCTACTTCGACGGTGGCGACCTGAAGGGCGCAAGTGTGTTCAGTGAAGACAGTCAGATGGTGGGCAGAGTACATGACCTACTGATTGACGAGACTGACCGCATCAAATATTTGGTTGTTGATCTCGACCAAAGTAAGTACGTTTTGCTGCCCATGCTTAGCTGTTCAAAGGAAGCGAACACCGGCAGCCTGTACGCAAGAGACCTGAGCCGAGAAGATATTTATCAGCTACCTGCATACGGCGATTCCTCTGGGCCAAAGGCCGCCGTAGCTTCTGGTGCTAGCCGTCCAATGATGCCGCTAGAAAGCTCTGTTCCGGTGGAATTGACCGTGCCTGTGAATAGCGTGGCCAGCCGCGCTAGCGGTTCTTTATCTTCTACTACTCATACAGCTACAGTAAGCGAGTCTGCCTCTGACGGCCATTCTGTTTCACTGTACGAAGAACGCCTATCTACTCAGAAAAGTCGCGTGAAAACGGGCGAGGTGAGAATCTCTAAGCGTGTTGTTACTGAAACAGCGGAAACGAATACGCCAGTCAAAAAAGAGAAAATTGTTATCGAGATAGAGTCTATCTATGGCGGCGATACGCGCATAGATGTGGATCAAGCGGAAGTAGCTGAAGATGGTTCTGTGAGTATGGCTATTTACGAAGAGCGCGCAGAAGTCTGTCGCCAGGTAACACCCTATCAGAATGTTTCTATTCGGAAACAGGTTGTTGATGACGTGGTGACAACGCAAGAAACGCTACGCCGAGAAGAGTTAGACATAAATCCAGATGGGTTGCCCTATGTTGACTGGATTGAAAATCCATCGGCTAAGCATTAATCTCTGTAAATAGCGAATTTGTAAAGAGCGAACCTATGAAGAGCGAACCTGTGAAGAAGCGAACCTGCTAAGCACTCATTTGTCGAGAATCCCGCTTCTGCCTTGCACCAGGTGTATATTGCTCTAATAACAACAGCTGCTGTCAAGGCAATTCCCCAATACTTAAAAGGTGCGATCGCATCTGTAATCTGCCCCGAATATCCAAAACCCTACAGTTCTCCTTTTAGTATCTGCATAGCGCTTAGAGTCAGCTGTGGTAGGACAGAAGATGCAATGGAGTCACTGCTTCTAAAAGCCTGCTCCTGGTACTGCCCGTCTACCAGCGCTAATACTAAAACAACTTCCGCAACCGGGTCAATTAACCAGTATTCTGAAATACCTCGCTGTGAATATTCTCTACGCTTGGTTACGTAGTCTCGCTCTCGCGAAGCCTTGTCCGTATCACTACTAGAAACCACTTCTACTGCTAGAGCTGGTGCAGGCATATCTAACGTAATCAGGGAGCGTTTCTTTCCTGCAACAGCAGCCAGCCCCTCTTCTGTAAGCACAAGTAAGTCAGGAATTCGAGTGTTTGCAAGATTGCCCGAAACCTCGACTTCACTGCCACGACGAATTAGTTGATAAGGAATGAACCGTGAAAAAACGATGATCAGAAAAGTCCCGATCATAATGTTGCCGTCGCTTTCAGCACCCATTTCAACCAGCATTCCATCAATTAGTTCATAGCGAGTATCTGTGCCATCGTCATAGTTCAGGTACTCTTCTAGCGTTATGGGTCTGTCTTTGGCGACCGTCATCAGGTAATGCCTATCTTTTGCAACGTTAGATACTGCTCCTATAGTAGCGCGTCACCTTTGAGTTTCTCTGTGTTTTGCAGTCTTATTTGGTTAGCTCCCCTTCAACGATAATTTCTGTCTCTTTTCGTAATTTCTGTTCCTTTTCGTACATATTGAAGGGAAAGCTGCTGAGACAAAATAAGCGCTAAAAAATTCTCAATTAGACTATTGATTTCGCTTTCAGCGGCTGTAGCGTTTGCCAAATTGCTTAGGTATCAGCCTGCTTTAGCGTTGATGTTGGTTTTTCAAAAAACATTAGATGTTGTTGCGGCAGGCGATCATCTGTCTTAATCCAGCTAAGCCCTGCGGCTGTTAGCTCTTTTTTTACCTGCTTTTGTGTCATCTTGTGATGTTTTTTAATCAACACCAGCGGATTTTCTGCCCGGTACTCGGCGAGTACAACCTGGCCCCCTGGCCTGAGCGCCTTGACGATACCTGTCATCATTTCTTCAGGGTAAGCAAATTCGTGGTATGCATCGAACATCACCGCCATATCAATGCTCTCTGCGGGTAGGTTGGGATCCGACTCGGTACCTAGTACGGTCTCAATGTTACTAACATTATACTTGTCTCTTTCTGCTTCTAGCAGAGCCAGCATTTCAGGCTGCACGTCTACTGCTACGACCTTTCCTTCTTTTACCCAGCGAGCGAGTTGAAAGCTTATGTAACCAAGGCCCGCGCCAATATCGGCAACAACGTCGTCTTTGTTAAGCATTAGCGCGTCAACTGCCATATCTGAGCGCTCTTCAGTCGCACGGCTGGGCCTGGCAAGCCAGTTTGCTCCCTGATAGCCCATCACGTTCGCAATCTCGCGGCCATAGTAGACCTTGCCAATGCCGTCTGAACTGGGTGATTTGTAGCTGTAGCTGCCGTCAGTGGGCTGTGCTGCGGTTGCTGCGCAGCTAACCGTCAGGCTGAGCACTAAAAGTAGAGACAGACAGCGAAAAAAGGTACGCGGTAGCCAGAATAGATAGGATGGAATCATAGCTCAGGGGCTGAGTGCTACAGGTAGTATGAACAGTTGATTTATCTATTGTCCGCTATTCTGGGTTGTTGTCTCAGCAGATCGTCTGCAAGTTAGATCGTTTGACAGATTGTTCGGTTGTTTAGAGATCTAAGGGCTGATTGCTGCCGCAGTGCTTACAGTGAGGTAGATGCCGGTATGTCAGGTTGTGGCAGCTGTGGCACTTTTGATATTGCTTGTAGCTACAGTGCGGGCAGTATACGTCGTATTTACGGATTCTTTTAGCGCAGCTGACACAGCGCATTTTTTGAACCCGGTTAGCCGCTTGCAAACGAGTGTTGAAAACAAATTTTTGAAAGAACTTGATGATGCCAAAGCCAATGACTGGAAATAGCAAAATCTGTAGATAGTTCACTAAAAAGCGTAGGCCGCCTAGCAGGACTTCTAGGGCTTCTATCAGCCATTGAATAAGAAATCCGAACTGGAAGAATTCGAATATTTTCCACAGCAGTGGAATGCAGAAGATAACCAGTAAATGCCAGCTAATAAGCGCGATATAGCCGTAGTTTTTGCGCTGGGCGATTTGATGAATAGCTGAGGCTAAGACAATCAAGGGTAAAAGGAAGATGCCCTGAAAGAGTAGCTGAATGCTTGGATACCAGAAAGCGGCCTGCTGATAAGCCTCATCTACGCTGTTGAATTGCTCTGTATCGTTCAGCAGATTCAGAAAAGTCTGGCTTTCAGGTGCTGCTACTAGCGTTGCTTTGAGGGTATCGAGAGTCGGTTGTCTTTGCGCGATCGCCCGTTCATTCTGTTCAATTTCTTGCCTGGCTTCTCTAGCGCTAACATCGTTAATAGACTGCTCACGCGACTGCCCGGCAATTTCTTCTAACAGGGTCGAATCGTACTGCTGACGAATGTTGATGTTCTTATTGGTAAATGAATCAATTTCGGCCTGCGTATCGTTGATGCTTTTTGCTAGCGTTTTACTCGCTGAGGTTGAAAGTGCGTTCTCTGCTCTTTCGTACCGCAAGCAAATGCTAGAAACGTCTCCTAAATGCCCCTCGCTGGCTTCTTGATAGCTAGGCGGCCTGTAGGAAAAGTCGTCCTCTGGAAAATACAGGTTCTCTCTGATCATGCTGTAGTCTTTATCGTCAGCGTCACTGTTCCGGTACTGCTGCCACTCTTGCTGACAGGGATAGGTCTGCTGAGGGCTTAGCGGCCACCGGCTAATGTCTTCTAATCCTGCAAAGACGCTGCCCAAGATGAACAAATCTAGAACAATGATGACCAGCAAGCTCACTTTATTAATCGGCTCGTGGTTGATCTTGCGAGACTTATTGAAGAAGCGGCCAACTGAGCGGCGTAGTCTAGAAAACATAAGCAGGTATGTAGCGGAAGTGACGATTTTCGAGATAAACGATTGTACAGCTAAAGGCCCCCCAAGATATTTCTTGGGGGGCCTCTGTAGATTTGGTCACTTGTCAGCTGTAAAAAAGTGAGGGCTATCAGTCAGCTGTAAACTACTTACGACTGGCGACACTTTTACGTGAAGCGGTTTCTAAGTTGAACAGCACTTGCAGGGTTTCCATGGCCCTATCGCGCGCATCCATATCCCTTTGTGCCCGCAGCTGTGTCATCGGGTCATGCAGGATTTTGTTGACGATTCCACGGGTTAGCGCCTCTACCACACCACGATGCTTTTCCGAAAACTCTGAGCCCAGGCGAGACATCGCTTTTTCTAGCTCCTGCTCGCGGATAGTTTCGACCTTACTGCGCAAGCTGCTGATGGTGGGAACGGTGTCGAGCGATCGCAACCAATCCATAAACCCATCCACTTCTTCTTCTAGTAGCGCTTCGGCTTCTAGCGCCATCTGTCGGCGGCTCTCTTGATTCTGTGCTACGACCGCTTTCAAATCGTCCACGTTGAATGCAAACACCGCGTCAATTTCACTGATGTTGCTATGGACGTTTCTAGGCACAGCAATATCAAATACCATAATCTGGCTGCCGTTACAGACCGGTTCCAAATTCTCCCGATGTAAAATGGGCTCTGTTGAAGATGTGCAGGTAAAGACCACATCAGCTGCGACAACCGCATCCAGCATGCCATCGAGTGTGCCAGTCGTGATATCAACATCGCCGAACTGCGCTGCTAGGTCATTGGCTCTACCAATAGTGCGATTGAGCAGCGTAATTCTGTTAGCTCGCTTAGAAATCAGGTGCTGTACTAGCAACCGCGCCATTTTACCCGCGCCCAAAATCGCAATGTGACAGTCGTCAAAACTTTCGACCTTCATCAGGGCGAGTTCAGCTGCCGCAGAGCTAATAGAGACTGCGCCTGTTCCAAGGTTGGTTTCCGTGCGGACGCGCTTACCGGCTTTGATGGCGTCTTTTAGCAAGCGGTTAAGCACTCGGCCAACGCCTTTGTGCTGCTGTGCCAGGCTAAGGGCGTGCTTCACCTGTGAGAGAATTTGACCTTCACCCAGTACCAGACTGTCGAGTCCGCCTGCGACTCGCATCAGGTGCATGACCGCATCCTGCTGAAGCAGTACGAACAGGTGAGGGCGAAGTTCGTTGGGATCAATGCCGCTGTGGTCACTTAAAAAACGCATGACGTCGCGAACGCCAATCTCAATCTCGCTAGCAACAATGTGGATTTCGAGGCGGTTGCAGGTGCTGAGAATAGAAACTTCTTCGATGGTGGGCGAGCTGCTTAGGTGAGCGATCGCATCAGCAACTTGAGCAGAAGGAATGCTCAGTTTTTCTCGGACTTCAACCGGCGCAGTCTGATGACTGAGCCCAACGACGGCAATATTCATGCGGCTTCCTAAGGAATCTATTATTGAAGAAACTTCTCTTGTTATTGGGTTACACGGCTTGCGCTACAGCAAAAGGCAACAACCTCCGGCCAGCCAAGCTATGTCACTACTGAATAGTCACACTATCCATATAGTCAGGTGAGCAACGGGCTCTCTCTTACCGTATTAAATAACCTTGGGCTATCTCAAGGAAACTCAACAAAACTCCATCTTCAGAGATATAGACATTTAATGCATAAAGATCAACAAAAGACGCAAAGTTGTTATACTTTGCGTCTTTTGCTCCAATTTCTTGAGAAGGAGCGCCTTAAACAAAATCGCTCCAGTCACTATTGGTGATATTGCGCTCTTGATTTAGCGTCTTAGGCCTAGTGCAATCTGGCTTAGTGCAAGCTAACACGCTTGGGCTTGTCTTTCATGTGCACCGTATCAACAAAGCGAGCGGTGGCAGACTGGCTAGAGATAACCAGGCTCTGAGTACGGTAGCCGCCATTAAAGAAGCGAACGCCGTTCATTAGCGTGCCAGGTGTAATGCCGCAGCCTGCGAACAGGACGTTCTCGCCGTTGGCCAATTCTTCAGCGCTGTAGATTTTATCAGGATCGGTAATACCCATCGAAGACAGGCGCTCTAGGTTAGCTTCTTTGCTCTCGCCGATGAGGCCTGTTTTTACAATCGCCGGATCGTAGATTAGCTGACCTTGGAAGTGACCGCCAAGACAGCGCATAGCCGCTGCGGAAATCACCCCTTCAGGGGCTGCGCCAATCCCCATCAGGCCGTGAACGTTGGTTCCTTCAAAGCCACAGGAAATAGCCGCAGAAACGTCACCGTCGCTGATGAGGCGAACGCGAGCACCCGCCTCGCGAATTTCTTTGATCAGGTCGTTATGACGCTCACGCTTCATAACGATAATGACTAGCTCGTCGATTGACCGATCGAGGCACTCAGCCAAAATCTTCAGGTTTTCAGTGGGGCTTTTGCTGATATCTACTTTGCCTTTAGCCGCCGGTGGGGCTGCGAGCTTGTTCATGTAGAAGTCAGGTGCGGCAAACAAACCGCCTTTTTCGGAAATGGCTAGAACCGCCATCGAACCAGGCTGACCGTAGGCGCACAGGTTGGTACCTTCGCAGGGGTCAACTGCAATGTCGATTTCAATCAGTTCGTCAGGTGTACACAATTCAGCGGCGTTAGGCTGTGTACAAATACCCACCTCTTCACCGATGTAGAGCATAGGTGCGTCGTCCCGCTCACCTTCACCGATTACAATCTTGCCGCGCATATGAATCTGGTTCATACGCTCACGCATTGCTTCTACAGCAACTTCATCAGCGATGTCTTTCTCACCTTTACCCATCCAGCGAGCTGAGGCAATTGCTGCCTGCTCGACGACTTCAATAATCTCTAAACCGAGGGTGGTTTCCACGGGGTATTTATCCTCCAAACTGCCGAATCTAGCCGGTTTTTATAAGAACTTTTAAAATGCCTGCCATGGCAGGCGCTCAAGCTCTACAAGGCCATCTTCGAGTTTATCAGACTATTCACATACACTTCACGTGCACTGCGTGAATATGCTTACTGACAGCGCCTATTACAGCGGGCTGGTTTTGGCTGCTTTGATCAGCTTCACATACAGGTCGTAGTCCATGGTGCGATCGCCGACTTCAGTTGTCAGCCCAATGGCTCGAATAGCCGCGGTGGGGCCTTCTTCTGGAATTTGCGGCAGCGGAAAGGCCCCGCCGAGCGTATTAATGGATTCAAGATCGATGTAAAAGTGACCGTTGTTGGGTCTAGGTGCGTTGCTGGTGAGCGTTTGGAAGGTGCGGGTGCTAGAGAGCGGCTGGTCGGGTGAAGGGGCGATCGCTTCTGCTACCCCATCACCGACCGCAAAAAAGGCCACGTTCCCAGGTAGCCAGCCACGGCTAAACTGCACCCCCTGGAATGGCGAAATCCACTCGGTGACCGAGCCGCCGTCAAACTCAGTGGTTTCTACCTGATAGCGATAGCGACTGACCATAACATCGTCAATTTGAGCCCAGACAGATTCGGCCATTTGGCGATCGCTCGTTTGCACCATCATCAACAAAGGCGAGCTGTTGATCATCGGTGGGGCGACAGGGGTGGCTGTTGGGCTCTCAGCTGCTGGATTGTCAGGCTCGGCTGCGGTTGGGGCAACTGGCGACAGTAGGCCCAGCGCAAACTCGCCTGCCGCCCAGGGCATGATGTCTTCATCAATGTCCAACCCGGTCTGTGTGAGCAGCCCCGCCTTCAGATTTTGCGGATTTGGGAAGAAGGGCGGTGAGGTATTACTCTCGCTAAAGCTTTGCCAGGACTGCTGTAGGTTGCTGCCCGTCATGGTCAGCAGCGTATTGCCCGGTAGGCGCCCAGGCATTTCACTCGCTTCATTTTGCAGGCCGTTGTAGGCCAGATCGTTTTTGGGCGAAAGCCAACTCGTGCCTTGAAATCGAATGCCTTCTGATTCAACTAGCGCCGTAGCTACAATGCCTTCCGAGCCCTGTAGCGGCACCAGGCTGCCATTGGGGCGATTAGTCGTTCCTTCCGGAGGCGCCATCGCCTCGGTGGCTGCTGGAATGTTCAGATAAATCTGAGCGAAGTTTTTTCCTCTGGGCTGCGGTGATTCTACGCGAGTGGCCGCTTTTCGGTATCCGGCACTGTCTAGCAAAGAGCGTCTTCCCTTGTGTGTGTCAATTGCTTGCTCAATGCCTTCTGCGGTATTGCTCAGCAACAGCCAGTCGCTGCCAATAACGGTAGATTCGAACGTCTGCTCGTTTGAGCCAGTAATGGTTTGAACCGAGAACCCTTTGTAGCTACGCGCTTCTGTAGAGAGCGCCATGCTGTCTGACTTGAGCAGCGCTTCGGCTTTAGCCGCATCAGCGATGGGGATGACCAGCACCAGATTTTGAGCGGCTGCGGCGAGGCCTCCGTTCTGAGCGCTAACGCCTGAGTTCGTATCTGAGCTGGCGTCTGATCTGTCATCCAACTGTGAGGGCAGGAAGGCGAGGGTGACGCGATCGCCAATCCAGGGTTTAATATCTCGCTTGAAGCTGTAGCCGTTGGCTGTAAATAGCTGCGCCTTCCACTGGTTGAGCAGCTCATCAAACTGCTCTTGAGTCTCTGGGGTGCCGAACTGTCTCAGCTTGGTCCAGGTGAGTTCATCCGTGGTGAGTGTGACGGTAGCTAGTGCGCTTTGAGGAACTAGCTGCGCCCCTGTCGGCGACAGGCTTCTGGGTGCGTTCTGGGAGAAGTTGAAATAGGCGATCGCACTGCCTCCTAGCAAAAGACTGGCCCATAGAACGACCAGCTTAGAGGGACGCTTAAAGATGCGTTTCGCCAGGGAGTCTGATTTTTCAGCTGCGGTCTCTTCAGTCCCTGCCTCAACCTGCTCATCCAGCTCGACCTCTGCCACCGTCGCTGAGCCTTTAGCCGCTGAGCCTTCAGCCGCTGAGCTACCGGATTCACCAGATTCTGACGGTTGCTTTGGCACGTCTATTCTGGCGTTGATGCTGTTGCCTGTTTTGTTGGGAGGAACCATGTTGCTTAAAACGCTTACTTAAATCCGGTTGAGTTGAGAGCCTCTGTCGATTCCCATTCGTGACAGGTGCTCTAATCGCCATGAACTCTATTCTGATCGAAATGAACTCTAGCAGAGAAATCAATAAAAGTGATTGGTAAAACCTCTATAACACAAAAGTTTTTTGATGCAGTCCGAGGCTGTGGCAGTGTCTTCTTTTTAGGATTTCTCTAGGACTTCTCTAGGACTTCTTTAGGACTTCTCTAAGACTTCTCTTAGGATTTTTCTTTGGAGCTGCAACTTTGAGTTTTCTTTCTCCGCCTCAGTCGCCTGTAAACAAAGAGCTATGCTATGTCCTACCGCTTAAAACTCAGCCTTAACTTCTCTGAATTTATGACCACTCGCACGGCCAATCCTGATCCCATCCCTACTCATACCTTTGAGTCAACGATGGTGCCTGCTGAGGCGGCTCAATCTTCTCGTCAGCTGTGGCTAGCTGCTATTAAGCCGCCGATGTATTGCGTTGCCGTCATGCCTATCGGTGTCGGCAGCGCAGTGGCCTATGCCGAGACGGGTCAGTTTCACTGGGGCGTATTTTTGACCTTTGCCCTGTCTGCAATTATGCTGCTGGTTTGGGAAAACCTTAGCAATGATGTGTTCGATGCTGAGACAGGAATTGATATAAACAAGCACCACTCGCTGGTTAATCTCACTCGTAATCGGGCGTTGATTTTCTGGTTAGGTAATGCTGCCTTGCTCTCAGGCATTTTGGGTATTTTGGCAATTTCGTTTTGGCAGCAGGATGCTACTGTTTTGGCGATGGTGCTGAGCTGTTGTGTGCTGGGGTATCTCTATCAAGGCCCTCCCTTTCGCCTGGGATATCAAGGCTTAGGTGAAATATTATGCTTTTTGAGCTTTGGCCCGTTGGCGGTGGGTGCGGCCTATTACTCGCAGGTGCAGAGCTGGCCTCTATCTGGCTGGCTGCAACCCTGGCGCTGGCAGCATCCACTGCTGCCAGCGGCGCTCGTTGTGGGTGTCGCAACGACGCTCGTACTGTTTTGCTCGCACTTCCATCAGGTAGAGGATGACTTAAGTGCTGGGAAAAAATCACCCATTGTTCGGCTGGGCACTCAAACAGGGGCCGCGCTACTACCCGTCGCTTGCGTCACGGTGTTATTAACGGTGTTGATAGCGCTCGCCTCGGGCGCTCTGCCACTCACAGCCCTTATCCTGTTAGGGGCCGTACCCGCAGCTGTTCGTCTGTGTCGTCACGTGCTGAGCTTTCACGACCAGCCTGCAAAGGTCAGCAATGCTAAGTTTTTGGCGATTCACTTTCATTTCTGGAGTGGTTTGCTGCTAATTCTGGCGCTAGCGCTATCTAGAACGTTTTAGCCAGCTGCTCAATCACTTCCCCAGTAATTCCTTTGGGTGTCAACTCTAAGGTTGTTTGCCTATGCGTTCTTGCTCTGAACTCTCCTTTGAATTTCGCCAGTACCGGCGGCCTTTTCGGCGGGTGCTGAAGACGAAGCACGGTACCTGGACCTGCCGTGAAGGGATTGTTTTGAAGCTGAGCGACGCCGCTGGTCGTGTGGGCTTTGGCGAAATTGCGCCTCTCCCCTGGTTTGGGACAGAAACCCAGGCGCAGGCTTTAACCTTCTGTCAGCGTCTACCTGCCGTTCTCTCTGCCGATAATATTTTCTCAATCTTGCCAACCCTGCCGACCTGCAAGTTTGGCTTTGAAGTGGCGTTTAACAATCTAGCTGAGCGGCCTCACAGTCCTGATTTAGAAACTGCTCACTGCTGCGCGCTGCTACCCGCAGGGCCAGCGGCGCTGTCGTCATGGTCGGCGCTATGGGCGATGGGTCATCGCACCTTTAAGTGGAAAATTGGTGTGGCTCCAGTTTCGACAGAGCTGGCCTGGCTTTCGCAGCTGATGGCGCAGCTGCCGCTGGGGGCAAAACTACGACTAGATGCCAACGGCGGCCTTAATGAGCTGGCGGCGCATCATTGGTTAGAGCAGTGCGATCGCCTCGGACATCGGATTGAATTTATCGAGCAGCCGCTGCCCCCCTCTCGTTTTGAAGATGTGATCAAACTGGATTATCGGTATAAGAGTGCGATCGCCCTCGACGAATCGGTGACCACATTAGATCAGCTAAAAGCTCATTACTTCCGGGGCTGGCGCGGTATCTACGTTGTAAAGGCCGCGATTTTAGGCTCGCCTAGCCGACTTCTACAGTTTTGTCAGGACTACCCAATTGACGTTGTAATTTCATCCGTGTTTGAGACTGATATAGGGCGTCAGGCCCTACTGGATTTGGCCGCAGATTTGAAAAAGCTGTTGCCTCAAGCGCCTCAGCGAGTGCTCGGTATGGGTACGCAGCAGTGGCTGCCCAATGATGGTTTAGACGATCCGGATTGGGAGGCCCTGTGGCAGCGGTTGAGTTAGCAGATTCGATGACGCCGCAAACGCTGTGGGCACGACTGCGGCGAGATTGGCTGGTGACAGAACAGGCGGACTTGCGGTGGTTTGATTTAGTAAAAGATCGACTGGCACAGCTAGAGCAGCATGCCGCTGAAAATGCTTTTGAGCCCGATGCTAGGCCGATGCTATTGCTGGCTGAACGTGAGCCGCTAGAATTTTTGGCTGGCTTTTGGGCGGGGCTTTTGGCCGATTGGGATATCGCCCTGGCGAATGCTAGCTGGGGCGAGCAAGAATGGCAGTCTGTTAGTCGTCTTGTGAGCCCAACCGTTACCTGGCCGTCCACTCGTCGCTGCCGATTTTCTACCTACACACGGCCAATGCCTGATGTTTTAGAAAATAGGCAAAGCGAGCCCGCGATTCTGATTCCGACAGGCGGTAGCTCCGGCCAAATAAAATTTGCCCATCACACCTGGTCTACACTGGTCGCCGCTGCCGTCGGCTTCTGCGCGCACTTTTATCCTGGCCAACCGGTTGCCAGCTACTGCGTTCTACCGCTGTACCACGTCAGCGGTCTTATGCAGGTCTTTCGTACTAGCCTCAGCGGGGGGCAGCTGGTTTTACTGCCTTTTAAATCATTGCTTTCAGCGCCTCCTGATTCTTTGCCAGCTGCCCCGCTGCCTGGTGCCTTTCTCTCTCTGGTTCCTACTCAGCTCGAACGCCTTATCCGGGCTGGTCGTTCTCTCTGGCTCAGCCAGTTCTACTGCATTTTGCTAGGGGGGGCACCGCCTTGGCCAAGCTTGCTAAAGCGAGCTGCTGCCGACCGCCTGCCGCTTTGTTTGTCCTACGGTATGACCGAAACAGCGGCCATGGTTACCGCGATGACCCCTGGGTTCTTTAGGTCCTTTGCCGCCTTTGCTACAGAACAGCCGAGTAGCTTAAGTAGTGGCTATGCTATGCCTCATGCTTCTGTGCAAATCGAGCAAGCTGGGCGACGTCTGCCGCCGAATGAAGTGGGTCAGGTCGTGGTGCGTTCGAGTGCGATCGCCCACGGCTACTACAACGCTCCCTCCGCTTCTTTCGCTAAAAACACCTTCTACACAGACGACTTAGGCTATCTAGATACCCAAGGTGAACTGCACATCACTGGTCGTGCCAGCGGCAAAATTATTAGCGGTGGTGAAAACATTTTCCCAGCTGAGGTAGAAGCTGCCCTGCGCAGCACCCAGCAAGTCATGGACGTCTGCGTGTTGGGCCTGCCGGACGCCGAGTGGGGCGAGGTGGTGACCGCAGCCTACGTGCCTGCAAGCAAGACAGTTTCACCGGAAAGCCTGAAGTCAGCATTGGTGAGCGCTAACGCTGCTCGGCTTCAGCTCAGCCGCTACAAGCATCCTAAAAGATGGATTGCGCTGCCCAAGCTGCCTCGAAATGCGCAGGGAAAGCTCAATCGTTCGCGGCTGTTGGCTCAGATAAAGACTCAATCCAGCGCTTCAGCTCAGGGGTGAGTGGCTGGCGCTGCCGCGTGGCTGAGTTGATGCATACATGTCGGGTTAGGGCTTTAGCGATGCCTCTTGGGTCTCGTCTTTTGTGGGCCTGGCTTTTATGAGCTGGTGCTATATCTGCTAGCTCTATATCTGCATCTGCCAGCTCTACATCTGCTGGTTCTGACGGGTCGGTCTCAGCGATTTGAGAACTTACAGCATAAATTTTGTAGCAAATCTCGAAGCTGTGAGCACTGAGCTGAGTGGCTCTTGGGTAAATAGCAACTGTCTCTCCACAGTGCATGGGCCGATAAAAATCTGCTTCTGTATGGACGATCGGCACGGCCACAGCGTTCTCCCGCGAGAAAAAGTGAGTAATATCAAATCCTGCTGCTGCCAAAGCTACCTCGTACGCTTCATGGCAAAGCGTCAAAAGATTTGCAAAATACATCACACCTGCCGCATCCGTTTCTTGGAATCGAATCACGTGCAGGTGCCGAAAGCCTTGACTGTCAGAGCCTTGACTGCCAGAGCCTTGACCGTCAGCGAAGAGACTCGCCCTAACCGCTCTGTTGAGCGCGCCATGGTCAGAGCGCACCATCGTTAGCTAGCGTTAGGCTGCGCTGGGCGGAAGGGAATGCTGCCCTGTCCCCCTGGGAAAGTGGGAATTTCAGAGCTGGGGGCCTTCAGAGAGCCGCCCGCTCTAAGATTGCTCAGATTGAAGTCGCTGAGATTAAAGCTGATGGCTGCCATCGGATCGTTTAGTGCCTTGACCAGATTAGCCAGTGAAGTCTGCACCAGATTATCTGCATTCACAGGTACCCAACCATCGGCGGTCAGCTGTCTCATTTCAAAGTGCAGGTGAGGGCCTGTGGAGTTACCGGTGCTGCCCACTAGGCCAATAATGTCGCCCTTACTGACCTCTGTTCCAGGCTCTACGAAAATCTCTGCCAGGTGAGCATAGCGACTTTCCAGTTCAGTTTCTTCTAGATCGTGCTGGAGCACCACCATCAGTCCATAGCCACCGGCATAGTCTGCTGTGGTGACAACGCCAGATTGAGCAGCCAGTACCGGAGTGCCCTGTTCTGCACCAATATCAGTCCCTGCGTGGAATCGATAGTCACCTGTAATCGGGTGTATCCGGAAGCCGAACAGAGAGGTAATAGGAGACGGAATAGCCAGTGGGAAGATGAACTGTTCGGATGCCTGTAGGTTAACTAAAGGGCGCACAGAGCGGTTGAGATATTCGCGGCCAGCGACGCTGGTAGAGAGCTGAATCCCAGATGCGCTGAAGCTGACGGGCCCAACGTTGACTGCGGGTGCGCTGGCAACGGGGGCAGGTGCGCTGGGCTGTTGCCAGTCAGGCGTGTTGGCAACGGGCGCTTCGTATTGCCCACCGTCAGCAGCAACGGGTGCAGGCGCTGCTGGGCTGCCACAGGCTCCATTCGGAACCACGCCGCCCTGACCAACCGTAAACTCACAGCCAGTTGCCTCTTCAGAGACCATGATGTCAGGAACTTCTGTGGCACCGATGCTGTAGTCTGTAGGGTCAACAAAAATATCGTTATATTCTTCTGGCAGATTCGTGCCTTCTGGGAGTGCTGCCGGTACGATTTCGGTCGGCTGCACGGGGGCTGACTCAGCTGTTTGCTCTGGATTAACGACCGGAGCGTCAACAATAGGAGGCGCCGCAGGCGTGGCCGGTTCTACAGGCGCAGCCGGGGCCGGTGGCAAAATTTCAGGGACAACGACTGGCGCTGCTTCAGCAGCAGATGCAGGTGCTTCTATGGCCGTCTCATCCGCGACAGCGACAGTGAGCTCGGCTGCGTTACTAGCTGCCCGAGCGTCAGATACCAGCACTGCCTGATGGTTTGCCGAGGCGCGATTAGCCTGACCCATGGCGTAGGCCGAAACTGGTGCGGCTACAGCGCCTGCATCCATCATCCCTGCTAGCCGATAGGTCTGGTCGGTGGTTGTTTTCGATGTCGCTAGCTTTTGCGGGCTGGTAAAGGTGGCCGATTCTGCCGATGAGACGGCAGGCGATACCCTAAAGCCCCTCTCGGCTCCGCTGATGCTGGGGTTGCCCAGTGCCTGTGCGTGGTAGGACACTGATGACGTAGAGGCGGCTGTCTGTGTGGCTGTCTGTGTGGCTGTTTGTACGGATGCCTCTGCTGGTTTTTCTGCTGCAGATGCTGCTGTCGGTGGTGTGGAGGCAGGCGCAGCGGTAAAAGCGGGTGCAGCAAAAGATGCCGCTGCTTCCATTGGCACGGCTGGCGCATCGATGAACGCTTCAGGAACGGGCGCGGGCTGGCTATCAGCAACTATTTCAAAGGCAGGCTGCGGAGTGATGACGTTAGCCGGCTCTAGGCTGTAGTTTTGGCCGGTGTAGTTCTCGGTAGTAGATGAGGTAGCACTGACATCGCTGTCGGCGGTGAGGTCGCTTGCGGTGTAGTCAGTTGTCAGGGATTCATTTTGAGCGATCGCAAAGTTCATCTGGCTAGTTACAAAGCCAAAGCCACCGAGCAACCCTAATGTGATAAACCAGCATCTCTGTAGCTTTTGAGGCTGATTAGAATGGCTATTGCCCTGCTGTGATGCAGTTGCTTCGTCATGCTGGGGCGCAGTCATAGTCATAAACCTTAATGAATCCCAAAATAATCTTAACGGATGTGTATCTCACTGGGCTTAAGCAGCAAAATATTATCGACTGATGTTTTCAGTACTTTTGCTGGTGCCTGTTTGCAATCCTGATTGACTCCGCTGCCTGGTTTGGCCTGGTGCAGAGCGACCTGTAAGTATCCCTCTTCTGAAACGCCTATGACCTCTCCGGAACGATTTGCCCACCGGCTGGCATCCGATTTTTTGCCGACCTGGCGTGGGGCTTCTAGTGCATTTCCCGAGATAGCAACAGTAGGCAATGCGAGTGATAGCTTGCCGCTACTATCCAGTGAAACAGTCTGCCCGACTTGTGTCAGTAATTTTTGGTAAGCCTTCATGAAAACTTGACTGCCCACCTGTTGTTGGAAAACGACTCCTTGAAGGATTCCCCTAAGCACCAGCGCAATTAGCTTCTCTAAACAATTTATTTTGTTTTTACCAAGTTGAGGTGATTTATCTCCCTCTAATATATTGACCAGCGTAATCCCGGTTTCAGGGACCGGGTTGTGCCAATTGATGCCAACCCCAATGACAGCCTGCTTTATCATCGGCTTAGGTATATCGTCACAGCTGCCTTCCGGCGCTTTTTGAATGCTTTGTGCCAGCTTCGTCTCGGTCAGGATGCCGCCTAGTTTTTTCCCTTCGAACAAAATATCGTTGGGCCACTTGATTTTGACGTTAATGCCCAAGTTGTTGAGCGCTGTCGCAATGCCCCAAGCGCTGAGGCAAGTAAGCTGAGCGCTATGGTCAACTGGCCAGTCAGGCTCTAGTGCTAAAGACAGGTATGCTCCGCCCGCGTCAGACTGCCAGGTGCGCCCCCTTTGCCCTTTGCCTGCCGACTGCTGCCGGGCAATGACCACAGTACCTGACGGTGCACCTGCCGCCAGCAGCTCCCACAGTTTCGTATTGGTAGACGGCAGAGCGGCAAAGCTATGAATGTTGAACTGCGGGCGGATGTTTGCAAACGCCGGGCAAATGCCGAGCTCTGCTCCGTTTAGCGTGAGTGCCTGCTGAACTTTTTGGCTGTAAATTTTTTGGCTATCTAGTTGAGCTAAAGGCGATTGGGATAAAGGCTGGTTATCAGGCTGACTGCTCTGAGCCTGAGACTTCTGGGAGCCGCTCGCCGTCTGGCCTGCTGAATTGGTTGGTATCATCGGATTTATGATGACTAATCTTCCTCCTTTAACGACCGAAACCCTCTGGGCAATTCTAAACAATGAGCTGCCCGATGATACAGTCAATCAGCTGGTATGGCAGACCTTGGGGTATCGCTACGATGACGAGACTGCGTCATGGTCGGCTGTAGAAGTGGACGGCGCCTGGCGACAGAAGTATCCTGAACCGCCTAATTTTATTGAGAGTCGCCCGGCAACGGTGCAGCTAACGCGCTCTATTCCTAAGGAAAATAAACAGCTGCTCAAAACTTTTTTGGGCTTTAAGGGGTACTCCGTCGATCAGCTTGTGCCTAGACTGACGCGTCGAGCGACGATGGCCAGCTGGCTGCTGAGCGTGATGCGATCGCAAAACATCATCTAAAAAATCTGTGCTAGACAAAATCCGTGTAGGCAGCCCACTAAGCGAATATCGCAGTCGTTTTTCTTACGCACGCTTTACTTAAAGAATATTTCTATTTCTACTACCGTTAGGCTATGACAACCGTATTCGATTTTTTGGCTAAAGGCGGACCTGTGATGGTTCCCATCGTAGGTGCTTCTGTGTTCACGTTGGCCTGCGCACTGGAGCGAGCCACCTTTTGGACCGATTTGCTCAAGCGAGAAGCCAGGGTTGTCAACGATGTTCTTGATAAAGCGCGTGAGGATCTAGATGGGGCAGCTGCGATCGCTGCTCGGGCCCGTGATCTGCCGATTGGTCGCTTCCTGCTCGCGCCGCTTAGCCTTAAAAATCCCTCTCCTGACTCCTTCCGCTTGGCGCTAGAGAACGCGGGCGATAAAGAATTTGTCAAAATGCGCAAAGGCGACAAGCTGCTAGAAACGGTCGTGGCCGTCGCGCCGTTGCTGGGGCTGCTAGGCACGGTAACTGGTCTGATTGCCACGTTTGAAAATTTGAATATTGGGGGTGGTGACGGTGCGGTTGGCGCGACCGAAGCGGCCGGTGGTATTGGTGAGGCGCTGATTACGACTGCTGCGGGTATGGTTGTGGCCATTTTGGCGCTGCTGGTGCTCAGGATTATGGTGACTTTGCAGTCTCAGCAGATGGATTATTTTTCAGAAGCAGGTAATGAGCTAGAGCTAATTTATCGAGAGTATTGGTACGAGCCAGGACGATTGCCCTTCACAGAACCAAACCCTCACGCCAGGATGGGTGATATCGATCCTGCGGTCTTCAGCAATCAGCCTGAATCGGCCGATAGCCTTTCACAAGGCGAAAGCCGCCAGCTGCCCTATTTGTAACTCTTGTTTCTAATCCTTCTTTCTTTAGAGTCCTTCTTCCAGTATCTTCTTAACTTTTTCTCTTCTTTTCTATGCGCTTTCGCAACTCTTCAGAAGACAATGGCATCCCAACCATTGACCTGATCCCTATGCTGACGGTGATGATGGGCGTGCTAGCCTTTTTCGTCGTTATTTCGGTTGCCCTGGGTAGTGAACAGCTAATTCAGGTTGATCTGCCGCCAGAGCAGGCTGAAGATACTCCAGTTGTTCCAGACGCGCTGCAAGAGCCGTTTATCGTTGAAATGGATGCTGCCGGGCAGCAGTTGCTCAATGGTGAGCCTGTTGCCCCTGCCCTGTTGACCACGGAGATAGAGGCATACCTGGCGCGAAACCCCGATAAAACCGTGTATCTGGTGCCTAGCCGCGAGCTGCCCTATGAGCAGGTAATGCAGTTTTTGGGCGATATGCGTTCTGTGGGCGGCGATCGCGTTTCTCTTGCTCTCGAAGAAAGACCCGAAGAAAGACCCGAAGAAAGATCCGAAGAACGACCCGAGGAAGAATAATCATGCGTACCCGTCGCCGTCGTCCTAGCCGTATTCCTGAAGTCAACCTTGTCCCAATGATGGACGTGCTGATGACAGTGCTTATCTTTTTTGTCGTGATCTCTATGGGGCTAACGGGCGTACAAATCAACGGCGTCACGCTACCCAGGTCGGTCGATAGTGCTAGCGAAAATACGCTCGAAAAAGACGAAGACTCCGAACCGTTGACTATTGGCCTAACAACGAACAAAGCCTTGATTCTAGAGGGCGAAGAAACCGACTTGGCCGAGTTAGCTCCGGTCGTTAAAGCCTACTTCGCTGAAAATCCGGACGGTTCACTGATGCTAAAAGCAGACCGTAATTTACCCTATGACGATATTGCCCAGCTGCTCAGCGAGCTGAGGGAAATTGGGGGACGCCGCGTTTCTCTGGCAGTAGAGTAAGCTATCGCTGACAGCGTCTGCCTGATTAGGTTTGTGGCCTCGCCGCTATACTTGAGCTAAAAGACAAAAACTAAAAGACAAAAACTAAAAGACAAAAAGCTGATGCTTTTTCAGCGATAAGGAATATTCTCAATGGCTACTGGTCCTGCTGACCGTTTGCTGGCAGATCTGAAAAGCTCAGATGAGTCAGTTCGTGAGCGCGCAACTGCTGCCCTTTGGCACCAATGGTTTCATCAAAAAGGCGTTCATGGCGCGCAACAGCTACTATCCGCTCAGACTTTTTTGGACGCCGGGCAGATAGAACGCTGCGAAGACCTACTCAAGGACATTGTGCAGGCGCAGCCTGATTTTGCTGAAGCCTGGAACCGGCTGGCCGTACTGCACTTTGTACGAAAAGACTATTGGCAGGCGATCGCCTGCTGTCAAAAAGTAGTTGAGCTGGTGCCCTATCACTTTGGTGCGCTTCATGGACTAGGGCTTAGCCACCGGGCGCTGGGCAACTATACTGCCGCCATTCAGTCTTTCCGCCATGCGCTAGAAGTGCAGCCCTACGCGCTGATCAATCAGCGGCTGATACTAGAGTGCACTGCAAAACTGGAGTAGTGGCCATTGGAAATGGTTTTGAGGCTACATAGGCCACACATGTTTTTTAGGCTACATATATAGAGATTGAGTGGAAACGTTTCCGCTCTGGGCCGTTCAACCGTCATCAAATGGCCGCGATCTGTGGCAACCTGAAGTATGTAAAGCGCCGCGACCCACCAAGCGGGTCGAGCTAAATTTATGCAAACTCTGTCTACACCCCCTGTTTCTGATCTCAGCGCTAGTGATGCCGCCGTCGCTTCCACTGTTGCTTCCGAGGGCGAGCCTCTCTTTAGTACTACTATCAATCGACGCAAAACCCGTCCGGTAAAGGTTGGCGATGTGACGATTGGCGGTGGTCATCCGGTTGTTGTTCAGTCGATGATCAATGAAGACACGCTGGATATCGAAGGGTCGGTTGCTGGTATTCGCCGGTTGCATGAAGCAGGCTGTGAGATTGTACGGGTGACGGTGCCCAGTATGGCCCACGCCCGTGCGCTGGCTCGCATTAAGGAAACGCTGGCTGACACTTATCAGGTGGTGCCCCTAGTGGCAGACGTGCACCACAACGGAATGAAGATCGCGCTAGAAGTGGCTAAGCATGTAGATAAAGTGCGGATTAATCCGGGGCTGTATGTGTTTGAAAAAGCGTCTAAGAATCCAGATGGGAGCGATCGCACCGAATACACTCAAGCAGAATTCGACGCCATCGGTGACAAAATTCGCGAAACACTAGAGCCTCTAGTGATTTCCCTGCGCGATCAGGGTAAAGCCATGCGTATTGGCGTCAACCACGGCTCGCTGGCAGAGCGGATGCTCTTTACCTATGGCGATACACCTGAAGGGATGGTGGAGTCGGCGCTAGAGTTCATTCGTATCTGCGAATCCTTGGACTTCTACAACCTGGTTGTTTCTCTTAAAGCGTCTCGTGTGCCAGTGATGCTAGCGGCCTATCAGCTGATGGTGCAGCGCATGGACGAACTGGGTATGGACTACCCTTTGCACCTAGGCGTTACAGAAGCGGGCGACGGTGAGTACGGTCGGATTAAATCTACCGCAGGCATCGGTACGCTGCTCGCTCTGGGCATCGGTGACACTATCCGCGTTTCGCTGACCGAGGCCCCCGAAAAAGAAATTCCGGTGTGCTATAGCATTTTGCAGGCGCTGGGCCTTCGCAAAACCATGGTGGAATATGTGGCCTGCCCTTCCTGCGGTCGCACCCTATTTAATTTAGAAAATGTTCTGCAAAAAGTACGTGAGGCAACCAGCCATCTCACCGGCCTCGATATTGCGGTGATGGGCTGTATTGTGAATGGTCCGGGTGAAATGGCCGATGCTGACTACGGCTACGTGGGTAAACAGCCAGGGACTATCGCACTTTACAGAGGCCGTGAAGAAATAGAGCGCGTGCCCCAGGAGCGAGGCGTAGAAGCCTTGATCGATCTGATCAAAGCAGACGGACGCTGGGTTGAGCCAGAGGCAGACAGTCAGAAGCAGGCTGTTAATGCCTGATAAAAGCTGTTCGATAACAGTTTCTAGGCGCTCTTGTTCTAGAAGCTCTTGCTTACAGCTTTAGAGCAGTCTTCATCGACATCTTTTTTTATAAATCGTAACTGTGACTAATGGCACATTGAAGCACCGCGTTTTGAGCGCTGCATTTTGACAGTGCTAACGCGGCTAGTGCAGTCAGTCAGCGTTTGTTGAATTTGCCTGCGGTTCTGGGTTTTTAGTAGATTCCCCTTAGCTATGAAGTTCTCCAGAGCTGCAGTAGATTCAATCGCGATTGAAATGGTAGAGGGGGGCATCGAGTCTTCAGTTTTGTCAGGTTGTCATATCAATGCAATTGCGATGACACAAAGCGTTGCTATCTTGAGAGTGATTTAGGCAAAGTTTTGAGATCGTTTTATGGTTCGTGCCGGATAAAGCTGTGCGCTTAGTAAAGTGGTCTATCTGTAGAAAAAGGTTATTTTCTTTCCCTCTAACCTAGTTTCTATTGGATTCTTAAATCATCGAGAGATCTCTCTATTGCGGGCCTGAGCTGCGAATAAAGAGGGTATGTTAAATTGGGCGTATATTACGTCCTCCACACAGGATTTTGAGTACTTATGGCAATTACTAAGCGCGGTTTTATCTTAGGTGCGACCACATTAGCGAGTGCCGCCTTCGTGATCACAGGCGCAAACCTTCATATTTCGAACGGACAGGCTTTCTTCAAAGAAAGCCCGAAGGAGTTAGTTGATGAAGTGTGGCAGCTAATCGACCATGAGTACGTAGACGATTCTTTCAACGCTGTAGATTGGAATAGCGTTCGCTCTGACTATCTCAATCGCACCTATACCGACCAGGAAGAAGCCTACGTCGCTGTGCGTGAGATGCTAGAGCAGCTCGAAGATCCCTACACGCGGTTTATGGATCCTGAAGAGTTTCGCAATATGCAAATTGACACCTCGGGCGAGTTGACGGGTGTCGGTATTCAGATCTCTCAGGACGAAGAAACTAACGAAATAGTCGTAGTCGCACCGATTGAAGATACACCTGCTTTTGAAGCGGGCCTGCTCTCTGGCGACGTCATTGAGTTTATTGATGGCCAGAGTACGGAGGGGATGGATCTAAGCGATGCGGTCAATCTGATTCGCGGCCCGGTGGATTCTTCTGTAACGCTTTCTGTTAGCCGCGAAGGCGAAGCGCTCGACTTTGATCTGGCGCGCGCGCGGATTGAAATTCATCCTGTTCGCTATTCTGTAGAAGCGAGCGACGAAGGGAGCGTTGGATACATTCGCTTGACGCAGTTTAGCGCCAATGCGGCGGCTGAAATGAAAGATGCTATTGAATCTTTAGAAGAGCGAGACGTCACTGGTTACGTGCTTGACTTGCGTTCCAACCCAGGCGGTTTGCTTTTCTCTAGCATCGATATCGCTCAGATGTGGATTGAAGAAGGCACCATCGTATCGACTGTCGATCGCGATGCCACCAGTGATGAGGAAGTCGCCCATAATCAGGCGCTCACCGATCGGCCTCTGGTCGTTTTAGTCGATGGTGGTTCGGCTAGTGCTAGCGAAATTCTCTCTGGTGCGCTGCAAGACAACGACAGAGCCGTTTTGGTGGGTACGCAAACATTTGGTAAGGGGCTAGTGCAGTCGGTTCGCGGCCTAGCTGATGGGTCGGGTGTTGCAGTAACGATTGCTAAGTACCTCACACCGTCAGGCCGAGACATCAACGAGCTGGGCATCGAACCTGACTACATCGTAGAGCTAAGCGAAGAGCAGCGCGACGAGCTTACTGAAGACCGCGACAAAGTAGGGACCCTGGAAGATCCGCAATACGCTAAAGCCATGGAGGTTCTCTCCGACGCTATTCGCTCCCAGCGACAGTCTGCTAGCTCCGCTGGCGTTGCCGATGGTGAGTAGCCGCAAGCAACCTCTGACTGGATAAAGCCGGGACGGCGATTGCTCTATCGCCACTAGCTAGGCTGACACTTTCCCGCTCTAATCAGGCCAACGCGTTTTGCGATGGCCTGATTTTGCGTTTCAAATGGTCCCCATCGGGTCGGTGCAGCGTCAGCGTCTGTAGTCTCGTCTGTTTGCTCAATTGCTTCGAGTTCTGCGCTCGAAAGAATTTTGCACGTGTGAGAAGCCTGCTTTACGATAAACCAGCTTTCAGTGGAAGGCGTCATCGGCTCTTGGTTTGAATGTTGTATTCTCTATCGTACTGGGTCAGTCGGGCAATATAGCAAATGTCCTAATGCATTAAGACATTTGCTACATAAGTCGTAGCGACTCCACAGCCTATGAAGATTCTCGTCCGTCACTCGATTGCTTCTAAGCTGTTTATTTACACCTTAGGCAGTGCGTTTGTTGGGATAGGCAGCTTGTCATACGGGTTCTATCGGTTGCTAGAAAAGCAGACGGTTGAAACTCTTCAGCGCAGTCTGGCGGGCCATGTCACTGCGCTAGAAGACCAGTTGGCAGAAGGGCAACAGATGGCGCAGACTATTTCGCGAGCTGCGATCGCACTGAACCAACAAGGCATAGATAATCCCCGAGCCTATCGTTCCTTACCCACTAAACTATCTGGAACGTCAGACGCAGCATACGCCGTTAGTTTTGAACCAGCGCCCGGCGAAGCGCTATCCGATCCTGATTCACTTTCTAATCGTTCACCTTTAAGCAGTGACCCATGGTCAGAACCTGCTTTGGCGGAAGGAGGGATCATGGCTACACAGACAACCCCTGTGCTCAACGATGCGCAGCAGCAGGTTGGCGAAACCCGCTTACGGTTCAATCTGTCCACAGTTCAAGAGGCCTTTAACGCTCAAAGGCAGCGCTCAGCAGAGTCTGTGACTTTGATAAGCGCTCAGGGAAACGTGCTGGCGTCTACGACTCCTGAGGATTTAAGTCTAGAGACCGCAGATTCAGAGACCGCAGATTCAGAGACAGTAGACCTAACGACCGCAGACTCAGGAAAATTAAAGACATACGAAACCATTCCTGGTCTGTCTGTTCTATGGCTACAAATCATGCCAGATGAGCGGGGTTTAATACGCCGTCATGGTCGTTACTGGGCGTATGAACCCATCTCTGAAACGGACTGGCTGATGTTGGTATCTGTGCCCCAATCAACTGTGTGGCTCCCTGTTGTAATCAACGCTGCGGCTAGTCTATGTGGCCTGGTTGTAGCATTAACCCTGGGATTTGTTCTATTCACCTGGAAGCTGCGCAGGCGCCTATATCCCATTTTGCGAGAGGGTCATCAGCTTGTTTCGGGTATGGAGTCAAAATATGCAGAGACGCAGGGCATAAAGAACTTTTCAGAGAATGGCCTGTCGTCATTGTCAGCTTTGAATAAACAGGATGAGCTGAGCGTTTTAGAGCAGTCTTTTTCCCAGGTGACGCTTCAGCTGCGTCACTCTGTAGAAGCGCTTGAACTGCGGGTTCTGGCGCGTACCGTTGAGCTGCGTGCTGCGATGGAAAGTGCCGATATCGCCAACCGGGCTAAGAGCGAATTTTTGGCAAACATGAGTCATGAGCTGCGCACGCCTTTGAATGGGATTCTAGGCTACGCGCAGATTTTGAATCGTTTGGAGACGCTGCCACCGATGGCGCGCAAAGGCATCAACGTCATTGATCAGTGCGGTACGCATTTGTTGATGTTGATCAACGATGCTTTGGATCTCTCTAAAATTGAAGCGCGCAAGATGGAACTCAATGACAGTGAGCTACTGATAAGGCCTTTTCTGCGCAGCGTTAGTGAAATTTGTCGCCCTCAAGCTGAGCAGAAGCGCGTCCTTTTTGAACTGCTGTGCGACGCTGATTTGCCAGCCGGTGTGATCGTCGATGCAAAACGGTTAAAGCAGGTGTTGCTGAACCTGTTGAGCAATGCGGTGAAGTTTACCGACTGTGGAAAAGTGTCGCTGATGGTGAAGGTACAGCCGATGTATGTTGCTCAGCCAGCTGGTATAAAGCCTCTCCGTCGAGCTGACGTGCCGGTGTTGGATAATCCTCTTCCATGCAATAGCATTATGCGTTTTCGCTTTCAGGTGCAAGATACAGGCATCGGCATGACGGCGCAGGCGCTAGAGCGAATTTTTAAGCCTTTTGAGCGAGTGGGCAATGCGCAGAAGCAGACTGAGGGAACAGGATTAGGATTGGCTATCAGCCAGAAAATTGTGTCACTGATGGGCGGAGAGCTTCAAGTGACCAGTCAGCCCGATGTGGGAAGTTTATTCTGGTTTGATGTAGATTTGCCTGTTTCTCAGCCTGACCATTTAGCGGAGCCGGATGCAGTGCCGCCGGATTCGCTAAGTCTCACGACGGCTGATGCGACAGCTGATTCTCCAGAGGTGTGGGTTTATCCTTCTCGCGCGGTGCTTTTGGCTCTAAATAGTTTGGTTCAGACCGGCGACATTTACGGAATTGTGGAGCAGGCGGAGCAGCGGTTGGCGCAAAAAGATGCGCATGTGCCGTTTTGGGCGCATGTGCGCGAGCTAGCTGAGTGTTTTGAGCTGACTCCGATCAAGGCGTTTATTCAGGCGGCGCTGGCGTCTAAGTAACTCACGTTAAGTAAGCTGCTTTGAGTTTGGCTGAGCGGTAGGTGCAGCTTGCCTTAGTGCGAAGGTAATGAGCGCTGCGAGCAGGCAAATAAGAGCGAGCGATCGCAGCAAAACCGCTATGCCTAAACGCGCTTGTAGTACGGGCAGCGCGAGTGCTCCTAAGACCGCGCCTGATTTAGCGATCGCCCCTGCAAGCCCTGCCCCGCTCGCTCGAATAGCCGGTGGAAAAACTTCTCCTGACAGTAAAAAAGTGGTGGAATTTGGCCCGAGATTCATCGTGAGATTGAACAGAATAAATCCGGCGAATAGCAGCGTCAGCTGAGCATTACTTTCTGAAAAAGACAAGATGCCTAGTCCTGCTGCCATCCCCACAAATCCAACAATTTGCAGTGCGATTCGGCCTACCCGGTTTATGAGCAAAACCGCTAGCGCGAACCCCACTACTAGAAATACGTTGACGATCGCTGCGCCTTTGGCAGACGCCATTTCCTGCACAAGAAAATCGCCGCCTTCTGAGAAAGTTAGGGCTGCAATGATAGTTGGTGTAAATATGCCTATGCCGTAGGTGGCAATATCCTGAAGAAACCAGGGAATAGCGGCTAATGCGGTCTGCTGCCGATAGGCAGGCGAGAACAAATCAGCGTAGCCAAGCGCAGCGGCTGTTTCTGTTTGGGCATCTGCTGGGGGCTTAATTAAAATCTCTTTTTTGAGCAATTCGGAGGCGGCTTCTGAAGCGGCTGCATACTCTTCTTTAGCGATGTAATAGCTGGGACTTTCAAGTAAGAACAACAGCCTGAGCCCGCCCACTAAAACAGACAGCGCAACACCGACTCCTAGCATCCAACGCCAGCTGTAGCCAACGGCCATATCGGGTGCAGTCTGTTGAAAAATGCCGATAGTCACCCAGCCAACAAGTGCGCCGAGCAAAGCGCCGATGGCCTGAAAGCTAAACGCACCAATTACCATACGCCCTCGGTGACGCGCCGGTACATTTTCTGTAACGTAGGCGACGCTGATAGGGTAGTCTGCGCCAATACCTACGCCGACTAGAAAGCGAAAGAACAGCAGTGACTCCGCATTCCAAGCGAGGGCGGTTGCCAGCGAGGCGACGATAAATAAAGCAATGTCAATCACCAGCATTTTTTGGCGACCCACCCGATCGGTAATCGGGCCGAGGGTGAGTGAGCCGAGCAACGCACCGAGGAGAGCGGCGGTTGCGATCGCACCCACCCACCCTGCACTCAACGCAAAATCTCGGCGAATAAACGGCATCGCCACGCCGATGATGAAAAAATCGAATCCGTCTAGCGCAATCAGTCCCGCTGAGAGTATCCACAGCCTCCACATCGGGCGTGTGAGCGGACTGCTGTCTAACTCGGCTTGAAAGCGATCGGCGGGTACAGTGTGCATCTTGGCCCTAGCTTCGCCTTGGAACCGACCGTTACCCCAAAGGCGGTGCATGACTTCTCGCTGCCGGCAGGTTGCCGGTAGAGGTTATCAGGAGAAGCAGTGCACCGAAGAGCGCTGTATCGGAAACTACTCAGGGTTTTAGGGTCCCTGATTTGCCGTCAGCCCAGCTGCCATTTCAGTCAGCGGATTGGGTTTTGATTCGGTCGGTTCTTCAGCCGGTACGACCGTAGGATACACCTCTATATCAGCGCCTTCTATCCATCCAGAGTAATAGCGAACTTTGGTATAGTCTGCGTTCAGCTCTAAGAGATCGAACTCACCTCGAATAGCACTGCTGTCAAAATCGAAACCGCTACGGCTGTTAGACTTGGCCAGTCCATAAGGGCCGCCCCCTACCAAGTTGAGCGCAACTTCATCTAGGGTGCGCTCGAAGCGCTTGCCGTTCCAGTGCCACTGGTTACCGGGCCAAAAGATTTCATTGCCGCCTGCTGCTCGCTGAGCGACCTCGTTTTCTATACGGTAGCCGCCCTGTGACAGCTGGGTTTCAAACCCAGGTTCGTACACCACTTCATAACGCAGCGTGTCGGCAGCGGCTTCTTTGTTTTCCTCCTCTAGCGATTGATTGGCCCAGAGTACTTCGACCCTATCTTTGTTGAGGGTGGCCGTAGGACCGTCTGCCAAGAAGCTATCGAAGACTTCTACGCCATCTGATGGCAGCGTTGCGATCGCCGTAAACTGCCAGCAATTCCAGCTGTCGCTATTTCCAATCGTCTTCCAGTTGACCTGACAGGGGCCTTCTCCGGTACCCACCCAGAGGGTGTCTTCCTCCACCGCCAGCTGGTAAGGAATTGCACCGATCAAGGGACTGTTGGTAATGGTATGGGAGGTCAGTTCTTTGGTTTCAGGCTGGTAGGCGACTAGGCCATTGGCTGGGAAGTAGGGTACGCCTTCACCACTGCGCTGAGTGCCTAGCCACAGCGTGAGGGGCTCATTTTCGCCGGTTGCCTCTGCTACGGTTTCGTCGGCTGTGGGCTCGCTGGCTGTTTCGCCAGTTGCTTCCTCTGTAGCTACTGTTTCAGTCGTATCTTCTTCAGGTGCGCTGTCAGATGTGACGGCTTCAGGTGCAGCGTTCTCAGGTGCATTCTCTGTTTCTGCGGTCTCCTTTTCCGCAGTCTCCTTTTCGGCATCATCGCCAGTGGCTTCGCCAGTGACCTCATCAGTGGCTCCATCAGTCGACTGAGTTGTCTCTTTGTCTTCCGCGTCATCTGTTGATGCCTCGGCTGTTGACGTGTCGGCGGCGGCTGACTTTACTGAAATTTCGCCGACTGAAATTTCACCGACAGTGGCCACCAAAGACGTGATCTGATCGCCTTGAATATCTTCAGGTTTGTCTACAACAATTTTGTCATCTTCTGGGCTGTAGTGAATAAGGCTAGCAAAGCCGCTGTCGCCTTCTCCCTGGCTGGCACTGCTGGCAAACCAAAGATCGGATGCTACACTCACCGCGCCGGCAATACTGGGTACGCCTAAGCTAGCACCGAGCTGCGCCTCTTGTAGTTCGCTCAGCGTGTATACCTGCTGGCTAATAACCTCGCCATCTGGTTTTTTGATTTCAAAAAAGACCGCATCTTCTTCGGCTGTTGCCAGCTCTTCGGCTGTTGCCTGCTCGGGTGATTCTGGATCGAAGGTGATGGGGCTTAGCTGTTCGGTCAGCCACTCGGCCTGAAGTCGAATGCGGTATTGATAGGTTTCGCCATCAACCTCAATTGTTTCGTAGTCGGGGTCTGCGATTTTTTGGAGGTCTTTTTGGTAGTCGTAGGGTTCTTCGTCTGCGCTGGCATCGGCAGCGGTGATAGCCCAGGTGTTGTTGGTTTGGCACAGCGAAAAGATGTGATGCGCAGTGGTTATTGTGACGCTGTCGCCTGCGATCGCAATTTCCTGAGGGCGAAAGTTGAACAGCTCAAAAATAGGGGTTTCTTCGTTGTCGCTGAGCGCTTTGTTGAGGGGTTCAGGCTTGGATGCTTTACTGATCGCCTCACAGGCCGCCAGGTTCGACATTTCTGTGGTTAGGCTTTGAGTGCTAACGCCCTCAGCGCTTTCCTCTGGTAGAGGGGTAGAGGGTGTGACGCAGCTGCCTAGCGCGAATAGCAGTCCTGCTGCCAGGCTAATCTTGGCTGATGATTTTTGAGTGCGCATGGACCCATCCTCTTTGGTCTACTGCAATGCTATCAAGTAGGGGGTAAATTGGTGATCTGAGTCAAGCCACCTTGAAGATTGGATGACAATTGGAACAAGACAGAGTGCTCTGTAATCGCTGCTGGGGTTGAAAAGTTTTTTATCTTTCCTCAGCGAAAACTCAGTGATGCCCTCTACACTGCAAGCTTGAACCTGAACAATGCTGCAAGGATCTAAAGAGGACAATAGTGAGTTATTTAGAAGCGGTTGCTGATTTTTATACAGAAGTTGCTGAGACCCCGGATGTCGGTTTGTGCTGTGTGCAGAGTACGCCGCTACAAATGCCAGGGTTAACCATTCCTGTGCAGATGCAGGAGATGAACTATGGCTGCGGTACAACAGTGCACCCAGCTGAGCTAACCGGTGATCCGACTGTGCTGTATGTCGGCGTTGGGGGTGGCATTGAAGCGCTACAGTTTGCCTATTTTTCTCGTCGCCCTGAGGCCATTATTGCGGTAGATCCCGTGGCCTCTATGCGGACGGCCGCAGTGCGAAATTTAGCGATCGCAGCTGAGCAAAATGACTGGTTTGACCCTAGCTTTGTCAGCGTTCGCGAAGGCGATGCGTTCAATATTCCGATGCCGGATAATTCTGTTGATGTGGTGGCGCAAAACTGCCTGTTCAACATCTTTGAACCTGAAGATTTGCAGCGAGCGCTCGCTGAGGCATACCGAGTTCTAAAACCTGAGGGTCGCCTGGTGATGAGCGATCCGATTACCACCCGAGATATTCCGGTGCATTTGCGCAACGACGACCGGCTGCGGGCGATGTGTTTGTCCGGGGCGCTGACCTACGAGGACTATACCCAAAAAATTATTGATGCCGGATTTGGTCAAGTAGAAGTGCGGGCGCGTCGTCCTTACCGACTGCTGAATGCGAAGCACTATAAGCTAGACCAGCACCTGATGCTAGAGAGCTTGGACTGCGTGTCTTTTAAGGTGCCGATTGCGCCGGATGGTGCCTGCATTTTTACCGGCAAGATGGCAGTGTATGCGGGTGAGCAGGAGTATTTTGACGATAACGCCGGACATATCTTGATGCCGGGCATTCCACTGGCGATCTGTGATAAAACGGCGCGAAACCTGGATAAGTTTGAGGATATTACGGTGACGGATTCTACCTGGTATTACGATGGCGGCGGCTGCTGTTAATCACACCTCCGTTAAGTTCAAGCGCTTGCATGTAGCTCTAGCATGCAAGCGCTCACATGCAAGCGCCTACAGACACATTAGGTTGCCGCAGTACAGGTGTTGTCTACGTCGATAGAGGCTCCGTTGATGAAGCTGGCATCGTCAGACGCTAGGAAGAGTGCAACGCTAGCAACCTCTTCGGGTTCACAGAATCGGCCTTGAGATTTAGCCATATCAGCTTCTGTGAACTCGACGCCGAGGGCGCTGCATTCTTTGATTTCGCGGAGGCCGTGGGGCGTACGAATAAAGCCGGGGGCAATGGCATTACAGCGAATGCCCGCATCGCGAAATTCGACTGCGATCGCTCTAGTGAGCTGAGCCACCGCGCCCTTGGTAACGCAGTAGAGGCTTTCCATCGGTGCGGCTGTAAATGCAGAGATTGAAGACGTATTGATCACAACGCCTTTTCCGGCTGCGATCATGCCAGGAAGAACCGCTTTGCTCATCAAGAACATGCTTTTTGCGTTGATATCCATCAGTCGGTCCCAGTCTTCTTCTGTTGTTTCTAGAAAGGGCTTAACAATCAGCGTTCCGGCATGATTGAAGAGAATATCAATCCTCTCATAGTGGTCGATAATCTGTTTAACGGCGTTTTCAACGTCTGCGGCCTTCGAGACATCGGCTTCAACAAAAAATGCGCTGCCGCCAGTATCTTTAATTTCTTGGACTAGCTGTTCGCCAGCGTGCCTTTGAATATCGACAATGCCAACGCTGGCTCCTTCGGCCGCAAACCGCAGTGAAGCGGCCCGGCCCGCGCCGCCTGCTCCACCGCTGATCAGCACCACTTTCCCGGATAATTTTGGACTCATGCTTTCTCCTGACTAACTGTGCGTAAGACCTGTGTGTAAGACCTATTTTGTAGGGTATACATAGCTCTTGTATGTATACCCCAATTTGCCTGAGCGCCCAGCAGAATTATTAAGTCAAACTAACGGGTACTGTCGAATTGAGATGATATGCGCCAAACTGTGGACGTTGTGAGCTTTCGAGGTCCCTTATGCCTATTTCTCTGGTCGATGTCGCTAAATATTATTCGGGTGTGAGCCATCAAAAGCAAGCGCTTCAGCGCCTACAGCAGGAAATAGAAAGCGCCAATCCTGAACTGCTTTCGGATACGTCTGACTTTGCTCGCCTGTGGCGTAACCAAACGGCGGTAAAAAATGACTTTTTGATTACCCCGGAGGGCATTGGCCCCGCGAAAATCGGCAGTACCTATGGTCAAATTAAGCAGGCACTGGGCGCTGACTACACATATGTCGATGTATCCCCTTTTATGGTGGATTTAGCAGGCGTTGCGGTGATGCGCGAGGGTATTTCAGGGTTTTTCCCAGGACGGGCGATCGCATTTTACCTGGCCTATCCATCCTCGGCCGCGCTCACCGATAGCACAAAAATAAATTTGTTTATTACCGCTAACCCGAAGTATCAAACCGCACAGGGGACGGGCCCGGGTACGCTGCTCTCTGCCGCTGTTAAAGACTACGGCAAAGCGACACTGAGCTTTAACTCAGACGGTGAGTCTCGCGAATTTGTGAAGTTCGAGCGCACGCCAGATAATCTGGTATTTCGAGCAGAAGCGTTAACCCACAGCTTTGCTGGCGACTACTCTGTGCCAGATGCTATAGCGGTTCCTGATTGCGTGAGGTACGATTCTGAGACAGTGACACAGGCAAC
>CALDSK010000286.1 GCA_937911865.1 uncultured Synechococcus sp.
GCCAATTTCCTGATTACTTGCGCCAAAGCTTTCGCTATATATCGAAAGCTTTGGCGCAAGTAATCAGGAAATTGGCTGGGTGATGGCCGCGTTTGCCATTGGACTGCTGGGGTTTCGCCCGCGGATGTCTCAGTTTATCGATCGCCAAGGGCGTAAACCAGCGCTGCTGATTGGAATTATTGTGATTGCGATCGCCCCGATCCTCTATCTTTCCGTCAGCCTTTTCCCCAACATATCAATCGCGCTACCGACTGGCTTACAGCTCTAATCATCCATTTTGCTACTGGCTGCCACTCGCGCCTTTCACGGCATCAGCATCGCCGCATTTGCCACCGCCTACACTGCCTCGATTGCCGACATGGCACCACCGCATCAAAGGGGCGAACTCATCGGATACATGAGCCTAGCTAGCCCAGTTGGCATGGCACTGGGTCCGGCGCTGGGCGGCTACCTCGAAGGTAGCTTCATCTTTGCATTCTTAGTCATGACAGCACTGGGTGTGATTGGAACGCTGTGCGTTCTGGTCGCCCATGAGCCGCCACGGCCAGCAATGGATAGGACTGAATCAGGCAGGATTAATAAGGCTGGCACTAAAGCTGGCACTGAGCGCAAGCCCGCCTTTTGGAGCCTGCTCTTCACCGCTCCTATTCGCATCCCCGCGTTGATTCTGTTCATGGTGGGGACAGCGTTCGGCACCATGGTCGCCTTTGTGCCTCTGCACGTGCGTACTACAGGAATTGTCGTAAATATTGGGCTGATTTATACAATGAGTGCGATCGCTTCCTTCTCTATTCGCGCTCTGGCAGGAAAAGCCAGCGACCAGCTAGGCCGAGGCCGCTTCATCAGCATGGGCCTAATGTTCTACACCCTAGCGATGCTAACGCTGGCACTTTCTGACAGCGCCCCTATGCTACTGCTCGCAGGCATGTTTCAAGGCGCAGGCAGCGGTACGCTCATTCCTATCATCGCGGCGCTAATGGCCGATCGATCGCGCCCAAATCAGCGAGGCATCACGTTCGGCCTTTGCCTAACTGGCTTCGATTTAGGCATCGCGCTTGCTGGGCCTGTGATGGGTCGCATTGCCGACGCTAGCAGCTACAGCCTGGTATTTGCGCTCTCTGGTCTGATGACCTTTATTGGCCTGATTATTTTCATCACAACGTCTAGCAAAGACCTACAGCACTCAGTCCAGTTCGCCTTAAACGGTGGCCGTGATGTGTATGCCGTAAAAAGTTAAGCCGTAGATAGCTCAAAAACAAAAAGATAGGATGTCAGACTGAAAAAGTCTGACATCCTATCTTTGAAAGCGAGCCTGGAGAGATTCGAACTCCCGACACCGTAGTCCGTAGCCACGTGCTCTAGTCCACTGAGCTACAGGCCCGCGCGTTTCCCGTTTGGGGCTTTAATAGTAACACACGGACGATGTCTCTCGTCTACCCAAAATCGCTTTTTTCTTTTCGCCCCCTTTGACCCATTTTTCATTGCCTATGAGTACTTCTAATTCGGCTGACTCGCTGACTCATTTGGATGCCAGCGGCCAAGCGCAGATGGTGGATGTATCAGCCAAAACAACGACGGTGCGTCAGGCGATCGCAGCGGGCACCCTCACAATGACCGCCGCCACCTTCAATGCCATTCAATCGGGAAATGCGCCTAAAGGGGACGTGATTGGCACTGCCCGCCTAGCTGGCATTATGGCCGCCAAGCAAACGGCCAATCTGATTCCGCTATGTCATCCGCTACCGCTAAAAAAAATTGAAGTGACGATCGATCCAGATACGGAGCTACCGGGCTATCGCATTCAGGCCACGGTAAAAACAAAGTCAGAAACCGGCGTAGAAATGGAAGCGCTGACGGCTGTTTCGGTCGCTGCACTCACTCTGTACGACATGGCCAAAGCGCTAGAAAAATCCATGCAGATCGGCAATATTCATCTGGTAGAAAAAGTTGGCGGCAAATCTGGTCACTGGCAGCGCTCAGCAGTTAGCAGTTAACAGAGTCAGTAACCAAGTCGGTGAAACGTGCGAGCCCATCTTGCGAAGCCACGTTTGATTACAATAGAAATATTCACTTCATTTTTTAGTCCTTATGCCTCCTCGTTGGCCCCGAGAACCCGATCCCGCTAACGATCCGCCTTTGCGCCGATTGGAAGATCGCATCAACTTTGCAGTACATGTGGCAGGCTTTGCCTGTGTCAATTCGGGCATTTGGTTTTTTAACACCATTAATCCGGGTTCACTGCCTCAAGCCAAGCTGGTGACCTTCACCATGCTGGGAATTTTGTTTGCCCATGCGGTGTATGTATTTGCGATCGCAGATTACACCCCTAAAAAGGTAGATGTTGGCAAATAGCGATCGCCGCTACAGTGCGAGCAGTAACAATTGCAATTATTTAAGACATCACATAAAGAGGTCTCACTATGGCTACTGCGAATTCTACTGAAGTGCTAGAAGGTCTAGCCGCTGAAATTGGCGAGAACATATACATCGATATCGCCAAATGGCACCTGTATTTGGGTGTGGCAAAGCTTCACACACCATTGGCTGAAAAGCTGCTGCCTATGGTGACTAGCAACGATATTTCAGAAGACGCTGTAGTCAAAGTTTTGCAAGATATTCCTATCAAGCTTGGTGGAGGGAGACGAACGGTACCGCTCGCTGAGCTATTGCCAATGCAGTGTCAGGTGAATCTGATTGATCTGTTAGAGGAGTATCAGAGAAAGCTGTAAGCCTTCTTCGTAGACGCTATGCGCACTCTAATAGTTAGTTTAGTCAGGACTGAAGCAGTGCTTGATTAATCGCCTTGGGTGCAAAATCTCCGAGCGTTCACGCAGCTTTTCCTAATTTCCCCTTTCTAAGGAAGGAAATAAAAGTTAATATGGGTATACACAGCTTTTCAGAAATTAGATTAGGAGAACGATGGGTCTTTTCGAATTCGTGTTTGGCAAGAGCGCACCCAAGGATGACACCGCACCAAAGCAAGCGTATTACCTCAGCGATGATGACGCCAAAACCTTTGGCAACATCGACTACATGCGTTCGACAAAAGTAGTCAAGCGAACCTTCGCTAAGAAAAAGGGTGAAACTGAGCATATGGAAAGTGTCAGACAGATTTCTGCTACGACAGCGCAGAGTCTGGACGGCAACGGCTATCAGGCGCCTAAGCAGCCCACACCTACGTTTGGCTCTTACGCGGCACCTGCACCACAACCTGCGACTAACGCTGTTGAAGCGAGCGCGCCTGTAGAAGCGCCCAAGACTGAAAGCACTCCTAAACCAGCCCCTACGCCTGCATCTGCACCTCGCAGGTCTGCGTCTAGCGACATGGATATGTTCCGCAACATGGCCAAAGATATCCGCAAGTAAGTTTGCAGCTCATCTGTTGCTTTTTATCGCAGCGTGATTAGAAGAGCGAACTCCGTTCTGTGAGTTGCAGAAGGTAAATTGCAGAAGATAGAAGCGAAAAGTATTTAGAAGGCGACAGTGAGCAATAGCGAGCTGTCGCTTTTTAATGGATAGCGTCTTGGTGAATGGCTTTTGTAACGTTCAAAGAAGCCGGAACTCTGTAGAGTAGGGTGCCTGCTCGTGTGACCATCAGTGTTGCCCAGGCGAGCCAGAGCAAGTGAGGGCTGTCGAGCCAGTTAGCGACAAGTGCAAGCGGCAAAAAACCGATAAAGGCCGCAGCTAAAGTACTGTTCCTCAAAACGTGTCCGGCAGTAAGGCCCAGGAAATAGCCGTCTAAGGTAAAAGCGATACCGCCAAAGCTGAGTACAGGAATCAACCAAATAACGTAACTAGGAATTTGTGTGAGTAGGCTGTTGTGGCTAGTCAGAAGACTAAAGAAAGCCAGTGGCCAAATGAGTAGAATGAGTGCGATCGCTGCGCCTAAGCCTGCGCTGCCGCCAATCCCTAATACCAGCAGCCAGTGCAGATCTGCCGTCGCCCGCTGTCCATAAAATCGGCCAGCGTAGCTTTCTACCGCCAGCGCAATGCCGTCGATAAAATAAGTTGCCATTAGAACAACCTGCATAAGTAACGTATTAACGCCTAAAACTGTTTCACCCAAGCCAGAACTGAAGTTGGTAAACAAAGAGATAGCAATAACCAAAGAGAACGTGCGAATCAAAATATCTCGGTTGAGGCCAAACAAGGAACGCAAGGCTGCGGGCTGCCAAAGCTTAGGTTTTATTTGAGCCCAGTGATGCCAGGGAACAGAGCCTGTAAAAATGATGCCAAGACAGGAGATCAACAAAATATATTGACTCAGCGCGGTTGCCAGCCCAGCGCCGTAGCTACCCCAGCCTAACTGCCGAATAAACCAGTAGTCCAAAATAATGTTGCTGCTGTTGCTCACCAGCGCCAGAATAATAACGACTTTTCCCTTGCCACGTCCGAGCAGCCAGCCCAATAGAACAAAGTTCACTAGGACCGCAGGTGCGCCGAGGATGCGGCCCTGAAAAAATGCGATCGCGGCTTCCTTAACCCCCGGTGTGGCCTGCAAGAGCGAAAACCCAAAGGTCGCAATAGGATTTCGGAAAAGCAATACTGTAAGGCCCGCACCTAGCGCCAGCAGTGCATTGCGCACAGCAATCAGCCATACCGCGACTTCATCGGACTGGCCCACAGCCTGTGCAACCGGTCCGGTCGTGCCCATCCGAAAAAAGTTAAAGCCCCAGTAGATGACGTTAAAGATGACGTTTGCCACAGCGACGCCGTTGAGATAGCGCACTTCGCTTAGGTGACCCAGGAAAGCTGTATCGATCAGACCTGCTAGCGGCACCATAACGTGAGAGATGGTGTTGGCAATAGCGAGTTTGAAAAAGGAGCCTGTCCAGCCTGCGGTCTTAGGTGGTGGAAGAAGGCTAGTGAGATGCGATCGCATGAACCGTAAAAAATTGGCCAAAGTTTAGAGTCGAGTTAGAGAGCGCTACAAAGAAAAACTGAGATAGAAAAACTACATAAAAGACCTGTGGAGAAAAAGACCTGTGGAGAAAAAACTGTGGAGAAGAGCTGTCAAAAAGAACCGCACGAGGAGCGATGTAAGCAATATTGATCCAGGCTTCAGTGTATTTGCCAAAGTCTATTGTTTTGCAGTCTATTTCAGGCTAAATCGGTAGTTTCATCGGGCGTTTCGCCCTCAGGAACTGGGCAATCTACGCCTATCTCGCCGAATACTATTTTGCCTTGGCAACGAAACGTCATGAATCGCAGCGGTCGCACAGTTTTAAGCTTCACTACGCTTCTCAGCAGCCTACTAATGGGCCCATCAACAAGCCTGTGGAGCTCGCTACCGGCCCTAGCCAATGAAGAATTCCTTGAGACTGCATTTGAGCCCATAGACGTTCCTGTCTTCAATATAGATGCGGATGGCACAAGTACGCTGAGCAGAGCCGACGATGCAGCGCTGCAAATGCATCGTCAGCGGGCACTCCCCGTATTAGAACCCAATGGTGCAATCCCCGAGATGGATGCAACGGAAACCAGTACAGAAGGCGGCGGCGCCCAAGCACTGCCCGAGGTATTTTTACCAGAGGCGATGCCTGAGCCCAGGCTGACCGATACCGATACTCCAGATTCCCAGACCCCAGATTCTCAGATGCCTGAATCGGTTATGGAATCAGCAGAAACAGAGCCAGAGCCAGCGGAAGCAGCTGACTACATGACGGCAAAGACAAGCGCGATAGAACACTACAACCAGGGCATTCAGGCATACAATCGAGGAGACAGTGCAGCGGCGGTGGCTAGCTTCAACGCCGCAATTACAGCAAATAGCGACTACGCTGAAGCGTATCTGTTTCGAGCGGCAGCTAAGCTCAAATTGGGCGATCCAGCAGCGGCGATGGCCGACTACTCTACGGCGGTTTATATTCGTCCTGACTACGGTCTAGCCTATTTTTCTCGCGGCGCGCTGTTTTATGAGATGGGCGAGCTAGCGGCGGCGATGGGTGATTTTGAAGAGGCGATCGCACTCAACCCAACCCACATAGAAGCCTACGCCTATTTGGGCGTGACCAAAGCAGCTATCGGGGCCCACGCAGAAGCGCTGGTAGATTTTGAAAGCGCAATTAACATTGATCCTGAGTATGCGATCGCCTACATGCATCGCGGCGCTTCCTTGATTGAACTCGGCGACTACGAAAACGCACTTCTCCCGCTCACAACCGCAATTGACCTACGTTCAGACTATGTCGAAGCCTTTCTCAACAGAGGCGTCGCCTACTACCATTTGGCGGCGTTTCCCTCCGCCCTAGAAAACTTGAATCAGGCTATCAAGCTAGATCCTGATAATACTGAGGCCTACTACAATCGAAGCTATGTTTATTCTTCGCTAGGCCGACCTGGCGATGCCCTGGCAGATATTAATGAGGTGCTAGCCCTTCAACCGGATTCTGTTCAAGCTTACATGGCTAGAGGTTCTCTATACAGTGCGCAAGGAGATACGGCGGCGGCGATCGCAGACTTTAACAGAGTCATTGAGCTAGATGCTTACGCAGGCGAGGCCTATCACCAAAGGGCCCGTGCCCGCGTAGCCAGCAACAACTTACCCGACGCGCTATCAGACTACGAGAGTGCGATTCGTCTAAACCCGGTTGATGGCGGCGTGTACAAGGGGCGAGCCGATGCCTATGCCATTTACGGTGACCTGCCCGCTGCAATTCAAGACTACAGCTATGCCATTCAGCTAGACGACAGCTACTCAGCAGCCTATGCGTCTCGTGGCCGAGCCTATTACGAATCAGGTGACGCACAAAGCGCCTATCAAGACTTTACTCAGGTCATTCGCCACGATCCTAATGCTAGCGCCGATATTTACTATTACCGAGGCATTACGCTAGTTGCCCTGGGGGACAACTTCGGTGCTCACAGCGATTTACAAATTGCGGCCGACCGCTACTTGGCAAATGGCGAGCCCGAAGGCTACCGCGCGGTCATTGAGCGCATGAGCAGGCTGTAGCGCTTCGGTAGTAGTGCTCTTTAGCCCCAGCTCTGGTGGCTCTTTAGGAACGCTCTGTATGTAGCCAGCTCTGCCATTGCGCTAACGATTTGATCGCGCCACCATATTTTATAAAGGGCTGTACACTAAGTGCAGCCCTTTCTTTATGGGTGCTTTTCTTTGTCGTTGGCAATCAATTCACAACAGATGATGCAACAGCGGTTTTGTCAATCTTTGCTGACGGGTTTGATGTCTTTGAGCCAACGTGCCTATTGGCTGCTCACTCATCGCTTCTTGTGGGTGGGATTGTTGTGCGGTCTGTTCTTTTCTGTTCCAACCGCTGTGCAGGCCAGTTCTCTTTCTGTTGCTTCTTTGCACACCTATCAAGAGCTACCAGGACAAACAACCTTTCGCTCAAAGCAAAGCTTGCGCGATCGCTCTGACCGCTCCTGGCAGGTAATCGTCTTCAAGCGCTACCAAGCTGATGGCCTTCAAGGGTTATATCTACGTTTGGTCGGCTTTCCAGGCCTGGTTACGCTCGACACCCAGAGACCTCTCACAGTGGCGACTGGCTCTAGCCTACAGTGGACAGCAGCAGCTGAGCTAGACCCTCAAACGCCCGCTCTGCCAGACAATGCTGGACAGTACAACTTTGCAGAAACGCTCGACGCACTAAAAGGTGATATCCCTTTGCAAATAGATATTCCTTTGAGCGGTGGCAGCATTGCTGAGCTAGTAGTTCCCCCCTATGCTGTCCATGAATGGAGAGAGCTAGCGGCGTCTCATACTTGAAGGGGCGCCCCTAAGGCGCTTCGCCTGCATGATAAGAACTTCTGACTAGGGGACCGGACCTCACATGAGCGAATCCCAGATTCTTGGCAATCTCTCCTAGTTCGTCAAACTCTTCGGGTGTCCAGTACTTTTGAACCGGTAGATGTGCTAGCGAGGGGCGCATATACTGACCGATTGTCAGGCGATCGCATTTCACCGCCCGCAAATCTTCCATCGCTTCAACCAGTTCCGCGTGGGTTTCACCATGGCCTACCATCAGTCCAGATTTGGTAAGAACGCTAGGATTAGTCTCTTTGACGTAGCGAAGGACATTGAGCGATCGCTCATACTTTGCCCCGCGCCGTACCGGTCCTTGCAGTCGTTTTACCGTCTCTACATTGTGATTAAAGCAAGCTGGATCAGCCTGGGTTACCGCCGCCACACGTAGCTTTTGCTGCACTTCAGAATCCGTACCACTCCAAAAGTCAGGCGTCAGCACCTCAATATCTGTTTTAGGGCTCAGCTCACGAATGGCGTTCATCGTTTCTACAAACCAGCCTGCGCCCCCATCAGCCAGATCGTCTCTAGCAACCGCTGTCAAAACCACATACTTCAAGCCCAATACTTGAACGGACTCCGCCACCTTCTGCGGCTCGTCTGGATCTAACGGCATTGGCGCGTGCCCCTTATCCACCTGGCAAAACCCGCAGCTTCGGGTGCAGGTTGGCCCCATCAGCAAAAAGGTCGCTGTCTTGTTGGCGTAGCACTCGCCCCGGTTAGGACAGCGGCCCTCCTCGCAAATCGTATGGATATTCCGCTGCTTCACAACCTTTTGCACGGTCGATAGCTCACTGGCCTTACCAATAGGACGGCGTAGCCAGTCAGGCATAGCAATGATCTCAGGCCGAGAGCGATCGGTCTTAACGGAGGTATTAGGCGGTGTGGACATGAAAAGACCGTGAGCAATTACCTGTATTTTACAGTCCAACTTAGCGTTATCACCTATCATTCATCCGTTGGCCCTGTTCTCTTAGCCCATCAATATGGGCAACTTTAAACCAAGCGTGTGTGTCAGCAGGGCGCAGGTTTCATCCATTTCGACAGTCAAAGGAGTCCGTCGTGGCCAGCCATAAAATTCTAGTAATCGACGATAGCAGAGTGATTCGTGCTCGGGTACGAGACATGCTCCCCAATGGCAATTTCGAAGTAATTGAAGCTAAAGACGGCATTGAAGGGATTGAAGCGATTCGCGCCCAAAAGCCCAACCTGATTATGTTAGATTTCTTGCTTCCGCGTATGAGCGGATACGAAGTTTATCAAGCCATTCAGGCCAAATCCGAACTTCAAACCATTCCTTTGGTCATGATGTCGGGCAGGAAAGAAGAACTCACCGAAAAAATTCAAGAGCCCTTCGAGTTCTTTGAGTTCATAGAAAAACCCTTTGAGCAAAAAGAACTGATCGGTGCTATCAAGGGCGCGATGGCCAAAGCCCGCAAGCCTCGCCCTCAGTCGGCAACGGCAGCGGCACCTGAGAGTGGAAGCGCTGCGGCAGAGATTGAAGTCTTACAAAAGCAGGTAGCGACCCTGATGAAAGAAGTCGCAGCGCTTAAAAGTCAAAACAACAAAATCCTCGCTTTTATTAAAAAGAAGCTGGCATAGCGCTCAAAATACTCAGACTATTAGAGCCCGGTGATCTCTGCACATCACCGGGCTTTTCCAAGTTCATCTAACGGTATATAGATATTAGATTGACCAGATATCTTTGAAATCGACTAAATACTCAAGAATTCTTCTACACGTAGCGCATTACTATTACACGAATTTCCTTGCTAGCCGACCAATGGCTTTACTCACGTTAGCACTATCAATCAGGTTGGCAAAGTAGCAGTTTTTCTGATTGATAGCAATATTTGAAGTAGCTATAAAACATGCCTTCAATTTTCTGTAGATGTATCTGACAGAAAGGAGAAACTTTATAAATTGGTTTAGACTGATTGCGCTTCTTGAAATTACAGCAATATGGGCAAAAACTGGGCTATTTGCGTTGGGATAAACGAATATAACTTCGTCAGTCAGCTGAGATTTGCGCGGCGTGATGCCCAGGAAATCAAGCTGTTCTGTGAGCTTGAGATGCAGTTCGATAAGGTGTTCTGTTTCTCAGAATCTGCGCCAGATGACAGACCTGCACCCAACATAGATGTAAATGGGCAGCTAGTAGAAGCCACCCCCACGTTTGGTAATTTAAGCTGGTTTCTAGATGCTCAGTTTAGAAAGAAAAACTTTCTCGATCTACAGGATAATCTTTGGTTCTTTTTTGCAGGTCATGGTCTTAGAGACAATGGAATCGACTACTTGCTGCCGATTGACGGTAACCCAGCACAGATTAGACGAACTGGTTTGCCAATCCATGAGGTGGCGGAGCGATTGCGACGCAGTGGAGCAGGCAACATCGTTTTGATGCTAGACGCTTGCCGAAGTGGGGACAGCCGCAGTACTGAAGCCATAGGAATTGGACTAGAGCCACAGCAAGGCGTAGTAACGCTGTTTTCCTGTGGTGCTAATGAAGAGTCTTATGAGATAGAAGCCTTACAGCAAGGATTGTTCACTTATGCACTACTAGAGGCGCTACGGCTGGAAGGGCCTCGGAATTGCGCAACGGTAGATCGGCTAGCTAAAAGGCTGAAGCAGCGAGTAACTGAGCTTGGAAAGGAACACGGTAAACCTCGACAAACACCGCTAGTAAGAGCAGAACCGATTGAGAAAAGGCATTTAGTACTGTTGCCAGACAAAGCTGAGCCTTGTGATGCAGATCCTTTACGGGTGAATGCATTGAAAGCAGAAGCAATGGGAAATTTGAATTTGGCTCGGCAGCTTTGGATTTGCGTGCTAGCTATAATCCGGGCAGATATGGATGCGATCGCCTCTTTAGAACGTATTGCCATTAAACAAGCAAGCCTACCTAAAACGACCGAGACGCTTGGATCAGATAGCGAACGAACAGAGTCTATCGCTAATGCATCTAGCGAAATAGTTGCAACAGAAAGTATCCATCAAAAGGAAGCAAAGAATCTTACGCTACTAACGTTCTTTTTTGAGGTTATCACCGTTGATGAACAAGGACAAAAGATCGGCAGAGAAACGAAACAGGCAGAGTATAAGCGGGAGACATTGGCCGCGGGAGTAGACCTAGAAATGGTGCCAATTCCAGGTGGAACCTTTTTGATGGGATCTGCGGAGGGAGAAGGCAAAGACTCTGAGAGACCGCAGCATTCGGTGACGTTAGAACCGTTTTGGATGGGTAAGTATCCGGTTACACAGGCTCAGTGGAGAGCAATTGCATCCCTACCTAAAATAGAGCATGACTTAAACCCAGAGCCGTCGCAGTTTGCGGTCAGCAGTCGCCCTGTAGAACAGGTTTCCTGGATAGACGCAGTTGAATTCTGTCGACGCCTTTCACAAAAGTCGGGACATGAGTATCGCTTACCTAGTGAAGCCGAGTGGGAATACGCCTGTCGAGCTAGGACGACTACGCCCTTCCATTTTGGTGCAACCTTAACCGCTGAGCTTGCTAACTATGATGCAACGGCTACGTATGAAAATGGGCCAAGAGGGACGTATAGAGAGCAAACAACGACCTTAGGCAGCTTTCCTGCAAATGCTTTTGGTCTATACGACCTGCATGGAAACGTGTTCGAGTGGTGCTCCGATCATTGGCATGAAAGTTATGTGAGTGCACCAACGAATGGAAGTGTTTGGTTGTCTCCAACTAAGAATGCTAGGAGGATTATACGTGGCGGCTCGTGGAGCTACTTTCCGTGGTATTGTCGCTCCGCTTCGCGCTTCAGCGATTCGCCGATCAATCGTCTTAATGATGTCGGTTTTCGAGTAAGTTGCTCGACCATTAGGACTTTATAGCTCTTTACCCCTCTTGCTTCTTTTCCCTATATTTACTCTTAGCTTTTATCTCTTCATTTTTTGGGGGTAATATCCATACTGCTTATAACTGTATACGGTATGTGGGCATACGCAGCTTTCGCAATAAGGCAACCGAAGACATCAACTATGGCAGAACTACCAAGCCAGCATTGAAGCTGTTACCCCAACCCATACATCGAAAGGCTCAGCTCAAGCTCGCCAGATTGAGTGCAGCTGCTACTTTAAAAGATCTTAGAGAGCTACGTGGCAACCGGTTTGAAGCCCTACGAGGCAATAGAGATGGGCAGTACAGCATTCGCATAAATGACCAGTATCGAATTTGCTTTCGCTGGCAAGACAGTGATGCAGAAGATGTTGAAATCGTTGATTATCATAGGTAGCTAGGAGGATACGCACATGAATAGTCTTCACATCACCCCTGTACATCCAGGTGAAGTCCTAAAAGACGAGCTAGATGAACTCAGTCTGTCTCAGACAGGCTTAGCCAAACACATCGGTGTGTTACCAAAAACAATCAACGAAATCTGTCGGGAGAAGCGAGGTATCAGTGCTGCGATGGCATTGAAGCTTTCTAGGGCGCTGGGAGCGAGCCCACAGTTCTGGCTGAATCTTCAGAACAATTGGGAGCTCAGCCAAATCGATGAAGCTGATTATGAGAAAATAAAGCCAATCGCAGCGTAAGTATAGTTGAAGGTGACAACACGCTCAATCACGGCGTTACACTACACTGCTGCTCGATTCCGATTGGGCTTCTGGGTGAGCGTTGCTGTTGATAGTCGTTTTTGACGCCTGCCGCTTGTAGCCTTGATCTCGTTGGGCTCTGTCGGTTGCAGCGGTGAGGCTGCGGTGATGAGGACGCACGTGAGGAATAAGGGAATGTGGCTTTTCTAAGCCGTGAGCTTCCATGAGGGAGACGTCGCCCATGATGTCTAGCGGGTCGCCATCGGCGATGATTTGGCCGTTGTCTATCAGTAGGATGCGATCGCACACATCCAGCACAAATTCCAAATCATGAGATGAAATCAACATCGTCTCAGAAGACTTTTGCATGAAGCCAACCAGGCGGCGACGGGTGCGTAAGTCCAGGCTGGCGGTGGGCTCGTCATAGAGAACAATTTTGGGCTGCATAGCCAAAAGACCTGCGATCGCAACCATTTGCTTTTCCCCACCTGATAGATGATGGGGCGTTCTATCAGCTAAGGGCTCCATCCCCGTCGTCTTTAGCGCTTTGTCCACCTGCGCGGTAACTTCTTCAGCAGTCAGGCCCATATTTTGTGGCCCAAAGCCAATGTCTTCTCGCACGGTAGGAGAGAACAGCTGATCGTCTGGGTCTTGAAAGAGCATGCTGACTTCGGGACGGAATTCTCCGGGTGTGACGGGACGACCCAGCAAAGAGATGTTTCCAGAAGTGGGAGTGAGCAGTCCGCAGAGCAGCATGAACAAGGTAGTCTTACCGCAGCCGTTATGACCAATAATGCCAATGCGCTGCCCCTGCTGAACGGTGAGTGAAATGTTGTTGAGGACAGGCGCTCGGTTGGGATACTGAAACGTGAGGTTGTGAGTAGCGATCGCGATTTTTATCATCTGTGTAGCCTGGTCTGGTAACGGTTGAGCGTTTAAATAATCGGTTGAGCGCTGCGGCAAACCTGAACTCATACGTGAGAATGTCCTATCTGATAGAAAGGGAAAGTGTAATTTCTGCAATAACAAAGCCAGTGGCAACAAAGGCAGATAGCCCTGTTAACAGTAGGCTGGTGCTGTCGGCTGGCTGCTTGGCTACCAGCTGCGCTTGCTTGAGCTGACCGTAACCGCGTAGCTGCATCGCCTTGTAGATGCGCTCCGAGCGTTCATAGCTGCGAATGAGGAGCGTACCGAGAAGGCCAGAGAGCTGTAGCAAGGTTTTGCCCTCTAACCTCAGCCAGCGTTTGCGATGGCCAAATCCGCGCAGATGCATAGACTTTTGCATAGTGGAAAGCATGTCTGCGGTTTCGAATAGGTAGCGGTAGGTCAGCAGGGTCATGTCTGCAAGGACGGTGGGAAGACCGAGCGATCGCAAGGCTCGCAGCAGAGTTAAAAAAGGAGTAGTGCCCAGTAAGACAAAGCCCAGGGTCAATATTGACAAGAAGCGGCTCACCACCAGCACCATCATCATCAGCCCTTCCTGACGAAGCGCAAACGGCCCTAGCTGCGCGAGTATTGTTTCGCCAGACCCAAAGGGCAGCACTAGCACAACCGCTAAAATAAATAGCCCTGGGTAGCGTAAGCGCCTGCGCAAAAATGAAAGCGGCAGGCCGGATAGGCCATACAAAATGGCCGTTATGCCTAGCATAGGAATCACTAGCTGGAGATGCTTTACAGCCGCAAACGCGAACATTAGCAACCCCAGGCTGACAAGCTTCAGTCTGGGTGTCCAGCTATGGAGGTGAGAGCGGCCACCTATATATGTTTCAAAACTGGCCAACGCCATAATGTACTATCTCCAATGTGCTATCTCCAACCTGCTGTCTCGGATATGTCGTCTGATTCGTTGTCTTCTGATTCGTTGTCTATAGAGTGCTATTACCCGCTCGCTGTCTTCTAGCCTGCTATCTTCAGTGCCACTATTTTCATATCCGCTATTTTCCTGTAAGCAGCTCAGGCTTTACCCGTTGCAAAAATACGGCCAGCATAGCGGTAAAGCCACCTTCTAAAATTGCCAGCGGAATGTGCGCCAACATTAGCGTGAAAACGGCAGTTCTTTCGGCATCGACATTAAAGTTTGCTGGAATTGTAGTGATTACTAGCCCCAGAAAAATCAGCGCCGCCAGCGCTAGCCCAACAAAGCCACCTAAGAATGCAAATGCACCAATGCCGAAGGGCGTAGTTGCATTCCGACCAAGGCGATGTCTGAGCTGGAAAATATGATAGGAAAGTAACGCTGGAATGCCCATCATGGCTGCATTAAGGCCCAATGTAATCAGACCACCATGACCCAGCATAAGAGATTGTAGAAAAAGGCCGATGAGAATGGCTGGAAATGCAAAGTAGCCTAAGACAACGCCTAGCAAACCATTGAGAATAAGGTGGACAGTGGTGGGAGGAATAGGAATGGCAATAGCAGACCCCACAAAAAACGCCGCCGTCAGCAAAGAAGCCTTTGGAATCTGAGGCGCGGGATTACCTTGTTTGCTAATTTGGCGGAGCGAGTACCAGGTTATTAGCCCGGTTACGGCGTACCCCGCAGCGCAGACCTGAACCGGAACAATACCATCGGGAATATGCATTAAACCTTACCTCCCGACGCTTTGGCTGAAAAGAAAAATGCGGTCCCAATAAACCCCCAAATAACAGCCGCTATGGTTATCCACTGCTGAACTTGTGACTCTACTGCGGTTGACCCAGAGCGTAAATCTCCACGTTCCCCAACCGCAAACGTTGCTGTTCCACCGTGCCCGGCCTGTCTTACGGTCACCTCCCACGGCCCTTCAACATCAGTATCAGGCACAAACGAAAAGAGACCCGCTTCATCGGTTTCGCCAGTAATCGCGGGGGTCTCTAAATCAGTCGGCGCATAAATCAGCACTTGGGCATCGGCCATCGGCTCTCCATTGTCAAAGGTTGCTTTGATTCCGATGGCCGCCTGAGTCACTTCAACCAAGGCTCCATGAGCATTTGCAGGCGATATCCAGTAGCTGAGTAAAAGCCCTATGCTCAGATGAAAGGTAAGCGAAAAAACCAGTGAACTGAAGACAAGCGAGTAAAAGGTGTAGCTACGCAATGTCCCTCTCCAAAGTGGCCCAAACTCGCTAAAACGGTTTGCAATGTGTTGTAGTTTTCATCAGTAAGTTGTTTTTCTAAATCTTGACTATTAACATTAATTTCACCTTCATCGGCCAGCGCGGCTAGTGCTTCAAAGCCTAACGCACCTGTATTAATTTCATCATCTGCTGCCGCTTCACCATCTCCAAAAATATGGTCAAAGTGAAACGTTGCTTCCACTTCAGCCGTTTCGGCCCCCGTTAAGATTCCTTTACGCTCATCACCAATAAAGTCACCGCAATTAAAGGCCAGCTCATCCGCTATCTGAATTTGAAAGGGCAGCGTTTCACCATCTTTAGTCGCAGTGCCAACCATCATCAGCGGGTAGCCAGCGGACGGGCCATCAGTGGGCGCGACCATTTGCCAGGCAAGTGCGTTGTAGCGGCCGCTGGGTGCATCAGTGACTTCAGTGACCAGCACTGGATCCGCGTCAGCATCGCCTGCGGCCAAATCAACAGTTACCGGAGAGGCGACTTCAACTTTTTCAGCCGCTTCCAAGGGTTGATTTTTACCGGCCTCGAAGGGGGGATCGCTCTGAGCCGCGGTTATATCGGCCAGGGTGACATACACGTGATCGAAGCTGATTTGCCAGCCGTCTTTATCGGTAAAGCCCTGCCGGACGAAGTCTTCTCCATTGGCCGTAATTTCGAGCGTGCCAGGCGTAGTGTCGGTCGCCGCGTCGCTTGCTGTCGTGTCACTTACGGGGTCTTGAGAACAGCTGAGTAAAGGCAGTGTTAGGACAGTCGCAGACAGGCAAAGCGCTTTTTTGACGATGGTTTTGGCGTTAATGCGTTTTAGAAGAAGCGATCGCGATTCACAGATCATGTTGAGATAGGCTCGTGTTGAGATAAATGCCTGGACTGAAACGTCGGTCACCTGCGTTTGGTGATTACCGAGCATCCAAAACAAATCATGAATGACTATCCCTATGTTTCGCAATGCCCTGGGGGGGCATTCCAGTTCATCTTCAGGTTCTTGTTATATTTCTCTATTTGCAAGCGCTAAATCGTAAGTAATACATGCACTGCATAAGAATGTTTACGTAAACCCTTATATCAATGAAAACCCTTTTACAGGGAGGTTCGCTATGCTAATAGCGCTTGTTAATTCAGCACTTCATTAGTTTTGGCAATCGCCCCAAAGCTGAAAAGTACTTTGATTGATCAGCGTTACTCAACTTCACTTAAATTATGCCAACGTAACAACAGTTGCCAGGCTTTAAAACTTCTCCATTCGCGGCTTGTAACAAGCTTTTCTTTACCCCACGTATGATTCAGTGAAGCCTTCTTCTCAAAAAGTATCCGATACCACTCTAGAAACGGCCAAATCCCTCTCTTGCTCAGAGAGTCAATCTCAAGAGAGTGATTCTTACTGGCAAGCCAAATCTTCACTCACAAAATCTTCACTCACCCAATCTTCACTTAGCGGTTCGAAGAAAAAGTCTGCTGAAAAGTCTTCTCATCAGCATTTATCGCATACACATGAACATATCCACAGCGAAGAGTCTTTGCGCAAGATTGTTAACAGACTTTCTAGACTAGAAGGGCACATTCGTGGGATTAAAACAATGGTGAAAGAGAATCGAGCCTGTCCAGATGTGTTAGTTCAGGTAGCGGCTGTGCGCGGTGGGCTAGACAAGGTTGCTCGAATTATTTTAGATGAGCATTTAAGCCAGTGCATGACCAGAGCAGCCCGTGAAGGAGACATTGTCACTGAAATTGACGCGCTTAAGGCTGCACTCGATCGGTTTATCTAATAAAGATTGTTTCCTTAAGGCTTTTCTCCTGTGGTTTGCCGATTAAATTTCGTGACTTGACCAGTTATTACACCAAATTAGTACAACAGGCATAGCACTCCTCAAAAGCACTCCTCAAAAGCACTGCTTAAATAGCCTGTTAAATAACCGGCATTTGCACTTCAACAACAGACTCAGATTGAGAGGCTTCTCTACAAGCTAGTGAGCGTCCTGTATTGAAGCTGCCATCAGCTAGGCGCATATGTACATTAGAATTTTTATGGATATAGTGCTCTACATGGTGCTCTATTAATCTCTGGGGTTTTCGACTTACCTTTATGAAACATATTGCGATCGCAGGTGCCGGACCCGCTGGCGTAGCCACTGCTCTTTTGCTCGCTCAGCAGGGATTAAAGGTCACACTGCTAGAGCAAGAAACGGAATTCGATCGGGTGTTTCGAGGCGATGGCTTAATGCCTTCTGGGCTAGCAGCCGTGTATGAGATGGGTTTGAAGGAGGCGTTTGCCAAGGAGGTTCCCTCGCGTCAGCTGGATGCGTGGGATTTTTATGTGGGCGGCGAACGGCGCATGCGGGTCATAGAGCCTGAAGAGAATGGGCTAGCGACTCAGATTATGGATCAGGGCGCGTTGCTCAAAGCGATGGTGGAAAAAGCTGAGAAGTTTTCTAACTTTGAATTTTGCCTGGGATGGCAAGGGGTAGAGCTACTGCGCGATCGCAGAACAAATTCAGTCATTGGCTTACGGGCAAAATCGAAAGGAGTCTACGGTGGTCAAAGCCGAGATGTATTGGCCGACGCGGTGATTGCCGCTGACGGTCGCTATTCTCGTCTGCGGAAGCTCGCTGGCTTAGACCTGAAAGAATCCAATGCTCAGTTTGACGTGCTGTGGTTCAAGCTGCCTTCACCTGCGGCTTTGATGAAAGAAACGCCGTTTGTTGCTTGCCTACAGCCCGATAGGCAGTTTGCGTTTTATCCCTCCTGGGATGGACGGCTACAGATTGGGTGGATTGTGAAGAAAAAATCGAAAGGCAGATCAAAGCTCAAGCAGTCAAAAAACAGTTCGCCAGCGACCCAAAAGAGAGGCTGGAAAGAACGTGATTGGAAAGAACGAGACTGGGTTGAAGAATTTGCTCAGGCACTGCCTCCAAAGCTAGCTAGCCATTTTCGGTCTCATCGCGCAGAGCTAGAGGGACCAATTTTTTTGGACGTGAAAGTGGGTGTGTGCGATCGCTGGTCGCTGCCCGGCCTTTTGCTGATTGGCGATGCCGCTCACCCGATGGCCCCCAACCGAGCCCAGGGGATCAATATGGCTTTGCGCGACGCGATTGTTGTTGCTAACTACATGAAAAATGTAGACAACCGCAACGGCCCGGTGCCCTACGAGGTCTTTCAGCAGATCCAGGCGGAGCGTCAGCCGGAAGTAGACGCTGTGCAAAAAATGCAGCTGGCCGAATGGAAAAAGGTGGAGTTTATATCAAAACCGGGGCTGCCCTATCAAGGGTTTAAGGCGATCGCATCCACATTCGGTCGCTTTCGGTTTGCACAAAACATCTGGCTGCATGAGCAAAAGGGACTACGTGAGGGGATTTTGCCCGTAAAGCTCAACGTCTAAAGTCAAACCCTGAGTCAATATCCAAAGATAATCAACATCAGACAAATTTGAGCTGCAATGCGCTCGAATGCGAAGGGGTTTGCTATCGTGAACTGAGTCACGACTAAACTAACCGGTTTAGTTTCTTGTGCCCTCAGAACGCTCATGGGCTGAGCGCGCTCACTGGGGCTGTAAATCTTGGTAGTAGATAGTTAGCGAATGGCCACTGGCAAATTCTGTGGCCGCTTCCCTCAGAATGCTTATGATTTCTTTTATTTCTCGCTTCTTAAAGGCTCGGACAGAAAAGGCTCAGATAAAAAAGGCTCGGACAAATAGCTATTTCAACACGTTTGCATCAAAAAGCCTTGCATCAAAAAGCCTTTCGGCTACAGGTGTACGCAAGGTTCGTAGAACTGGATTAATCGGCGGCTTTTGTCTGGGCTTGCTATGGCCGATAGTACAGGCAGCGCCTGCAAAAGCCGCTGAAAGGGTGACACTGACTTATGGCTTTGCCGAGATTTCAACGACGGTGGAGGCACTAAAGCAGTATGCCGAGACCGGGGAAGTCGATAGAACGCTCAGGCCCTATCTGCGTTTCTTGAATGACGCTCAGCAGGATCAGTTCCGTCAAACCCTGCAAGTGCGCTCAGACACTAGCGCTGTGCAGATCTCGCAGTTTTTATACTCTGCGATTGGTGAAAATATTTTGCGCTCTATCGGTGGGATCATTCAAACTCAAGGCCGCAGAGATGGTGCTAAAGGCTTAAGAGGCGCGATTGTATTGGCAGCGGCTGAACCTGAAGGGCTGTCTTTGCTGGGCGTGTTAGAGCAGTTTCCGACAGACAATGTGCTGATCGATTCGCAAGAGGCGTTTCGAGTATTTGGCTCATTTACACAGCTGGTGCAAGATACTGAGCGGGCGATCGCAGCCATTTCTAGCCAGAGCGAACCGCCTTCGCTGTTTGTCTCTGGGGTGCCCGCTTTAGATGCGCTCTCACAGCCCGGGCCCTACGCGGTTACGGTGCAGTCACTGTCAGTTGTCGATCGTGAGCGCGATCGCACGCTACCAACCGACCTGTATCTACCCACCGACGCACCGCCTGCTGGCATCATTGCCCTTTCTCATGGTTTGGCGGGCGATCGCAAAGGATTTGCAGCCGTATCAGAGCACCTGGCCAGCTATGGCTATGCGGTAGCAGCGTTAGACCATCCAGGCAGTAATACAGAGCAGCTTTATTCTCTATTGCGTGGAACTGAGCAAGAGGTCGCCGACCCGAGTGAGTTTAGCGATCGCCCCAAAGACGTTTCCTTTTTACTCGACGAACTCACTCGGTTAAATGAAGGAAACGGAGCACTGGCAGGCAAGCTCGATCCCTCTCGGGTCGGCATCATTGGTCACTCCTTTGGCGGCTACACGGCGCTTGCCCTATCTGGAGCCAAGCTCGATTTCGATACGCTACAAGCCAACTGCGAGTCCGATGCTTTCATCTTCAATGGTGCTAACCCCTCCATGCTGCTGCAATGCACCGCGCTGCTAGAGCCAGCCCAGTTCAACGAAGATCTGCGCGACGAGCGAATTCAGGCGGTAATTGCTCTCAATCCTGTTACCAGCAGCCTGTTTGGGCCAGAAGGCTTTGCCGAAATCTCCATTCCTAGCCTGATCGTAGCGGGAACTAGCGATCCGGTTGCGCCGGCACTTTTAGAGCAAATTCGTCCCTTTACCTGGCTCAACGAGGCAGACGTCACACCAGAGACAGCCGAAGAGACCGAAACAACAGAAGAGACCGAAACTAACGACGAGACCGACGCTAGCGACGAGACAAAGGCCAACCCAGAAAGCGAGCCTGCTGCCGACCACTATCTCGCACTCATACAAGGTGGATCTCATCTCTACGATCCGCCAGAGGTAGAAGGTGCCGACAGAATCGCGCTAGCAGACCAGCTGGTGAATGCAGATACACAGCTGGCCTACACCTATCTCAAAGCGATGAGTATTGGGTTTATGCAGGCTGAGATCGACCAAAATGCAGAATATCAAGCCGCCTTAGATGCCGCCGCGGTGATTCAAATTGGTCAGCAGCCCCTACCGCTTTACCTGGTCACTACCCTGACTGAAGCAATGCTGAATCCGCCACCCGCACCGCCCACACCTGAGGTTGAGCCGGACCCAGCGCTAGAACAGCCACCCGCTAACGAAGCCCCTCCGGGTGAGACGACACCTAGCATTGCTCCAGATGAAGCGTCAGAATAGAATAATCTGGCTTAATTTGATTCCTTCAGTTCTATGAGTTTGAACGTTTACGGTATTCCTAACTGCGGCACCTGCAAAAAGGCCTTCGCCTGGCTCGAAGAGAAGGGCGTTGACTATACCTTTATCAACACAAAAGAGAATCCGCCCACTCAGGCAATGATTGAAAAATGGGTTGAAGAACTGACTGCCCGTCCCATGCGCAATACCTCTGGGCTCTCTTACCGGGCGCTGGGTGAAGAAAAAAAGGAGTGGAGCGACGCGCAGTGGACGGAGGCCTTTGCCAAAGATGCGATGCTGCTCAAGCGCCCCCTATTTGAAAAGGGCGGCAAGGCTGTGATGGTAGGCTTCCGGGCCAAAGAAGATGTGAAAGAAGCGACGCTGCTGTAGATGGTTTCTTTCGAATCAACCGACGTCATTATCATCGGGAGCGGTATTGGTGGCCTTTGCTGCGCAGCACTGCTGGCTCACTATGGCCTGCATGTCACCGTTTGCGAAAGCCATCAGCTTTTGGGCGGTGCTGCTCATGGCTTTAGCCGAGAGGGTCACCACTTCGACTCTGGCCCATCCTTGTATTCAGGAATGTCTTACAGCCCATCGCCAAATCCACTGCGCCAGGTGCTAGACATTATTGGCGAAGACTTGACCTGGGCGAACTACGACACTTGGGGCTGTCGCCTGCCAGAAGGTGACTTTGATACCACTGTAGGCGCTGACCAGTTTTGTGAGGTCTTGCAAAGGCTACGAGGACCAAAGGCTGTAGCCGAATGGAGAGAGCTTCAGCGGGTGATGAAGCCGCTGGCGAGTGCGGCAGTAGCCCTACCGACCGCCGCCGTTCGCTTCGACTGGGGCGCGATAAAAACCGCTGCGCCCTTTGTGCCTAATCTGCTGAAGCAGTCAGCTAATACCCTCAAGCTCACGGGCCCTTTTAGCCGCATCATTGACAGCGTCATCACCGATCCGTTTGCTCGCAACTGGTTGGAAATGCTGTGTTTCTTGCTGTCTGGGCTGCCTGCTAGCGGCACCAGTACAGCAGAGGTAGCCTTTATGTTTGCCGACTGGTATCGCCCTGGGGTGCAGCTTGACTATCCCATGGGCGGCTCGGCTGCGCTCGTAGAGGCGCTGGTGCGGGGCATTACCAAGCACGGCGGCCAGATTAAGACAGGAGCGCATGTCGCCAAAGTGGAGGTCCACGAAGGCCGAGCGACTGGCGTTGTGCTACGTAACGGCACTGCGATCAAGGCGAGTAAAGCAGTTGTTTCTAATGCATCTGTGTGGGACACCTTGAATTTGATTGAGCCAGCTGACCTCCCTCCAAAATTTGTAGAGAAGCGCCAGTCAATGCCACAGTGTGAAAGCTTTATGCATTTGCATCTAGGAATTAACGCGGATGGGCTGCCGCCCGATTTGGCCTGTCACTACATCGTGGTAAATGATTGGGAAAAAGGAATTACGTCTGCGCAAAACCTGATTTTGGTCTCAATTCCTTCCGTGTTAGACCCGGCTTTAGCACCGCCTGGCAAGCATACAATCCATGTCTACACACCAGGCAATGAACCCTACGATCTGTGGGCGACCCTTGAGAGGGGAACGCCTGCATATAAGAAGCAGAAGGCACAACGAGCCGAGGTAATGTGGCAAGCGCTAGAGCGGGTGATTCCAGATATTCGCGATCGCACTACGCTCAATCTCACCGGTACGCCCCTTACCCACCAACATTACCTTCGCCGCCATCAGGGCACCTATGGCCCAGCTATCCGCGCCGGAGAATCGCTATTCCCTGGACCCAACACACCGATTAAAGGACTGTTTTGCTGCGGTGATTCAACTTTTCCAGGCATCGGCCTGCCTGCAGTTGCCGCTAGCGGCATGATTTGCGCTCACACGCTGGTACCCATACATCAACACAAGCAGACCATAGAAGCACTGTCTAAAGCATCAACTATGGTTTAATAGCCACATGTACTGACTTCTATCTAAGTATATGTACCCAAACTTTGACACTTAATTGCACCGGGGCAGGCTGCTGTGATCTTTGCAGCGCCTATTTATGGAGTCACTTATGCAAACACCCGCTGTTAAATAAGTATTTCGCCGTAGTGTTGACATTTTTTGTCTACAAAAAATAATCTAAAGCTCTACAATCCAACTTCTGCAATCTAGCTTCTGTAAGCTAGCTAACTCCTTCAACATCCCAGTCTCTCAAATATCACTCTAAGGGCTAAGGCTCTTAAATTTTTCGGCAGTATGGCACAGGAAAATGACAGTCGGTTTGCTATTATTGCGACCCTATTAGCCTTCGGCCTAGTTGGTGGCATTTCCCTGCTGCTGTGGGCACTCACCGGCCGATTAGATCAGGCCGTTCAGCTCCAGTCGAACAGCGGCCTAGCTTTGGACGAGGCTTTACCTGAATCCGTAAAATCGAGGGTGAGCATGGGCGGCAAAACGCTGTTCGATACGGATTCTGAAGAGAAAGAAGAAGGCGTAGAGGCGATCGCACAGGGAAACTACGCCAACGCTATTACCGTTTTTAATACGGCACTTTCTGATAATCCTAACGATCCAGAAACCTTTATCTATCGCAGCAACGCTCGGATTGGCGACGAAGCCGCGCTGGTGATTGCAGTCGTCGCACCCGCCGGTGACGCCAGCGCCATTGGGCTAGAAATTTTGCGCGGTGCGGCTCAAGCACAAGACGACATTAACCGTAACGGCGGCATTGACGGCACACCGATTCGCTTGGTGCTAGTCAACGATGGAAACGATCCTGACACCGCTACAACCATTGCAGAAAATTTGATTGCCGACCCTCTAGTGTTAGGAGTTGTAGGGCACTACAGCAGCGATGTCACGCTAGCAACCGCGCCCATTTACGCAGAAGGTGAGCTGGTAACCATCACACCCGTCAGCACCGCCGTAGACCTATCTGGCATTAGCCCCTATCTCTACCGCACGGTACCAACCGACAGCTTTGCGGCGGCGGCGCTCTCTGCCTATATGCTCTACTACCGAGAAGATCGCAACGTCTCTGTTTTCTACGATTCAGCCAGTGAGCCTAGCAGCTCTCTCAAAGAAGAGTTCAACAGCTTTGTGAGCGCCTGGGGCGGCGACGTGATGGAAGAATACGACATGTCAGATGATTTTTCTGCCAATGATGCGGTGGCCGAAGATGACGCCGATATATTGATGCTGGCCGCAAGCCCCGATACGTTAGAGGCGGCAGCTGAAGTTATCCAGGCCAATAACAACACTCGGCCTATCTTGGGTGGCGATGAAATTTACAACCGGTATATTTTAGAAGAGACTGGCAGCGACGCGCAGGCGTTAACCGTTGCGGTGCCCTGGCATTTGCTGGCACGTGATACCGACGCTGATTTTGTGGAAAGCTCTCGCGACCTGTGGAAAGGCGATGTGAGCTGGCGCACAGCAACGGCCTATGACGCAGTGGTGGCGATCGCCACTGGCCTCGCCGAAGACGCCAGCCGTGAAGGGCTCAAAACCGCTCTAGACGACAGCAACTTTACGGTAGAGAGCGCCACCGGACCGATCAACTTTCTGCCATCAGGCGACCGGCGTCAGGTAGATCGCCTTGTACAGGTAGAAGCGGGTACACGCTCAGGCACGGGCTATGACTTTGTACCCTTCACACTCGATTGAGTCTTCACGCCAATTGACTTCACGCCAGTTGACTTTACGCCAATTGACTTTACGCCAATTAAAAGACGCGCCCATAACAAAAGCGCACCGGCATAACCTGCAGAAAAGAAATACGCGCTTAGCACAGGTATATCAGCATCAGCAAACGTCATCAGCAAACGTTGTTTAGGCGCCGCCTGAGAATTTCGTGCATAATTTGCATTGACAAAAATGAATGCACAAAACAATTATTTGCACTTAATAAAATTAAGAAAAGTAACTGATAAACCCTGTCTGGGCCTGGCTTTTCTCATGAAAAATATGAGTGACTGCGCCTGCAAAAGATGATGAAACCACATGAATTAAGGCTTTCGACTGATCCTAAAACGGATAAAAAGTTGTTATACTTGTTTACATAATTTGTTTCAAACCTTAATAATTCGCACTCACATGAATATCACTTCCCTAGCCAGCACCGTCTTTAAACCAAACGTCACCCCGAATACGGTTTCTCAGACAACACTTGCGATCGCTCGCGTCGTTATCGGCCTGATGATGATCCACAACGGTCAGGATAAGCTAGCCGACATTGAGAGCTTTGCTCAGGCATACGTTGCTTACCTCGGCCTGCCTTTCCCCATTACGCTTAGCTATATCGCCGCCTTCACAGAGTTGATTGGTGCGCCCTTGGTAATGGTGGGTCTGTTCACTCGCCCGGCTGCACTAGGTTTGTTTTCCACAATGTGTGTAGCAATGTATCACCACGTTAAGGTTGCTGGTCTCAGCCTGCCTTATCTAGAGCTTTCTGCTATCTATGCAGCCTGCTTCTTGTACTTCACTGTCAACGGTCCTGGTCTGTTCTCCTTTGACGCTTTGATTGCTAACCGCATCGATATGAGTGCACTGTCTGCTCGTGCCAAGAAAGTCATGCGCCTTGAGAGCGCATACAATGCCGAGAGCGTTCAAAAGTCTGAGGTGACTGCGCAGTAAGTTTACAGCCGTGGCCTAGAAAAGCCGAAGCCTGGAAAAGGCTAAGCTAAGACACAGCTTGATTCAGCAAAAGCGACCCTACCTAATACGTTAGAAAAGCGACCTTAACACTGTCTGTTAAGGTCGCTTTTTAGTCGCCTCTTAAAAGTGAGTGATGCTATAGAGTTTAGGGGCGACTTTTGACGAGGAGAATTGACTCTTGCCATCCACTATTCCGCTGAGTTTTGTCACTGAAGATCAGATCAAGCGAGACTACGTCAATCAGTCTGTATGGCTAGAAATGTCTGGATTTACCGGAACTGCGGGTAGCTACTGCCTACTGCCTTCTAAAGAGGGCGAGCTAGAGCGCGTACTAGTAGGGAAACCCAAGGCGTTCGATACGTGGACGCTCGGCCGCCTAGCGCAGACGCTGCCTGCTCAAAAATACAGCTTAGTAGATGATTTTTCTCCAGAGATAGCAACTAAGCTTTGTTTGGGATGGACGCTCGGCCAGTATCGCTTTACCCGTTACAAGCAGCTTGCTGACGCCCTCCCCGAACTAGAGTTTCCTGAAAGCGCAGACCAGCACTACATCACAGCCGCTGCAGAAGCGACCTATCTGGTTCGTGACCTCATCAATACCCCTGCGTTGGACATGGGTCCGAAAAATTTGGCGGACGCCGCCGAACAGCTGGCGGATCGCTTTAACGCACAGTACAGCGTTACCGTTGGCGAGGCTCTACTCGAAAGCAACTATCCCATGATCTACGCGGTGGGACAGGCCAATAGCCACTCAAGCACGCAGGCCCCACGGCTAATCGATATTCGCTGGGGCAATCCTGATGCGCCAAAAGTGACTTTGGTGGGTAAAGGGGTTTGCTTCGATACGGGTGGACTGAATATGAAATCATCAGCAGGTATGAAGCTGATGAAAAAAGACATGGGCGGCTCCGCGCAGGTGTTGGGTCTGGCCAAAATGATTATGCAGCTCAAGGTCCCAGTGGCACTACGAGTGCTGATCCCAGCGGTAGAAAACAGCATCTCGGGCAATTCAACGCGGCCTTCAGATGTGCTGACCTCTCGGCAGGGGACAACGGTAGAAATTGGCAATACTGACGCTGAAGGTCGGTTGGTTTTGGCAGACGCGCTCAGTGAAGCGAGTAGCGAGTCTCCTGAGTTATTAATAGATTGTGCGACCCTGACGGGCGCGGCCCGAGTCGCCGTCGGCGCAGAAATTGCGGCGCTGTTCTGTAACGATGAGACGACAGCGACAGCGCTGTTGCAAGCCGGGCTCAAAACAGACGATCCGCTGTGGCAGCTACCGTTGCATGAGCCCTATCGCGCCATGCTAGATAGCAAAGTTGCCGATCTCAACAACATTTCGAGCACGCCCTACGGGGGATCGATCACGGCAGCGCTCTTTCTACGAGAGTTTACTCAGAACCAAAATCCGTGGATTCATATCGATTTTATGGCGTATAACATGCGCGGTCTGCCAGGTCGGCCCGAAGGCGGCGAGGCCATGGGAATGCGTGCACTATTCTCTATGATTCAGGCACGGTTTGCGACCTGATGTGAATTCCGAATAAATCCAGCAGATCACGGCTAAACCTGTCGATTGACACTACAATATCAGCAAAATTTTGATAAAAAATAATTAATGCAAAATAATTGATGCACAGGCTAACAAGCGCCGCCCGGTGGGAACTGTAGGGGGGCTTTTAGTCATCAACTATTTTTGTTCTTTTGATTGTTTGTTTAAGCCTCTGGCCTATTTACTCAAGCGCCTATTTGTTCAAGCGCCTGGTTTGTTCAAGCTCAGCTTATTCACGTCGGTATCACTGTGTGTCATGACATCTACACCTCCCACCGCTCCTTCTGTTCGCCCATCCACAACCCCAGCAACGACGCCTGCCTCTTTCCGTGATTTGATAGGCCGTCGGGTACGCAGTAGTTTGGCCAGTGCTGTCTGGCCTTTTGTTTGGGTCGCTATTTTGGTAACAGCTGGTGGTGTGAGCCTGCGAGCGGTCTCAGTGATGACGCAGAACCCACCGCTGCCAGACTGCTCTAAACTTTCGGTCTTAAGCTCAGACAGTGAGCAATTGCTGTGTGCGAGAGCCCGCGTGCAGTCAGGCTCAGCGCAGGCACTGATTGAAGCGATTGAGCTAGTAGAGCCTTGGACGCCAGCGAACCCTTTGTATGCCGAGTCGAACCGGCTGATGGATCGATGGTCGGGGGCGCTACTGGTTGAACTAGAAAAGATGGTGCAGCGAGGCGCTCGCACCGAAGCTTTAGAATTGGCCGCCCGCATTCCTGAGCGCGTAGATGTCTACACAGAGCTGAAAAGTGCGATCGCTACCTGGGATAAAGAATGGTCGGTTGGACAGGAAGTCGAAGCAAACGTCTTAAAAGCGATTAAATCGCGTGACTGGGTCGCGGCTCAGCGAGAGGTTCAAAGTCTCAAGATCTTGAACAGCAACTACTGGGTACTCACGCGGCACAATCAGCTAATGGCCAAAGTCGCGAGAGAGAAAACCGCGCGCACGCAGCTAGAAAAAGCGCGCGCGCTAGTCAAAACAGGCGACCTGGAAAAACTGGGAGAAGCCCTGGCGATTACCAAAGAGATCAACCTAGAAACCGATGCTTGGGTGGAATCGAAGGCAGACGTTGATCAATGGGCTGAGCGCGTGCTGCAGTACAGCTTCCAAAAGTGGGAAGAAGAAGATATCGATACGGCGATTGAAATTGTGCAGCTGGTACCGCCCGATTTTGCCACGACCGCCGAAGCCAAAGACCTGATTAGCTTTGGCCACGCCCAGCGGCTAGCCAGCAATCCGTACGATCAGTGGGCGCCTTCCTACGGTCAGGTGTACAACCTGATTGAGGCCATTCAGGCGCTACAGCGAATTTCTCCCGACAGCCCGTTTTATAACAAGGCTCAAACTAGCCTGAGCGACTGGCAAAAGAAGCTGGACGATATGGTACAGATTCAGTACGCCAGCAATTTGGCTCACATAGGCCAGGAAGCGACCTACCGGTGGGCGATCGCAGAAGCCGAACAAATTACGCAAGAGCGGCCTCAGCGCGTTCAAGCTCAAACCCTGGTTTCTCACTGGGAAAAGGAGATTCAGCGTATAGAAGATCGCCCCGTACTGGCTGAAGCCGTTAAGCTAGCGACCGCTGGTGGCAAGGCAAACTTACGAGCGGCCATCGATCAAGCACAGAAAGTAGAGCAGGGTAGGGCCCTGCGAGTTGAAGGGCAGACCTATATTGCTGAATGGGAAGATCGGATTGAGACGATTGAAGATCAGCCAATGATGGACAAAGCTCAGAGGCTGGCTGAAGCAGGCAAGCTGAGCGAGGCGATCGCAGAAGCAGGCAAGGTAGCCAAAGGCAGAGCGCTCTACGCGGATGCGCAAACCACCATTAAAAAATGGACTGAAGAGCTACAGATCATCGAAGATAGACCTATCTTGATCGCGGCTGAAAACGCGGCTGCGAGAGGCCGACTAACTGAGGCGATTGGGATTGCCGCTCAAATTGCGCCAGGCAGAGCGCTCTACAGCGACGCGCGCGCCAGCATTAATATTTGGGACGACGAGCGGTCCTATCTTTGGTCTTTAGAGGCCCCCGCCTCTGAAGAAAGCTTTGGAGAAAGCGCTGAGGATGATTACAGCGACAGCTACACTGATGAAAGCTATGAAGATAGCTACAGTGATGAATTCTAGATGCCTGATGTGACTCAACCGCCGCGCGATGGCGATTCCTCTACCCGGAAGAGCCGCCCCCTTCAGCTGATGCTAATCGACGAAGACCCGGTTTTTCGACTGGGTTTGAAGGTGTGGCTAGAGCAGCAAAGTGACTTCGTTGTTGTCGCAGAGGCCGGTACGGCGAGTGAAGCGTTGAGTAGTGTGCGATCGCGCTTTGCAGACTACCAAAAATCTCTTGACAATCCAGCCCTACGCAAGAAAAAGCAAGCCCTGTATCCGCCCATTGACCTGATCGTGCTCGATTTGGGGATGGGTGCAAAAGACCCCGAAGCTACCCCCGGGCTGACCGTATGTCAGCAGCTTAAAACGGATTTTCCTCAGCTGCCGGTACTGGTTTTAAGCGCTCAGTCAGAGCCCGTACTGCAAGCCGCAGCCAAACGCATGGGCGCTGGTGCCTATGGGACACGCAGTATGTCCGTGCGGCGGCTCGCTCAGCTGATTCGACAAACCGCCGCAGAAGCCGCTCGATCAGCAGAGTCGCCAACAGGGCCAATTGATCCAACCACTGCGGCAGCAGATAACCCGGCAGCTGATTCGAGTACAACCGCGACAACCGCCAAAACCGACGAAGCTTGGCCGCGGACTCAGAATTCCACTGCCCGCTCTCGCAGGTCAGCCCTATCCCGACCCAATAATATCCCTGGCCCGCTGACCGCCATGCGCATCAGTATGCGGCTCTCTGGCATCCAACAGATCAATCAGAGCCTAGTCGATGTAGAAGTTGCCAGGCAACAAACCACCACCTGGCTAGGTCGCGTCGTCCTCGACGGAAAAAAGAGAGAACTCGCCGCCGCTAAATGGTTAACCGCTGCGCTGTGGCGGACCCCAAAGTTTGACGAGCGCCCATCTAGTGGTAGGCAAGGCGGAAAAAATAGCCGCAATCAATATCAGAATTCGCCTAGTACAGACTGGATTCGGCTAGCAAGAAGCAGGGGTGGCAGCTACGCTGATAGAACAGCAGCGCGTTATCTAGACAGAGAGTCGCTAGTACCAGGCGCAGCCGCGGCCCTTGCGGCGATGGAAACCGGCCTGCCCGTCAGCACCGGCTCTAGTGCGCTACAAGGCTTACCTGGAGATGTACAGAACGCGGTTTTTGAAGGTGTTTTTGCCAAACTTCAGCGCCCTCTAAAGAACGTCAGCGAGGCTCCTCTAGAGATTGATATCTTGCGGGCCGATAAGAAGCTAGAACTGTTGTATTTGGTGTTACGACAGCTAGAAGAATTGCTGTCGGACTTAAGAGCGTCACAGCTACAGCCTGGGCAAATTGGGGGGCGATCGCAGCAGGTTATTCGAGATCTGTGGGACGCAGTCAATACAGAGTTTTTTGGCAAGTACTACACCGTTCGCATCGGCAATGTAGAAGAAGAAGTGGTCACCCTTTTACAAAGAGAAAAGCCGGTTGTTCAAGCTCAGATTTTAGATAACATTCCCCTAGTCTCAGAACTGTTTGGCCACTGGCTCTTTCAAGAGCCCATGATGATTGAAAGTGAGTCATACATAGCGACAACACCTCAGGCGATCGCCTACAGTGAACGATTGCTTGAGAACCTGACTATCCAGGTCGCTAACGCTGTCATTCAGCCTTTACTAAACCGTATCGCTGATAGCGAGCCCATCAAAAAGAGCCTCTACACCAGCAGGCTCATGTCTTCTCGTGAGATAGAACGATTCCGTAACGATCTCTCTTGGCGCTACCGGCTAGACCGGCTCATTAACGAACCAAAAGCTGTTTTCGAGAGCCGATACAACATTTTCGTACTTGCCCCAAACGGGATAGCTCAAACCTCTCTCTACGCCCCTCGCCGCGCAGAGCTAGACCGGCTCAAAGGCATTCCCTTAGTAGTTACCTTAGCCCTAGAAACCAGAGACGCGCTTTCTCCACGCCTGCGCAAGGCGATTTCTTTAGTCGGCAGCGGCGTCGTTTACGTTCTGACCGAAGTACTTGGACGCGGGATTGGCCTAGTCGGACGTGGAATCTTTCAGGGCATGGGTTCTGCGTGGAAAGATAGCAAGGGAAGACAGCGGCGATCGCAAGCGAGCTATCCCAATCAAGAAGCCTATCAAAATACCTACGTTGAAAATCCTTATTCTCCAGACCTCAATGAGTGGGAGTAACCTGTTAATCAATTACTGACAGAAGACTGCAAAAAACGACTCGACTGATGGAGGTACCTAGAGACACCTAATGAACTACTTAGCCACCGAATACAAGCATATTCAGCTCAACGACAACCAAGTCCCGGTTATTGAAGGCAGCACTATGAAGGTCGTGGAGCTGATTACTTCGCACCTAACATACGGCTGGAGTCCAGAAGAACTCCACTTTCAGTATCCTCACATTGCCCTAGGCAAAATTTACTCAGCGCTAGCCTACTACTGGGATCATCAAGCTGCATTCGAAAACGATATAAGCCAGCGCCTTGAAAAAGTCAACAGGCTTCAACGTCAAGGCCCTAACTCTCGCATTGCGCAAAAGCTAAGAGAGAGAGGTGTCATCTCTTGAGCGTAGCTCTTTATATGGACGAGAATGTTCCTCGTCAGATTACAGTTGGCTTGCGGCTCCGCAGTATTGATGTGCTTACGGTACAAGAAGATAAACAAGCAGGAATGCCTGATCAGCGGGTGTTAGCACGAGCGACTGAACTTCAAAGAGTCTTATTTTCTATGGATGATGATCTGCTATCACTCGCCCATCAAAGGCAGAAAGAGGGTGTCGCCTTTCCAGGCGTTATATACGCTCACCCTCAAGGTATCGGTATTGGTAATTGTGTCAGAGATTTAGAGATTATTGCCAAGGCAAGCATCCTGGAAGACACTTTTAACCAAGTTCAATATCTACCGCTCTAGCTCATCTTCTGCTAACACCACGTCATTACCTACATGCTAACGTTGCCTGTGCGGAAGGTAGAGGCAGCCCTTACGTCAAGAGCGCTATTCTAGTAGTCGCACTACTACTGACAGTGCCTCTCTATACTTTGTGCTCATTTCCCCTTATGTCTCATTCCATTTGTATCCTCGGCGGTGGCTTTGGTGGTCTTTACACAGCCTTAGCGCTTAGTAAACTTGACTGGAAAGATGAGCAGCCCGATATTGTGCTAGTCGATCAGCGTGATCGCTTCTTATTTGCCCCCTTGCTCTACGAAATTGTCACAGGCGAACTTCAAACCTGGGAAATTGCACCTCCGTACGAAGAACTTTTGGCCAATACTGGCGTGCGCTTTCATCAGAGCGGTGTAGACAGTATTGATATGAACGCGCAGACGGTTGCCCTCACCGATGGCGCGACGCTCTCATACGACCGCATTGTGCTAGCGCTAGGGGGTGAAACGCCAATGGATATGGCACCCGGCGTGGCCGAACATGCTATTCCGTTTCGCTCATTAGAAGATGCGTATCGGCTGAAAGAGAAATTGCGATCGCTCGAAGACAGCAACCCAGAAAAAATTAGAGTGGCTGTTGTAGGCGGCGGCTACAGCGGTGTAGAAATTGCCTGCAAAGTAGCAGAAAGGTTAGGGGATAAAGGCCGCGTGCGCATCGTAGAACGTGCACCTGAAATCTTGCAAAGCTCGCCCGACTTTAATCAAGCAGCTGCGAAAAAAGCGCTCAGTGAAAAAAACGTGTGGATTGATTATGAAACCACCGTCACCGAAGTCAGCGCCGATACCCTGACGCTTAGCTACAAAGACCAAGTCGATACGTTGCCAGTCGATATTGTGCTCTGGACCGTTGGCAACAAAGTGAGCCCCGCGCTCGACGCGCTCGATCTGCCCCGCAACGAGCGCCGGCAGTTCACTATTGACCCTACGCTACAGGTGAGCGATCATCCCATGATTTTTGCCTTAGGCGATCTGGCTGACGGCGTAGATGCCAACGGCCAGTCAGTGCCGACCACCGCTCAAAGCGCCCTGCAACAGGCCGACTACGCAGCCTGGAATATCTGGGCAAGCCTGACCAATCGGCCGCTATTGCCTTTCCGTTATCAGCACTTGGGTGAGATGATGACACTAGGCTCAGACAACGCCACGCTCACAGGTCTTGGTATCAAGCTAGATGGCAACTTAGCCCATGTTGCTCGTCGGCTCACTTACCTCTATCGCATGCCTACGCTAGAGCACCAGATTCGAGTTGGCATCAACTGGATTACCCAGCCTCTACAAGACCTGCTCACAACCGTAGAAAAGTAAATCTGTAGAAAAATAATGCCGCCGTCCGCTGCGATCACTCTTCCCAAAGTTATCTACCTCGACGCTTTCGGCACGCTCTTCGGTGTAAAAGGCAGCGTGGGCGAAATCTACAGCAGTCTGGCTCGCACAGCCCAGGTTAAGACCGACCCCCAGGCAGTTAACCGGGCATTTTTTCAGAGCTTTGCCGCGTCTGAGCGACTGGCCTTTCCCGGTGCGGAGCCAGCGGCTATTCCAGAGCTGGAGTATCGCTGGTGGAAAGCTATTGTATCTGAAACATTTGAGCGCGTCGGCGCTTTGAGTAAGTTTGAAGACTTCGATACCTTCTACGCCGGATTGTATGGCTACTTTGAAACCAGCGCGCCCTGGAAGGTCTATCCCGATACGCTCACGTCGCTGGCACGGTGGCAATCTATGGGTATTCCCCTGGGGGTAATTTCCAACTTTGACTCTCGCTTGCACCGAGTACTGAGCGTTTTAGGGCTAGCAGGCTATTTTCAATCGATTACCCTATCTTCTGAAGTGGGGGCAGCCAAACCTGCCGCCGCTATCTTTGAAGCGGCTCTCGCCAAACATAACTGCGCAGCTCAAGAGGCCTGGCACATAGGGGATAGTGAAGCAGAGGATTACGCCGGGGCTCAATCCGTCGGGATGCGGGCTATTTTAGTCGCCCGATGAGAGTAACTAGGCTATGTTAGGAACATTCTAGACATCACTTCAGGGCTATCTATAGACGTCATCACAGGCGTCACTACAGAATCACAGTAGACTCTCACCGCAGAATCACAGTTGGACAAAAGTTGATGATTCGGGAACAGTATTAGGGTGAAGCTCTCTTTAGCAGCCTGCGCTATGATATCGTCTCGTTTTTTATGGTTTAACCTATCTATGCTGAGTGCGGCAGCAGCAGTATTTACTGCCCCTGCGATGAGTGCTTCTATCTTGGATTCTAGTTTTACAAGTGGTCAAAATGATGAATCTGCCCAGATTATGGCGCAGGTCAATTTGCCGCCACAGCTGCCGCCTTCTAGAATTCCTTCGGAACCAGTGCCCCCTGCCGATGTCACACCCGGGTTGGAGGACCCTGACGAACAGCTGCCAACTCAGCCAATACCCCCCCAGCTACCCCCAATCGATGAACTGTTAGGCGAACCTGACGGATCGAGTACACCAGATGGCATCACGAGTGGACCTGACGAAACCTTTGTACTCAGTGGAATTGAGCTAGAAGGCAGCACGGTCTTTACGACAGAAGATTTTGCCGATGTATTTGCCAACTATATCGGTCGGCCAATCACTTTTAATGAACTGTTGGAGTTGCGTTCGGCTGTCACTCAACGCTATGTGGACTCTGGTTTTTTGACCTCGGGCGCGTTTATTCCGCCTCAGACGCTTGAGGCGGGCATCGTCACGGTTCAAGTGCTCGAAGGCGTGATTGAAGAAATTGAAATTGTTGGGACCCGGCGACTAAACCCTGATTACATTCGCAGCCGCTTGGGGTTAGCTGCGCAGCCACCGATCAATGCGGATGAGCTACTAGCAGGGTTGCAACGGTTACAAATTGATCCATTGATTGAAACGGTGTCTGCTGATTTGCAAGCAGGGGTCAGGCCTGGAACAAGCATTTTACGCGTAGAGGTCACAGAAGCAGATTCATTTGATGTCACCGCGACCTTGGATAACAGCCGCTCGCCCAATATTGGCAGTTTGAGCCGTCAGATAGATTTAAGCGAAGGTAATTTGTTCGGCATTGGCGATCGCATTCAAGTCTCTTATGCCAATACCGATGGCAGCAACGCACTAGACGTTGACTATATCATTCCGGTCAGTCCGTACAATACAACAGTTCGATTCGAGGGCAACATTGCCGAAAGTAGGGTCATTGGTGAACCGTTTGATGTACTCGAAATTAGTTCTGACACCTTTCAGTACGCAGTCGGCGTCGATCATCCACTGATTGAAACCCCTACTGAAGAACTAGTCCTCGGACTTGCCCTCTCGCACAAAGAAAGTCAGACCCGGCTAGGGATTGATGATATTGGTGCGTTTCCACTCTCTCCAGGGGCAGACAGTAACGGTGAAACCAGAGTCAGTGCGCTGCAATTTTCTCAGGCTTGGACGAGGCGATCGCAGCAGCAAGTCTTTGCAGCCAGATCGCAGTTCAACCTGGGGTTAGATATTCTCAACGCCTCTCGCAGAGAGGACGCGGTCGATAATCCTGAAAGCGCACCCGACAGTCAGTTTTTCTCTTGGCGCGGGCAGGGTCAGTGGGTCCGCTTACTCGGTGAAGATTCACTGTTCTTTTTGCGCAGTGACCTTCAGCTAGCCGCCGATAGTTTACTCTCTTCTGAACAGTTTGGTCTGGGCGGACAGCAAACGGTTAGAGGCTATCGACAAGACGCACTGCTAAGAGATAATGGCGTCCTAATTTCAGCCGAGGCCCGCTTTCCAATTATTCGATTTGCAGAAGAAAGCATTGTGCAAATCACGCCCTTTCTAGATGCAGGCACAGCCTGGAACTTCGATGGTTCACAGTCCGACAACAATGTTTTAGTCGGCACTGGCTTTGGCCTGCTGTGGGAGCAAAACGACAATCTTTCCGCTCGCCTGGACTGGGGAATTCCACTGGTCGATATCGACAGCGCTAGCGACAGTTTGCAAGACAGCGGTCTCTACTTTTCTTTGCGCTATAACCTGTTCTAACGTCATTTTCCAACGTCCCGTTCAGGACCTTCCGAGCTTTTGGTGAAGCTGGCAAAGGGGGTTGTGTTGCAAAAAATATCGCTGTGTCATACCAGCATTCTTATAGAAGACGGCTGCGAGTTCAGCACGTGTCGTAACCGCACTGGATCGTCCGTAATAAAGTAATCAATGCCACGAGATGTGAGCGAGTGAATGTAATTTAGCTCTTGTTCAGGTGCGATCGCATCTCCTAGCCATTTAGAATCTTGCGAAAAAATAGTCCAAGCCCCTATTGCCAGTCCGCGGCTGTGCACCTTCTCTATGGTGTCGTCATCAAACATAGTGAGGCTCATATTCGTCAATGTAGAACCCACCAATTGCCCCACAAGACTAGACTCCATCAGCCACTGCAATGCGCCATTTTTAATGACTCCCGGCGCATAGGTAAATCCTGATTCAATGTCAGGATGCGTTCTTTCTAGCCAAATTAGCGGCCAAAAGTTGAATGACGTTACAAATACGTCAGACTCAAGGCCCATCCGTCGAATCAACTTGGCTACTGCTGTGCCCGTATGGCGCTGGCTAAAGTCGAGCCCATAGGCCTTGATTTCAATATTTACCAGCAGCTTTCCTCGGGTCTCTTCGAGGACGTCTTCTAACAGTGAAATTTTTTCCTCCCGGCCATAGTCAATGACTCTGTCGCCGACATTAATCACACGCTTGATAGTGAGCTGTTGGATTTCTGCCCAGGTCATTTCGGTGATCACACCAGGAACACCTGTTAGCCGCGCGGTATCTAGGTCATGGAAGACTATTAGTTTGTCATCTTTGGTGAGAAATACATCGAGTTCAACGCCATCAATGCCCAGTGCGATCGCTCGCTTGAAGCCCGCCATTGTGTTCTCTTGATGCTCTTCAGGAACACCTCGATGACCTAAAATAAGAGGGAGATTAGTCTCTTTTTGAAATATCGAAGAAAAGGGAAGGTGCCTTTTTGGGGTTGATTTGTTTGCCATCATGGTTGAATTCTCACTTCGCTGTCGCCTTCTCCTTCAAGAGAGAGACTTTGCTTCTGATTTAGGGTGAGGGCTCGCTATGCCAGCACGAGATCGCTAACATCAAGATCGCATAGCTGGACCCCCTGTCGGTGAGATAAAAGAAATGGGGAACAGTCGCAACCGAGCAAAAAGAAACCTCGGTTGCGTTATCTTGCGATCGCTAAATCACTGGTAGAGCCTTGGTTGTTAGCTGTTGTTTCACAGCTGTTGTTTCACAGCTGTTGCTTCACAGCTATGAAACAACAGTGTCAACGTGACCGATAACTAGCTGCGGTCTAATGATTGATGACGCTGTTCTATCAGTGAAAGAGCTGAGGAAGCTTCTGCTTCTTGCATTGTCGGAGTCTCCCATGTTGCTGAGCGCTCCCATTCAGTGGACTCAGCTGTTGGCGCGCTAGAGTCCTCTACAGAGACAGTCTGTGCTGAGGGCTGAGTAGAAGCCTCTGGGTAGTCATAAGGCTGTTGGGACGCTTCCTCAGATTTGTTGCGAACGTCGAATTCGCTGAGGCGCAGGGTCTGAATATTGAAGTTAGCGTCAACTTTTGTTGAGGCTTGAGCTATGGGAGCCACAGCGGCGGTTGCAAGCAATACGGAAAAAGCGGAAAGGATGAAGCGTTTCATAGAAGTAACCTAAAAGCGTTGTGTGTGCGAGCGGTAGAACGTTGGTTCGTTGCTCGCTTATCTCTATTACACAAGGCAAAAGGCTACGTTAAGGGCTAGGAATAGCTTACTTATGGCTCACTTATCGCTGTTTTTGAAATGTGAAGTCAGTCTTGTGTTCTCATCAAATCTCCAATGCGTGTAGAGCAGCTCTCAATGCGTGCAGAGCAGCTTTCCTGAAGACGCAAGCTTCTGCGCCTGTTTATTGAGTGCCTGTCGCTTGAAGGCGCTTCCTCACGACTTTTTTTCAGAAGAGCCCACGTTTATTGACATCTTTAATAGCGCCAGTATCGCTTACCCGAAAAGAACGCCCCCAAAGCAATCATAACGATGTTAAAGGTCTCAGCAAACATCAACAGGTGAGGCACTGGCAGTAGCGTACTGATCCAATACATCAAGATGAGGCAGCCAATCAGCGCCCAGATGGTATTGGCGCTGAGCAACACCTCGCGAAAAAAGCGAGCGGTGATGAACAGGCCGAGTGCGCCGATACCGTAGGACGCGGCAAACGGAGCAAGGAACTGAAGATAGACCAGCAGCGACCGAGGAAAGGATATCGTCGAATTAGCGGCAATTAGTATCACGCTTTGTAGAATCAGGTAGTCAAGGATAGTCGCGATCGCAATCGTCACCGCAGCACTCTGTAAAAGAATGCGCCAGGGAAGATACTTGAGAGAACGAAAGGGATTCGACATAACAAAGGTTATCCAGTAAATTTAGCCAAACTGTAGGGCCTGACCGCTTATGCCAGTATTAATGTAGCCCCGGTCATAGGCCACCTGCCCACCGACTAGCGTCATTACGGGCCAGCCAGTGAGATTCCACCCTTCAAAAGGACTCCAGCCGCACTGGGTCTGTAGCTCTTTGCGAAGAACCGGGCGATAGGTCGAGAGATCGACCAGCACCAGATCAGCGTCAAACCCAGGTTCAATCAACCCCTTGTTTGGAATGCTGTAGGCTTGGGCCACCGCCGTTGACATCCAGTGAGAGACTTGGGCGACCGTACAGCGCTCTTCTTTCGTTTGGGTCAGCATTAAGGGCAGCGATGTTTCTACGCCAGGCATCCCTGAAGGCGCGTCTGGATAGCCCTTGGCTTTTTCTTCTAGGGTATGGGGCGTGTGGGCTGTGGCGATACAGTCAATGACACCGTCTAGCAGCGCCTGCCACAGCATCTCGCGATCGCGCTGATACTTTAACGAGGGGTCCATCTGCGCCAGCGTGCCCAGCGTCTCGTAAGCACTGACATCTAGTAGCAAATGCTGAGGCGTCACGCTCACGGTGACCCAGCTAGGCTTATCACGCCGCAGCAGTTCAGCTTCCTCTGCGGTAGATAGATGCAAAATGTGCAAACGGCGCTGATACTGCTTCGACAGGCCCAGCGCCCGCTTAGTCGCGCTAAAGGCAGTCTCATGATCTTGCACTTTGGTGTGGGTAGCCGGGTCACGCTCAGCTGCAAATTGAGCGCGACGTTCTAGAATGCGCGCCTGGTTCTCGGCATGGACTGCAAGCAGGCGACTGCCCGCAGCAAAGATCGGTTCAATCACTTCAGCAGTATCAACCAAGAGCGAAGCCTCAGCCGAGCCCATAAAGAGCTGAACACCACAAGCAGGACCAGCGGTGTGTAAGACCTCTAGATTTTCCCTGGTAGCCCCCATAAAAAAGCCATAGTTAACCAGGCTCTGCGCGGCTGAAAGCGCTAGCTTATCGGTCAAAACAGCCTGTGTGGTCGTTGGCGGCAACGCATCAGGCGCGGCCACAAAAGACGTCACACCGCCTCGAACACAGGCAGAGGTCGCGCTCAACAGGTCTTCTGTGTCCTCTGTGTCTGCTGGGTAAGCCGTCTGAAAGTGCACCTGCGGATCAATCACACCCGGCAGCAGAGTTAGCCCCTGAGCGTCAATGACTCGGGTGGTTTCAGAGACTTCCAGCTGGGTACCGACAGCCGTAATTTTACCAGCCGCAACGGTTACCTCACGAGGCAAAATATCGCCTGAGGGCAGCAGCACTTGAGCATTCTGGATTATGACGGGCGAGGCAATAGGCAGCTGGGTCATGAGTCAGTATTTTCAGCGGGTGCCAGCAAGGCTCTAAACTTATTATGATTGATGCGTTGGCAGTGCTATGTTACTAAACTGCGTTACGAAACCCCCCGAGAACTTTATTTAATGATTCAATCAAAAGCGGGCACGAATGATTTCTCGTGATGGATTTTATCCGTTTGGCTCGCTTATTTGATCTCACCTCTGCCGCTCTGCTGTTGAACTCGTTGAACCCATTGACCTACTCGAATCTGACTCACTCGAAATTATAGAAGCCGTGTCTGAAAAGCAACAAAACCCGAAGCAACAAAATCCGCTGGTCGAAGGACTGCAAACTGTCGTCCTCAGCATTTTCTTAGCATTTGGTATTCGTCAGTTTGTCGCTGAAGCACGGTTCATTCCGTCTGAGTCCATGCTGCCGACCCTAAAAATTGACGACCGGCTGGTTATCGAAAAAATCAGCTACCACTTCAATCCGCCCGATCGCGGTGACATCATTGTTTTTAGAGCACCACAAAAGGCGTTAGATGCGGCTAATTCCACGACCAATGACGCTTACATCAAGCGCGTCATTGGCCTGCCAGGCGAAAGCATCGAAGTAAAAGACGGCAAGGTATTTGTCAACGGCACGGCGCTTGAAGAAAACTATATCCAGTCTCCGCCGGTATACACCTGGGGTCCCGAGACCGTTCCAGAAGGTGAGTATCTGGTCTTGGGTGACAATCGCAACAGCAGCTCCGACGGTCACGTTTGGGGCTTTTTAGAACGAGAAAGTATTATTGGCCGCGCGGTCGTTCGATTCTGGCCCCTACAGCGCATTGGTGGCTTGGACTAGGGCGATTAAGGCGCTGATTATAACCGGCGACAACAGATTAACTGGCATAAGGTTTCACTGGGAAAACTATAGGTCAAAGCTACGCTGTAGCTGGCCTGCTTGTTTTGGCCTAACTTTTTTTCCGTGAAATCGTCTCCCATGATTAGAAAGCAAGACCGCCAACCCCCAAACATTTGGGTCGAGACCCTACAGACCTTAGGACTCAGTATGGTGATGGCATTTGGCATCCGCACTTTTGTAGCCGAAGCGCGGGTGGTCCCAACCGGTTCTATGCAGCCCACGGTTGAAATCAACGATCGTCTTGTGGTCGAGAAGGTCAGCTATCTGTTCCAAGATCCGCAGCGCGGCGACATTATCGTTTTCCAAGCACCACAAGAAGCGCTAGATGCCGCCAATTCTAAGACGAAAGATGACTATGTCAAGCGAATCATCGGTATGCCTGGCGAAGAGATAGAAGTGCGCGACGGCCAGGTATTTGTTGATGGCAGCGTACTCAAAGAAAACTACATAAAAGCGCCACCGCTCTACACCTGGGGACCCAATGTCGTGCCAGACAATCACTATCTGGTGCTAGGTGACAACCGCAATGGCAGCTCTGATGGTCACGTCTGGGGCTTTTTATCTGGAGACACCATCATTGGTAAGGCGACAGCTCGATTCTGGCCACCGAGCCGAATTGGCGGATTAGATTAGCGCGTCAGTTAGAACTGACGGTTGATTGGCTCCAAACCCGGCTGACTTTTCCTTGAATCTTCTGGTTGGCCCACGGTGTGTTGAAGGCCAGTGACTGTAGGGTCTCGGTGGTCACTTCCCAATGGAAACGCGGATCGAACAGCGTAAGCTCAGCCGCAGCACCCACTTCCAGTTTTCCAGGCGTTAGCCCCAAGCATTGAGCGGGCTTTGTACTTAGGGCTTGCCATAGCTGGCTCGGACGCCACTGAGTACCAGGCACAGGAATATGTTGATTACCGGTTTGATTTTCAGCCTTTGCGACAAATGCTTGCCACAGAAGAGGAAGCGCTAGCTCTAGGCCAATGGCCCCTGGAGGCGCAGCGTCGAAGGCAACTGTTTTTTCTTCGTAGGTGTAAGGACTGTGGTCAATGGCGATCGCATCAATCACCCCATCCACCACACCTTCAATTAGGGCCTGCCGGTCCGTAGGATTCCCCAGCGGCGGATCGTGTCGCAAATTTGGGTTGTACTGCTCCAAGTCTTTGGTATCGAATAGCAAATGATGCCAGGTGACGCTGGCGCTGACCGGTAAGTTTCGAGACTTGGCCTGACGCAATAGTTCAACGCTACGCGCGGTAGAGACCCGCATGATATGGATAGGCACGGGCACTTCAACGATGTATTCCAGCAGGGTTGCTAGCGCTGTCGTTTCAGCGATCGCACTCACCCCTGCCAACCCCAACCGCAGCGCATTTGCCCCTTCTCTAGCGATGCCGTCCCCCGCAATCTGGCGTTCGCAGGGCCAAAAGGCCAGCGGCTTTTGTAGGGGCTGAGCGTACTCTAGCAGTCGTCGGAGGAGCACTTTATTGTTTAGCGGTAGGCCATCGGTAAAGCCCAGTGCGCCCGCATCTACGAGTTCAACCAGTTCAGTCAGCTGCGCTCCCTGGGCGCCTAGCGTCATCGCGGCCCAGGGCAGAAGCTGGGTTTGCGTGGCGCTCAGCCTATTGCCTGTTTCTATAGCTGCGATCGCCTCCACGCTATCGGTCACAACCTGCGCGTTTGGCAATAGCCCTACACTTGTAAACCCTCCCGCTGAAGCCGACTGGCGCAAACTCTCACGGGTCTCTCTTGATTCGTTTCCAGGCTCACCGCTCTGACTGTACAAGTCGATCAGGCCAGGACCTAGAAATTGACCGCGTCCGTCAATCACTTCGATGTTGTCAGGCATATCGGTCAAAGAAGGCGCAATGGCAGCAATCTTGCCATTATCAATCAGCACATCTCCGGTGCCTGCGGCCCCCACAACTTCAGCTGAAGCCGTCAAAAGATATGCCTGTTTAATCAGTTCAGCCATGCGGCTCTCCTTTCCGATGCCATCTCAGCAATTGCCATATCAGCAACTTAGAGCGCACCCGCTGCCGTTTTATCAAAAATGCTGCCTGACAGATGCGTCGTAATATTGGCCGCGCTCAGCACCGGCAGGCTTTCTGGCCCACCGTGATAGTCAATCACGCTCACCGCGCCATTAACCTGCTTAAACTGCCAGAACTTCTCAGGGCCCAAGCCAAACACCTGACACAAAATGGCTTTATTAATCGCATCGTGAGCTACCACCATCACCGTCTGTGGGGCCTCATCTTCACGCTGGCTATAGTTTGCAACGATGTCACTCCAGCCTTTTTTAGCCCTACGCCATACGTCATTCAGGTTTTCACCGCCCGGCATCTGCACCGTTTCTGGTTTGCTTTGCCACTCAGCTAGCAGCCCCGGGTAGCCCGCATTAATTTCTGTCTCCAGCTTGCCTTCCCACTCACCGTGGCTGATTTCCCACAGGTCCTCTGTCGTTTCTAAGGTGACACCTGGGTGATGCTTCAAAATTCCTTCAGCCGTCTCTTTGGGACGCTTCATTGAAGAGCTGACAGCCGCGTCAATCTTCACAACTTTCAGAAAGTCACCCGCCCGTGCGGCTTGCCGATGACCGTTCTCATTCAAGGGAATATCGATCTGGCCCTGAAAGCGACCATCCCGGTTCCAATCGGTTTCGCCGTGACGCACTAAGAGCAGGCGAGGGCCTTTGAAGCGCGATCGCCGCTTCGGAATCGCCTCGCCCATATGGCTAGTCAAATTCAGCGACTCTAGCTGCACGCCGTCCTCCCAGCCGCCCATAAAGTTCAGCACGTTGATGGCGCAGTTATCTTGTCCCATACTGTTCAGGCTTTCTGGTCCTAGCCCAATCGCAGAGCCTACCAAGGCCCGGTTAATAGCACTGTGACCTACCAGCAAAACAGTCTGTCCTGCGTGTTTTTCCAGAAGCGTCTGCCAAAACTGCGTAGCGCGCTGCCAAATCTCACGCGCTGGGTAAAAATCGCTTGTCGTGCCATCTTCATTCGGGAGTGGCATCTTAAACTCATTTGGCTCGTGCCGCCAGGCCTTATACATTTCTGGGTATTCAGCCTCTACCTGGTCAAACGACTTAGACTCCCACAGCGGCAGATTAATCTCTTTTATCTGGTCAGTAAACTGAACCTCGGGCAACCGTCTCCCCGCTTCCCGCATGGTTTCAACAATCAGTTCACAGGTCCGGCGAGCGCGCTTTAGCGGACTTGCATACACCGCGTCCACTGATAGCCCGTCTAACGTCTTACCCACTTTCTTCGCCTGCGCCTCGCCTAGCTCTGTCAGCACGGCTGCGTCATGATGACCTTGAATCACACGGCTTACATTAGAGGTGCTTTGCCCGTGACGAACGATAATGACAGTAGTTTTCAACGGATCGACCCTCGTTTTGTAAGTAAGTAGGTAAATATGCCAGAGCTATCTTACAACACTGCTTTATGAGCCACTGGCCGAATTGGCTAACAACTGATTGAAGTAACGCTAACAACTGATTGAAGTCACTCTAAAGGTAATGCACACGTCAAATAGGAAGCACAAACAGAAATCAGTTCGAGAGAAATCGGTTCGAGGCGGCGCGATCGCAACACTGATCTCTACAGTGCTGCTCATAGCTGGTTGTAGCGGTGGCCAAACGGCCTTGCCATCAGATGAAGTGCTGATCGATCAATGGCAGCGTGAACAGGCTCAAATGCTAGAACAAATTGAAGCCTGTCAGCAGGAGGAAAGAACATACAGTCTGAGCGATCGCTACCAAGAGACTGACAACCTCATTGCGCTGGGTTCACTCGAAGGGTTTGAAGGTTGTTCTATTGCCGCACCCCCCGCAGAAGGGGCCTACCCCGTACTGCATCTCGCAAAAAAAGAAAACCTTTATTTACTCGTGACTGCCCAGAACCGAAAAGGCACTGGCTGGGTAGAAGAAAAGGCCAGCCAGTGGACCGGCGGCTGGGTGAGCTGGAAGGCTTCTATCCTAGAAGAGAAAGGACTTGTATATGCGCCTGGCGGTTTGTTTGATGGCTCAAGCTCACCGCTGCCCATCTCAGGCGTATCCCCAGACCCTTTAGATCGCTTCTCAGGTCGGTACCGACCGACCAGTCAAGTCAGCGGCAACAGCAGCTGTGAAATCTGGATGCTCAGACCGATTGAGGCTGACTGGTACCTTTTCTATCATCAGGCCCGTGAGTGTCCAGCATAGCCGGGGCACTCGCAATCACGCGGTCCAATTATTCGGTTTACGATTGTAGGTATGGACAAAATCATCACCTACAGCCCGGCCTATACCCTAGTCCCTACATACGAATGCTTCAACCGCTGCACGTACTGCAATTTTCGAGTAGATCCAGGTCAAGACGGGTGGCTGAGCTTGGAGGGCGCCCGATCAAAATTGCAGCAGCTACAATCGCAAAATGTAATTGAGATTTTGATTCTCAGCGGCGAGGTGCATCCACAGAGCTCTCGCCGCTCCGCTTGGTTTCAAAGAATTTATGACCTGTGTGAACTAGCGCTAGAGATGGGCTTCTTGCCACACACCAATGCCGGGCCGCTAAGCTACAAAGAAATGGCACGGATGCGCAATGTCAACGTTTCGATGGGTCTGATGGTAGAGCAGCTAGCACCAGAGCTACTAAAAACAGTACATGCCCACGCACCCAGCAAGAATCCTAGTATGCGCTTGCAGCAGCTGGAGTTCGCCGGGCAGCTGAGGATTCCATTCACAACGGGGCTGCTGTTGGGATTAGGAGAAAAAAAAGCAGATTGGACGGTGAGTTTGGATGCGATCGCTCAATCACATACCAAGCACGGCCACATTCAAGAGGTCATCTTGCAGCCCCACCAGCCAGGCACTCGCCAGGCGCAAAAACGCCCACCCTGCTATGGCAGCTACCTAGCCGATGCTATCAAAACTGCCAAAGAGAGACTCCCCGATGACATCACCCTTCAAATTCCACCCAATCTGATTCGCTCAGAAGCTGCGCTGATCAACTGCCTAAATCTTGGGGCGACCGACCTCGGTGGTATCGGCCCAATTGACGAAGCCAATCCTGACTACAGCCATCGCCCCCACGCACAAATGGTCAAACTATTGAAAACGCATGCTATGACTGTGCAGCCTAGATTACCTGTATATGAACAATATGATGGCTGGCTGCCCGATCATCTACAAACTGCTGTGACCACCTGGCGTCAAAAGCTAGCTAATTAGCCTCTGCTGTGTAGAAGCCTGAACACGTGCGTATAAATCCGGACAGCGCACTATAAAGCAGAAAAGAAGACTGTATGAAATAGAAATAAAGAAATCTACCTGAAAATCGTTTCCGCAGTTTCTTTTTCCTCGTTTTCAGGTTTTCAAGACTATGCAATCTTCTTCCCAGTCTGGCAGTGCTGCGATGCAGCAAGAGCATTCCGATGTCACCAAATTAGTTTCTAGCGCACCGACTCACGTCGCCAAACAAAACGGCTCTTGGTTTGACCCTAACACCTGGCAGGGCGGCAAAGTGCCGGGTGACAATGCCAAGGTTTTGATTAAAGAAGGCATTTCTGTTCGATACGACGGCAGCAGCGATGCTCGAATCTTTACGCTAGACGTAGACGGCAAACTCGCTTTTGCGAGCAATAAAAGCACCAAAATGGTGATTGATACCTTTGTGGTTTCACCCGAAGGAAAGTTGGAAATCGGCACAAAGGCCGACCCTGTTCGATCTGGAGTAAAAACCGAGATTATTATTGCTGACAATGGTCCGATCGATCTGAACTGGGATCCCAATCAGCTCAGTCGAGGTTTGATTTCTCATGGCGATGTAGAAATTCACGGGCAGGCAAAGACGTCTCACCTGAAAGTAGCGACAGATCCAATGGCGGGCGATCGCACCCTCACGCTCGAATCTGCACCCGTCAACTGGCAGGTTGGCGACAAAATCGTTCTTACAGGCACTCGCTATATCAGCGCCCAGGACGACGCTCAGTGGGAATCCACCCTAGAAGATGAAGAAGTCACCATCCAAGCCATCAACGGCAAAAGCGTCACCCTCGAAGATAGCCTCAAATACGATCACAGCACGCCCCGAGGCGATCTCAAAGCCTACGTCGCCAACCAAAGCCGCAATGTTGTTATCGCCAGCGAGAACGGAGAAAGCACGCCTCTCGGGCAGCGCGGTCACACAATGTTCATGCACTCTGACGATATCGACATTCGCTATGTCGAGTTCAAGGATCTAGGCCGTACCAGCAAGAGAAGTCCTATCGACAGCAACCTCAACGGACGCAAAAATGCCAACGGTCGCTATGCAGCCCATATTCACAGAACCGGCACCGAAGGCGATCCTGCAATTCTTGTGGGTAATGTTGTCGATGGCTCCCCCGGCTGGGGGTTTACCGTCCACGACAGTAGCGCTATTGTTCAAAACAACTTTGCCTACGATGTAGATGGCGGCGCGTTTGTTACCGAAAGCGGTAATGAAACCGGTGCATTTCGCAACAACATTTCAATCAAAACTGGCGGCATCTACGGCCACAACGAAAAACAAGGTGTCGGCACCCACGACTTCGCCAAGTCAGGCATCGGCTTTTGGTTTGCCGGTCGTCTGTTTGAAAACGAAGGTAACGTTGCCGCAGGCAGCCGCAATGCTGGCATGTTTTACATGCATCGCGGCTCCAAACTGATCAAACCGGATACTGCGGATCTGCCTTTTCCAGACGCAGCTAGAAACACCGATGAGACTGGTAAAGTCGGCGTTGATCACGCACCCATTCAGGGCTTCAAAGATAACGAGGTGCTTGCTTCTAGCGTCGGTCTACACGTGGTTAAAAACTTCCCGCAGCAGAACAACGATTTGCGGACTGTGCTCGACGGCTTCAAAGGCTGGGAGGTAGAGCAAGGCAGCCATCTGCAATATACCTCTCACTACACCCTGAACGACTTTGATTTTGTAGGCAGCCAAAATGCTCGTTTCTGGGTCAACAAAGGGCTCAACTTGCAGCAAAACACTCAGGATATGGTCTTCAACAACATGACTGTTGATGGCTTTAAAGTGGCGCTCGCAGCCGAAAAAAATCGTGTTGGGCAAGGCGTACCCGCGTTAAAAAACAAGGGCTTCACCTGGATTGATCTCGAACTCAAAAACAATGAATCGAGATTTGACAACATTGATATTCCACCCAGCGAATGGTTAACTCAAGCAGATCTTGCCCCTGGCACTCCACTGACCTTTACGCCGTCTGCAGCCATTGATCTAGAAGTCACGGGTGACGACTTTAAAGACGATGGATACGTCCAAATTAAAGGCACCAAAACCGACTCTCTCGGCACGGTTGAAATGCCTTTTGGCAATGAGCAATTAACCCTCAATTACAACGATGCCCGTGCCTTAGCCCAGAGAGGTTACTACACACTTTCCAACGGACGCAGAGCCGCAGTCATCAATGAATATTTCT
>CALDSK010000287.1 GCA_937911865.1 uncultured Synechococcus sp.
AGTGAAGACTATTTATTATAATAAGTAAGCTCCTTCTGCCTATGTTTTTTCAACATGAGAAACTAGACGGGCTTTGTCCAAAAACAAGTCTAAAAACACAAGTCTAAAAACAATGGAGAGAGAGAATATGCCTACCAAAGCTAAGGTTGGTCATATTATATGGCACGATCTCTTAACACAAAATGTTGCTCAGGCAAAACATTTCTATGCAGGCTTGCTAAATTGGAACTATCAGATCGAACATGCTTCTGACTTTGTCTGGAAACCTGGTGAAGCTGAATATCCGTTGATTTTTATTAATGGTGAGGCACATGGAGGATTTGTTGATTTTGAGCCAGCTTATCGTTCTCGCTGGACGGCCTATGTGATGGTTCAAAATACTGACGCTGTAACAGCAAAGGCAAAAAGTCTTGGGCTAAGAATTCTGCGGGAACCTTTTGATACACCAGGAGTTGGACGCAGCTCGTTAATTCAAGATCCGCAGGGTGCACTCATCTGTCCGACCTGTCCTACACACACATTTCCTGCACCCAGCGGGACTTTCCTCTGGGACGAACTCATCACTGACGACGTTGAATCAACAACGCTGCTCTATTGCGGTCTATTCGGGTGGAGATTCCAGAAAAACGACATGACTCAGACCGGTGGCGATGCCGTCTTGAAACGTACTGATAGCACTAACCATATCCAGATTACGAACCAATTTTTCGGCGCAGTAGGATTTGCGGCCTGGATACCCTATCTTGCAACCAGCGATATCGATACAGCCATCGTCACCGCTAAGCAGCTAGGCGCAAGCGTATGTAAAGAAGACATCTTCAGCCCCGGCAGCGGAACTAAAAAAGCCATTCTAAAAGATCCAGTAGGTGCTATGTTTGGGCTTCTAGCACCAAACCCTTAAAGCGCTTGCCCACCAAACATTGACCTGACCAGTCAGCCTCTATCGGTCGGCGCGCATATTAGCGGCTGCTAAATCGAACCCTGTCGGGAAATGAGTTTCTTTCGGATCGTAATCAGCCTCTTGTAGCAAAGTATTCTTAAGATCAGTCCCTCGCAGGTCAGTACCAATCAGCATTGCGCCTCGTAAATCTGCCTCACTCAGCTGCGAATCGCACAGTCGAGCATAGCTAAGATCCGCGCCTCTGAGGTTTGCTTTGCTTAAGTCTGCATCGCTAAGGTCCGCGTAGCTAAGATCTGCGCCCTTTAAATCAATACCGCTAAGGTCAGTTGCGCTCAGGCTAACGGTTGAAAAATTACGCTGCCCTTTCGCATAGGCTTCAACCAGCGCAGCAACCGTTTTAATGTCATTAGGAGAACGAATATCAGTCATAAGAGAAGGCTAAAGAGACAGCCAGCTAAAATTAGAGTTGTTCCTACATTACATCAGATCTTTTCTCACTAAAAAGACATCGTAAAACAGTAATAGCCAGCGCGTGCTTTCCGCATAGCGCTCGCCAAATATGTCAAGATATTAGAACGGTTTGCTTTCCAGGCTGCCTCTTCAGAAATACTGTTCATAGCGTCTATACGTTTCATTGAAAATCCACTCAATATCTAAAGTAAAGCGGGTCGATGTAGCAGGTACTCGGCTAATAGACTGGGACGAAAGAACAGTCACTAACTCGCCAGTCCTTGCTCATAGCGTCGCTTTTAGCGGTGATAGCAGTCGCTTAGCAAGCGTCACCTCAGAAGATATTCAAAACCTCAGAAAATATTCAAATCTTTGATAAAAACTAACGTCATGACAAAGGTCATGAGAATAGGTGACGCTTGGATATAGAAAGAGCCCGATAAACTCACTAAACTCCACACCATAAGCTAAGCCGTTTTTCAGGTAAAAGTTGAGTAATGAAACCATTGTATTTAGGCGTCGGTCTGATGCTCGTCTCCGCTAGCATCAGCATCTCACGACCTGTTCGCAATCCGCTGCTGGTGCTATCACCAACAGTAGCAACTGCCGAAGAGACGGCTGAGCAGTCGGCTGAGACGTCTAGCCTGCCACCGTTAATTGAGCGAGAGTTGTTCTTTTCTGATCCAGAAATTTCAGGCGCGCAGCTCTCTCCAAACGGTGACTTTATCGCCTTTCAAAAACCCTTAAATGGCATTGTCAACGTTTGGGTAAAGGGCATTGATGAGCCAATGGAAGCAGCCCGTCCGGTAACAGCGGATGCCGAAAGCCCAATTATGTTTTACTTTTGGAGCGCCGATGGCCGCTACATTCTCTATGGACAAGACACAGGCGGCAACGAAAACTTTCGCCTCTACGCAGTCGAACCAGAAACTGTTGGAGAAGCGGGCACAGCCACGCGAGATCTCACACCAATAGAGAATATTACAGCGGCTGTATACGCAGTCCCCAAAGAAACACCAAACCAAATCATCATCGGACTCAATGAGCGTGACCCGCGGATACACGATGTTTATCGCCTAGACTTAACAACCGGCGATCGCACACTGCTCATTCAAAACGACGGCACCGTCGCAGGCTGGACGAGCGACCTTCAAGGCAATATTCGCCTAGCCTATCGTCAGTCTTCAGAAAACGGTAAAGAAATTCTTAAAGTAGAAGAGAACGGCAGTCTAACGCCCATTTATACCTGTAGCCTCGAAGAAACCTGCGATCCACTGCGCTTCCATCCAAACAATCAACAGGTTTACTTAAAAACAAACAAAGGCGTCGATCTGACTCAGCTAGAGCTGCTTGACGCCAGCACAGGGGAAACCGAGCTAGTAGAGACCGATCCTGAGCAGGAAGTAGACTTTGGTGGCGCATTGTTTTCACCAGCAACTGATGAGCTGGTATCGACTTATTACGTAGGCGATCGCAGCCGCATCTACCCAAAATCAGAACCATGGTCAGCCGACTTAGCCTTTCTCCAACAGCAGCTTCCCGATGTTGAGTTATCGGTAGAATCTGTTACTTTTGACGATCGGCTTGCCCTGGTCGGCACTCAAAGCGACGTCAATCCTGGCGCAATGTACCTGTTCAATCGCGATGCTCAAACCCTCGAAAAACTCTACGATGCCTGGCCAGCACTCCCAAGCGAGCACCTCGCCACTGTCCAGCCCATTCGCTACAACGCCCGCGATGGGGTAGAAATTCCTGCCTACCTAACCCTGCCCAAAGGCGTCTCTCCCGAGAACTTACCTGTCATCATCTTTCCTCACGGAGGGCCCTGGGGAAGAGACAGCTGGGGCTATAGTCCAGTGGCTCAGTTTTATGCGAATCGCGGCTACGCCGTCCTACAGCCAAACTTCCGAGGGTCTGCAGGCTTCGGCAAAGCTTTTCTCAACGCGGGCAATCAGCAGTGGGGTACAGGCATCATGCAGCACGATATCACCGACGGTGTACAACACTTAATCGATCAGGGAATTGCCGATCCTGAGCGGGTAGGAATTATGGGATTTTCCTACGGAGGCTACGCCACCTTAGCCGGCTTAGCCTTCACACCTGAACGCTACGCAGCTGGCGCTTCTGTAGTGGGTCCGTCCAGCCTGATTACGCTCATGGAAAATATTCCACCCTACTGGATTCCTATTCAAGACTCTATGAGCCTACGCGTAGGCGATCCGGATGACCCAGAAGATTATGAACGGCTAAAAGCGCAGTCTCCTCTCTTCTTTGCCAATGAAATTCAAGCACCGCTTCTAGTCGTTCAAGGCGCAAACGACCCGCGTGTTCTACAACAAGAGTCCGATCAAATTGTCAAAGCGCTAAGAGATTTAGACAGGCCCGTAGAATATTTAGTCGCACCAGACGAAGGACACGGGTTCAGAAAAGAGATCAATGCGCTCGCTATGACAGCTGCTCTAGAACGCTTCTTTGCTCAGCACCTGGGCGGACGCTATCAGGCAGAAATAACGCCCGAGCTAGAAGCCCAGCTGGAGAGTTTGACAGTAGATATCGAGACCTTGCCATAAGCTGCTTATTCTTGTAGATCATCATTTCCTTTTCTATCGAAAAACGATTCATGCTATACCTGCGACGCTATCAGCCAAAGGACTGGGATGCCATTGCTGCGATTCACGATCGCGCAAGGCTAGATGAACTACGCACGTCTGTAGGCGTTGCAGCATTTTTATCACTAGAAGCAACAGCTGAAGATGAAGAATTATTTGCAGGAGAAGTTTGGGTCGCTTGTGATGATGAAGCTGTCGTTGGATTTGTTGCTTTTTCTGACAATGAGGTGACCTGGCTCTATGTATCACCTGACTATTATCGAAAGGGCATCGGTAGAAGGCTACTACAGCAAGCGATTGATAGATGCGGTCCAACTGTCTCTACATCTGTGCTAAGTGGTAACGACGCGGCCCTAAACCTGTATCTCAGCGAAGGCTTCAAGATTGTCAAAACAAAAACAGGAAAGCTCAACGGCAATGAAGCCTTCGCCGCTACAGGTCATAGCCTTGAGCTCAGCAAGTAAAAGCCACACATCCACTGTTCAAATTTTAATGTTCTCAAATTCCACTGTTCAAATTCTAATGTTCAAATTCTAATGTTCAAACGCTAATGGTAAAACTGTGAGCCGAATTATTGTAACAACCTGGGGGTCTCTGGGCGACCTGCATCCCATGATTGCCTTAAGCCTGGGCCTACGCGATCGCGGCCACGACATCGTGCTGGCTACAATAGAAACCTACCGCAACAAAATCAAGGCATTAGGTCTCCAGTTCCACGCCATTCGGCCCAACCTACCAGAAGATCCTCAGCTAATCAAACAAATGATGGATCCCCAAACGGGACCGAAAGCCGTTCTGAAAGACATCGTACTAAACAGCGTGCGTGAGACCTACGATGACCTAATGGCGATCGCCAAAGGTGCCGACTTCTTAATTGCCCATGAGATTGTCTACGCAGCGCCTCTGGTCGCTGAAATGCTCAAATTGCGCTGGGCCAGCTGTGCCTTAGCGCCAGCCGCTTTCTTTTCAGCCTATGAACCCATTGTGACTTCAACGCACCCTGCTCTATCAAAGCTGCACCGTCTAGGGCCAAGGGTCAACCGTTTAGCGGTTAACCTTGCCAAACTCACAACTCACTCATGGGGACAGCCCATCTACCAGCTCCGAAAAGACCTAGGGCTGCCACCTATTCAAAACCCAATTGTCGGCAGCGATAAATACTCTCCTCACCTAGTTTTAGCTTTATTTTCACCCTTATTAGGCACGCCCAAACCCGACTGGCCGCTCAACGTTGTAACCACCGGATTCACGCTTTACGACGGCAATCCAGAGCGAACCTTGCCCCCGGCCCTAGAAAGCTTTCTAGCATCTGGAGAGCCGCCCCTCATATTTACGTTAGGCTCAGCAGCGGTTAATACACCTGGAAATTTCTATGCTGAAAGCATACAAGCTGCCATCACCCTAAACAAACGCGCGGTGCTGCTACTCGGCAACAACCCTCCACCTAACAACCTCCCCGCTAGCATTTTTACCTGCGACTACGCCCCCTACTCAAAAATCTTTCCCCGCGCTTGCGCAATTATCCACCAGGGCGGTGTTGGCACCACAGCTCAGGCACTCAGGGCCGGTCGTCCCACCCTGGTCGTTCCATATAGTCTCGATCAGCCCGACAATGCCGCCCGCGTTCAGCAGCTAGGAACATCCCGCACGCTATCCCGCAAGCAGTATTCAGCAGCCCGGCTTATGGCAGAGCTGAAAATTTTAACTGAAGTTCCTAGCTATGCCACAAGAGCAACAGAAATCAAACGAATCATGCAGTCAGAAGAGGGGCTAAGCATAGCCTACAAAGCCATCGAAACGCAGCTCAAAAGAAGAGCGCCCGTGACGTAGTCAGCAATATAATCAGCAGTGTGACCAACAATGTAAAGTTATGACTCTTATGATTGAAATGAAATAAAAGTCGTCGCAGTATTTTAGTCAGGCTATAGTCAGGATAACTGTGTAAAATCTACTTTACTCAATACGGACTAAATCAGTGGGTCATCAGTCACCATCTGCTATTTCTATTCCACCCGTGACGATTGAGCCTGTTTCTCCTTCCATTCCTAAAATGCTGCGATATGTGGAATGGATATTTCTAGTCATGCTGGCTCTTCTCGTGGGCCTACCGCTGCTGTACAACCCCTCAGAATTTGAAATACAGGCTAGCGAAGGCGTCGTAATTGTTGTTGGTGTAGGCCTAGCCCTTCTCAGTAGCTTTTTTCCAATTCATCGCCCCGTTTGGCAGCGACGAGCATATATTTTCGTCGAGATTTTTTGCTTATTAATCAGCCGGGCTTTTAGCGAATGGGGCCTGAACTTATTCCTATACCTTGCCCTGGTAAAAAGCTGTTTTTTATTGCGACGGCGAGACGTTATTTTTGCTACGATTACCGCCGGCATTGCCTGGCAGATAAGCTATGCCTGGCGCTTATCTTACGAGATGTCAGTCCCCATCGAAGAACGCCGCGCAGCCTTTGAAGCGTCTCTGGTATATCCCAAACATCTTACAATTTTAGACACCATTATCAGCAGTAGCTTTGTATATATTGCAGCTAGCCTGCTAGTCATTTTGCTATGCCTAACCGTACTATCAGAGCGTAAAAGTAGAAAGGAAGCTGCAGTATTATCTCAAGAAGTAGAAGTTTTAGCCGCAGACTTAGAAAGAACTCGCATCGCCCGCGAAATTCACGACTCGCTTGGCCACACGTTAACCACACTAGACATGCAGCTAGAGGTTTCTCAGGCAATGTACACCCAAAACTCTCAGTCTTCGTTTCAAGCATTAAATCAAGCTAAACGCCTTTCAGAACAGTCACTGCAAGAAATTCGCAAAGCAGTCTCTACCATGCGTCATAGCAGGTTTAATTTATCAGAGGCGATCGCAGATCTAATCCACCAAATAGAACAAACCCATAGCCAACGCAGTCATTCTCTCAAAATCAACAGCGCTATCAACCTACCTCATCTGCCGCTTCAAACGAGCCGACAAATATTTCTGATTGTCAAAGAAGCACTCACCAACGTGCAAAAACATAGTCAGGCTTCTGTTGTAACACTGTGGAGCGAGAACCGACCAGAGAACATCGTAATAGGCATATCAGATAATGGCATCGGGTTCCAGTCAGGAATAGTCCCAAAAGGCTTTGGTATAAAAGGAATGAACGAGCGCGTTCAACTTTTAGGTGGACAGCTAGAAATTCATAGCACAGTAGGAAAAGGAACCATACTTCAATTCACAATCCCTCACGCCGTGAGCAAGACACCGAGCGAGAAAAATTAGATGTGCTGATGCCGTCAGGTAATAGATAGTAGTCTCATGATGAAATCTTGCGCTCAGTCCCAGCAACATGATGTTGAACTTATAGAAAATGCCTTGAGATTGCTATGACCTCTGTCATCGAACAGGGTGACTTTTTGATATAGGAGATAGCAAAGTGCGTCAGCTAAAGTTGCGTTACATCACGTCTTTAGTGAGCTTCGAATGATATTTTTCGTTTTACTCTCTTTTCTGCCTTTTCTCAGCGCTTTTCTACTTAACTTGAGCTTGAGCTGGCAAAGATGCCTGCTGCTTTTTCCAGTTACCCTATTGTTCATCCATCTCTCTACCGGCTGGCGATGGCAGCTGGTACCGGCTTACATTGTTGTATTCGGCCTAATACTGTTCGGCCTATGGGCCACGTTCCCAGTAGCTAGTAAGCTAATTACGCTTCCACAGTGGATATCAGTACGCTGGGCGATCGCAATCAAAGTCATCTTCTCCGCTTTATTAATATCGGCGGCGGTCTTTCTCACCTGGGCATTTCCAGAAATCGACTTTCCCACACCGACCGGACCCTACGCAGTAGGCACCACACTAGAAACGACCCAAAACTCAAATTTCCGGCTCTGGTACCCAGCCGCAGAACAACAGCAGCCAGCAGCTACTGCTTATACGTATTTAGAAGGCATCCAGGTTCCTGGCCTACCCAAATTTATCTACAGTCAATTACAAGGAAAGAAAACGGCTGCATTCGTTGATATTCCAATGGCCTCCAACCCAGCGACTCCAAGGCAAAAGGGTCATCCTGTTATCATTTACGACCACGGAGCCAACAGTTTTAGAGATGACAACACGTTTCGGCTGATGGAACTAGCCAGTCATGGATTTGTTGTCGCGGCGATCGCACATCCTAGACCCTTTGAAAACTACAACATATCCACTCAAATGGCTCAAGACCCAGCGCTCTTTAATGAGCGGCTGGCTTCTCTTGTTGTACCCGAGCGAGTAAAAGATGTTCACTTGACTGTACAACAGCTAAACAGGCTCAACGCTGAAGAAGGCAGATTTGAAGCCCAGCTTAACCTTGATTCTTTAGGTTTATTAGGCTACTCGCTAGGCGGCAGTGTCTTATCAGAATACTGCCTGGAAGACAGACATTGCACAGCAGTTGTAAACCTAGACGGTGGCAGCTTTGGTCAAGCAAGACAAGGCGTTCCAGCAGCCTTCCTACAGCTCAGTCAAAGTGTTGCACTCCCACCAGAACCCATCGAAAATCCAAAAAGCCTTTTAGAAAAAACCGGTGCCTACTACCGGCAAGAAGTCAGCGACCTGCTCCGCCACACACAGGCCACACATCCCACCTACTGGCTACAGGTAAAAGGCAGCGGCCATGCAGCTTTTACCGATCTCGTTCACTGGACGCCCGTTCGAGCCGGTTTCTTAAAGATGCTGATGGGACAAGGAGACCCGTCAGAAATCGCCAGTGTCATAAACAATTTAACCAACGTCTTTTTTAGCGAACATCTACGCTTTGAATCCAGGTCCGAATCCAGGCTCGAAACAGCTATCCAGCAGCATAGCGAGCTGCTCAAAATGCTGGAGTAATCCGCAACAGCGCTACCATCGTCTAACGAGTCTAAAAATAGATCAGCGCTGCGATCGCATCTCCTCTATCACAGGTAGGCTAGAGCGTACCGCCATTATTTTCTCATCAACAGGAGTAGATTAATCCGAACAAGTACTGAGAATTTTCAGAATCAATATGGGTTTTCTAAAAGAGACTGTAGAGTGTCATCAATTTTTAGCATCTAAATTTTGTAAAAAACGATACAAATTCTGATGGCGTCCACAGTACATTGCTGATTTGCACTCTTCTCTAGCAAATATACCTACGCAAGATCACAATGACAGACTTTTATCTCGTAGCAAACAACTGCTCGTTGATGAGTACGGACAATTTTCTAGAGTTTCATAATGTGGAGCACAGCATCTTTAAAGTTATTCTCATTCGCTTACATTCCCCATGGTCACTGCTATTTGTGGCAAACGCCCCTTGTAAGCCTGCATGCAATTAGTGATCTGTTGATCGCGATCGCCTACTTTTGCATCGCGATCGCCCTTATCTATTTCGTCTCCAAAAAACAGCACAGCCTGCCAGCGCAACTTGTCTTCCTGTTCGGGCTATTTATCTCTCTGTGCGGCTTAGGCCACCTATTCGACATCGTTACGCTTTGGCATCCTGCCTACTGGATGTCAGGAGGCATCAGAGCAGCTACAGCTTGCGTCTCCGCTTACACTGCTATCGAAATGATTATATTGCTGCCCCGCTTTCTGGCATTGCAAGAAGTAGAAGCCGCAAACAAGAGATTAGAAGCGGAAGTTTCTAAACGGAGCGCTCATGAACAGGCGCTAGAAAGAAGTCAAAAGATTTTTAGAAGTGCTTTTTACGACATTCCGATTGGCATGGCACTGGTTTCTCTAGAGGGCTATTTCATAGAAGTCAATGAAGCAGTTAGCAAAATTGTTGGCTACTCCAGCGAAGAGCTAAAGTCCATAGACTTTCAGTCAATTACTCACCCTGACGATTTGCAGTCAGATATGAAGCTCGTAGAAAATCTGCTAGCAGGCAATCTCAGGTGCTACAAATTGGAAAAGCGTTACATCCACCGATTGGGTCACACCGTACCAATCGAGCTAACGGTTTCACTGCTCAGAGACGAGGAAAATAATCCGCTACTTTTTATTGCTCATGTTCAAGACATTTCAGAACGCAATCGAATCAATACTTCATTAAAGGCAGCAACGGAGGAAGCTAGAGCCGCTAATCAAGCCAAAGGCGACTTTCTAGCCATGATGAGCCACGAGATTCGCACGCCGATGAATGCTATGTTAGGCATGGCTGAACTAATTGAAGAAACAAGTCTCGACCAGGAGCAGCAATCGTGCGTTAAGGCGATTCGCACCAGTGGTAAAACGCTACTAACAGTGATTAACGACATTTTAGATTTTTCTAAGATCGAATCAAACAAGCTAGAATTAGAAATTAGTCGCATTAACATTCACAATACTGTTGAAGATGTTGTCACGCTGTTTTCCAATCAGGCAAAGGAAAAAGGGCTATCATTGTCTTCTTCTATTGAGCCACCTTTGATTCCAACGGCATTCAAAGGTGACGCTGTTAGGTTAAAGCAAGTGCTGAACAACCTTGTGAGTAATAGTATTAAGTTCACAGATACAGGGAACGTCAGCATCGATGTTCGCGCTAGGTGCTTAAAAGAAAGTCTCAATGACGTATCCAATGAAGCCCCAGAGAACACATCAAAAGAGGCAACACCACAGGATGATGCCAGCTTAAGCAATCGCTATCGCATTCATTTTTTAGTGAGTGATACAGGTATTGGGATTTCTCAAGAGAAAATTGGCAAGCTTTTTGAGCCTTTTAGTCAAGTTGATTCTTCAATTACACGTCGATTTGGTGGTACTGGACTCGGCCTTTCTATTAGCAGGCGGTTGGTAGAGATGATGGGCGGCCAGCTATTGGTCGATAGTAAGCCAGGGCATGGATCTACTTTTCGTTTTTCAATTGAGCTAGAAGCCTGTAGAACGCTAGTAGCTAAAGAGCAAAATATCACCGATGTAAATCCAACGCTTGATATCACCGACAAAGAGCTGAGCGATCGCACCCCACTGCACACCCCACTGCGCATTCTACTCACAGAAGATATCGCCCTGAACCGAACCGTCGCCCTAAAAATGCTAGATAGCTATGGCTATCAGGCCGATGTCGCCTGCGACGGAACAGAGGCAATCGCAGCCGTCCAGAAGCAGCCCTATGACCTCATTCTGATGGATGTGCAAATGCCCAAAATGTGCGGTTTAGAAGCGACCCAGAAAATCCGGCTAAACCAGCACAGTCACCAGCCACACATTGTGGCAATGACTGCTCATGCGATGCAAGGCGATAGAGAAGAGTGCTTATCTGTAGGGATGGATGACTACATTCAAAAACCGATTAGAAAGCAAGATATTTTAGATGTGTTACAGCGATGCATGCAATTAAAGTGTGCTAAGTCCGAATCGAGAGACCCCTTAAAAATGAGCGATACTTTCAAAGAACGTGCTGTCAGTGCACTAGAGGAACGGCAGTCTACGTCTAAATACGAGGACTCAGAAAATCCTACTGGCGCCATCGAAGTCGACCAAAGCATTTCAACCCTAGATAAAGAAACATTAGAAAGCTTTGGCACTGAAAGAGACTTCTTAATAGAGGTATGTGAGAGTTTTCTCGCTGATGCACCCGGTCGGATTCAATCGCTAGAGACAGCACTCCAACAAAAGAATACACCGGCAATCGCGAATACCGCTCACGCACTAAAATCTCTCTGTAGCTGCGTGGGTGCAATGAATCTGTCTCAGATGTGCCAGGCGATAGAAGCTGCGGTAAGAGAAGAGGTTGAACTAGCCGCTGATACTATTGCCAAGCAGGTCAAGGCAGAATATGCACAGGTTCAAACCGCTATCCAAAATTACAAGCGCACTCATTAACAATCTTCGTAGCAATAAAAAATATAATGGTCACAGACCCTGCACCTACCTCACCTGCAACATCGTCACCTCTGGTGATGATTGCTGATGATGAGCCGACCATGCGCCTACTATTACGCAAGGCAGTACAAAAAGAAAATTTCCGGGCGATTGAAGCTCGCAACGGCAAAGAATGTTTAGAGCTATGTCAGCAGCTGCGTCCCGACATTGTTCTCATGGATGCCATGATGCCAGAGATAGATGGCTTCGACTGTTGCATGGCCTTGCAAGCGCTACCTGAAAACATGTCTCCTCCCGTCTTAATGATCACCAGCCTTGACGATCCAGCTTCTGTTGATCGCATATTTGAAGCAGGCGCAGCGGATTACATCACAAAGCCCATCCACTGGGCCCTACTGCGACAGCGAATGTACCGGCTACAAGATATTCTCAAGCGTCGCCAGGCAGAAGCCAACATAAAAGCCTCACTGCAAGAGAAAGAAGCCCTTCTCAAAGAAGTTCATCACCGAGTAAAAAATAATTTACAGATCATTTCTAGCCTACTGAACCTCCAATCTGACTCAATAAAAGATCCGCAAGTGCTAGACATCTTCCAAGAAAGCCAAAACCGGATACGACTAATGGCACTCATCCACGAGCAGCTGTATCAGTCAAACAACGTAGGCAAAATAAACTTAAAAGGCTACATACAAGCGCTCTCCGACAACCTGTTACGCTCATATAAAGTACAACAAGACGGCATCACACTGACAATCACAGTCGATGATATTGAGTTGGCAATCGATACGGCTGTCTCTTGCGGGCTAATCATCAACGAACTCGTATCCAACTCTCTAAAATACGCATTTCCTTCCAACCTCAAAGCTGAAAGCGCCAAAGCAATAACAGCGGCGAATGTAATTTCAATCGAGGCGAAGAGCACTGACCAAGATCAGTTCTCGATCCATTATCAAGACAACGGTGTTGGCATCCCTGAAAGCTTCAACCTTCAAAACTCAAACACCTTAGGCCTCCAATTAGTCAGTAGTTTAACAGAACAGCTAGGTGGCATTCTTAGCATCACAAGCGGTGAAGTCACGGCTTTTAACCTCACTGAACTTCAAGCCAGCTAATGGATTGGGCAGACTATAGAACAAACCTAAAGAAACTGAAAACGCTCTCTTAAGCGATCAGAATAGATTTATAGAAGAAAGGCAACCCATGAAAACAGCAGCAGCAAAAACAACAGTCAAAACAGCTTCTACAACAAAGATCATGATTGTCGAGGATGAAAGCATCATCGCGCTTGATATTAAGCGCAGTCTTTCTAGGCTAGGATACGCTATCACAGGCGTTGCTGCATCTGGTGAAGCCGCTCTGCTAAAAATTAAAGACAACAGGCCGCATTTAGTTTTGATGGACATTCATCTCAAGGGCGAAATGGACGGCATTCAAACCTCTAAAATCATTAAATCTGACTTTCAGCTGCCGATTGTTTACCTGACAGCGAATGCTGACAGCAGTACATTCCAGTCTGCTCAAACCACAGATCCACATGCTTACCTACTCAAACCCTTCGATGAAAAATCTTTAGGAATTGCCATCGAAGTCGCGCTCAATCAGCATAGAAAAACTCAAGCCATAAAAGCCAGTGAGTACTGGTATGCCAACGCATTTCAATGTATGAATGAAGCCGTCATTTCGACCGACTCACAGGGCAGCATCATTTTCATGAATGCCCTGGCAGAGGAGATGTCAGGAGTCACACTCAGCGAAGCGATCGATCGTCCACTGGTTGATATCCTAAGGCTTCAGCGAAAAATTCAGCAGATTGCTTCACTTCCACCACAGCTCCAGTTGCAGCAAAGCGACAGCATAGCCTCTATTTTAGAAAGCGTACTGAATGGCAGCGATACCATCCCCCTACCTCAAGATATTCAGCTGGTAAATCCTGCACTCTCGTTCACTCCAATCGAGGGAAGCGCTACTTCAATCCGCGCTGCTTCAGGCGAAATTACAGGTAGCTTGTTCATCTTTAGATCGCAAGATGTCGTAAAAAAACAAAAATCTGCACGACTGTTTGATAGTCGCGCAGAAACAGAAGCCTCTGTCGTAAAAGAGCCGTTAAAGCTCAATCAAGAACAAACTATTCCATTAGAAGACGTTCAGCTCATTGATGATTTTACTCGAAGTTTTATTAAAGGTGAGCCCGTCCTTTTATCTACCGCCAACTTAGTTGCAAGCTCTGGTGAGGGAGCCACAACACTGTCTGCAAGGGAAACCGGCACAATCATAACCGTCAAGCCTATCGACGGAAAACAGACAGCAATTGTTGACCAAACATCAGAGCAATGGGAGATTATTCGCCACACCCTAATAGAAAATAGCTTCTTCCCAATTAGCCGCAGAACCAACGGAACTTGCTACTTTCAGCATCGAGTAATTCCTGAAGACTGTCAGATTTTTCATACCACTGCTATAGAACTGTGGGAGACATGGTATGGAAAGGCTTGCCCCGACTTATTCAATCAGGGTGCACTTCAAGTTAAGCTACCGAGGGAAAATATTGTTGTTTTAAGACGAGGTAGCTGGTACCACATACAAAACCTCATGCAAAAGGATGAGGCGCTACGTATTAAAACGGTTGCTGGAGAGATCTATATCTCCCTCGACGACTTATTGATATGGGGAGCCAAATCAACAGGCTAGGCTCATCCTTGTGCATACCTCATCCTTGTGCATACAAAGCTATAAAGTTCAAACCAAAGCAATACTCTCAGCTGTACTTTTCAATCTAAACGTATACAGCTACACGTCTGAAGACTCTTTTCTCAATCTTTCCTCGGACTTTACTTGGATTAGACAGATCCAGCGCCGACTAAGCCAAAACAGCCTGCTTGAGTCAATCAAAAGCTTTGTTGGCTTAAGTAAGCGTACGGGCGATCGCGGCCTTATCTAAACCAATCAATCCCTTATATCCTGCGGTCATGCGGATAGAATGAACTGGCATATACAGATATTTACGAGAGAAGTACGCGCTTTGCCAACCATTCTCTCAGAGAGTCTAGAAAATCCTCTTATAGAATGTGGCTGACTAAGAGATTTATATAGCAAAGTAAGGACACATTCTTACTTTGTTTTGGCGAGCGTTCCCTAGTGCCGCAAAGCGCAACGGAAGCTACAGCAGAAAGGCCTAGCCGTACTCACTCACGGCTAGGCCTTTCTTATCTACTTGCAGCGCTACCTATAGCTCCGCCCATTCCTCAGGCAGCATATTAGCCTGAAGCGTAAACTCGCCACTGCCGTCCGGCGTTAAAACATAGGCGATACCTTGAGGATCTGGGTAAATGCCTGTCGCGGCTTCAAAAATATCGTCATGACCCACAATGACGGTGTTCTCGCCTGCAGCAGGAACCTCTGTTAATAGAGGCATTACGTTTTCCTGCATCTCTGCGACTTGCTCATCGGTGTATTCTTCAAAAGGCAAGAAGTTGAGCTGCGCATTTTTGGTATGAGTCCCAAAAGCGAGATCGGCAGTCTGCCACGCACGACAGTACTCACTGGCAATCACATCACCAACAGGAATACCCTTCTCTTCAAAAGCAGCCCCAATATCTTCAGCTTGCTTAATACCTACATCATTAAGCTTACGCTGAGTCTCACAGTCATCCAAACTCATGTTTGGATCTGCCTGGTCAGCATAGTCTTTTTCTGTTTGAGCATGGCGGAAGTAAATGACATGGCCGCCTTCTTGAAGCGCACTCAAGAGTTCAGCGCCGCTCAGCTGGTCTTCAAAGTCAGCGTTGGCCTGTTCGCCTTCGCTGTAATCACCGCCTTCGCCGCCTTCACCGCCTTCACCGCCTTCACCGCCTTCGCCGCCTTCACCGCCTTCACCACCTTCGCCGCCTTCACCTTCTATTTCAGTGACAGTGGGAGCGTTGTCAACATCAGCTTCCGGCGTAGAAGCACCGCCACAAGCGGTCACGCCTGCAAATAATCCGGCTGCTAGAAATAGCTCTGCTACTTTCAATCGTTTTTTCATGGCAAATCCTCACGAAGCACTGTAATAAGTAAATAATCTAGTCTTATTGAAATTGATTGTCAATCAATTCTCTTGCTAGCATATATTACTTCAGGCGCGATTCGTGAGAAATCACCGAGCACACCCTTTCTCCGGCAGAGGCTTCTACAGTGAAATTTTCCAGGCATTCGTACAATTAAGCACTACTGTCCATCTCAGCAAAGCAAATATGCACCGTTCGCTTTCGATTAAAAAAATTGATAAAAGCTAAATTGCACGTATCGTGCCATAGTAACTCATCTCATTAACATTTATTTATTGTCGAGAATTGTATTAAGAAATAATGAGGTTGCCAAGAGGTCACCAAGAGCCTTCTGATAAATGAAGCGCGCTTTCCCTTCGTTCAACATCCTTTCTTTGCCTTTTCTCTTATTTGCCTTTTCTGGGCGATCGCAGTTGAGTCCCTCTTTTCCCCGAGACTTGCTCAGCTGGGAAAAAATGATGAACTATACGCATCATCCGTCTATTGAGCTTTGCCTTTTGCTGTCTTACCATCCGTTCTTCTCGCCATTGCCACGATAGCCAGAGACCGCAAGCAGCGATCACGCAAAAACAGGCAACCAGCAGCCAATGCGCCCAAATCCCAGAATCGAAGCCCGCATTGGGATTGACACTAGCAATCAAAATGAACTCCCTAATAAAACGGTGACGGACTACAGGCTTACTGCTATCAGTACTTAATCTCGATAATAATACCTCAGATATTGGGATACAGCACAGAATAAACTATGAACGATCGTAAACTAAAATCTTGGAAAATGCTGAAGAGCTTTATTTCTCAATAATTTTATTCTATTGAGAAGTCACCGGCAAATAAATTTCTAACTTGCTTTCATTCTCAATAGATGCTCTTTATAGATGACGATCCTTATAGATATAGCTATCACTAGATGCATTCGGCGATAGCTACACAGCAATCTTCAAACCACAAAAAAGTCTGCTGTTATTTTTAACAGCAGACCTGGTGTCTTGAGAGGAAGATATTACAGATTGATAGCGCTGCTATCAATCTTTTTCCATTGGATAGTCTTCTGGAGCAGACATCCTATGAATTGACATAAAGCGTTTGTCAGCTAAGAAGCGGCTGCTTTCGCCTCTGTTGTCTTCTGCGCGGCAGCTTCTGTATTAGACCCTGCAACAGCAGATTTAGTCGCAGGCGTCTGATAGTTCACATCGAAAGCTTCAGTCACGCGGTTGAAGTCAAAGCCCATAGCACGCAGCGCATGCCATAGATGGCCTTGCAGCATAAAGAACGCTAAGAAAAAGTGTGCATTCGCCAGCCAGCAGCGAGCCGTATGTACACCCGGTGGCAGACTCACCGTATCCGCAAAGTAAGGCGTCACACCCAGCTTAATCGCTAGAGGCGCACCGTAAAACTCAGTGGGGTAAGCGAGCGTATTGACCGCACAGAAGTAAGCGGCCACAAAACCAGCGAGCGCAATTCCACCTAATGAGTAAGACAAAATAGCCTCACCGGAAAAGATCAGCACGTTCTTCGCCCACTTCAACGGGGGAACAAGAATATGCCAAATGCCACCAAGGATCAACAAAGTCCCTACATAAACATGGCCGCCTACCAAATCTTCTAGGCTATTAACGCTAGCAAAGTGAGTTTGGTAGCCAAAAATAACTAACGGATCGAGCGTAATATCAGTAACTGTTCTGACTTCACCATTTGTAGAATCGTTCAGTCCGCCCCACTGAGTTGCCTTAGCAACCAAAGCTAAAGCGCCTGCCCCTAAAAACAACAAATGATGACCTAGAATCAGGCCAACTTTAGCCGGGTCGTCCCAGTCAAAGTAAAAGTTTCTAGCCGGACCATTCGCATTTGCTAGGCTCTCTTTGTTTCCTCGAATAGTGTGAAAAAGAGCGCCTGCGCCCAACACAGCAGAAGAAATTAGATGTACTGAGCCGATAACAAAATAAGGATAGGTATTAATGACTTCGCCACCGCTACCGACACCAATGCCCATCGTAGCCAAATGTGGGAGCAAAATAAGCCCCTGCTCTCCCATCGGAAAGCTAGGATCAAACCGAGAGAGTTCAAACAAGGTGAACGCACCAGCCCAGAAAGTAATTAAAGCAGCTTGGGCAACGTGAGCGGCAATAAACAATCCAGGATCGTTGGCAAAACGGGCATTTCCAGCCCACCAATCGTATTTCACGGTTGGTTTTCCATATGCTTGCATAGTTTGCAAAGCCTCATATGATTTATGAACAATTTCTAACGTGATAAATGATGGAGGCAGTGACTCTCATAGCCCGTACCGTTAAGCCGTTAAACTGGCCGGTTTAACAATCAAAAAGTTGACGCAAATCCATAGAAGCAACAGCTTTCCATCACGTTGACGCAGGCGACCTTGACCTGCGCTTCAACCAACCTTATTCCATATCTAATCTAATGACAATAGGTCTTGATAGCTTTTGAAGGCAAAATATTGCTAAATGCAGCGATAAAACATCGCAAACGCCTATGCACAAGCAGCTACAACCAATGACCAAGGCTATCTTTTGCTCAATTCTTTATTGATAACATTTCTTAATTGTGAATCCATTAAGGTATACTCTGGTTGATAGCTATTGAGAGCAATATTCAATAGCTAAGGTAGCAAATAGCAAGTAGCAAATCGCACTAGACCCGCTTCAAGCTTGGCTTTCGTGGGGTTCATTTAAGCGCGATCGCTGCACTGCTGACTGTGTGCTCTCACTCTCTCGCGTCTTACGCATTCACAACCATGAATCACGACTCTAATTTACTCTGGCTTTCAGTGAGTCCTCACTTAAAATGCTTTGATCGACGGCTGTTAGCACAGCTCGTAAAAACCCACCCAATTAGAACGTGGGAATATTCTCAAACTGTGGATGAGCCTTGCTGTATTGATTCTGTTGTAGAGGCTTTACATGAGTATGTGAGTGATCGCGCTGCTCTAGAGCAGCGTTCCGGTCAGCCAGACTACAAAGTTCATCTACTAGGGCATGGGATCAGTGGCGTTGTCGCACTGATGTACGCACGGTGTTATCCAAAGCACGTAGCTTCATTAAGCCTACTGTCAGTTAACGCCAAACCCGCCGTAAACTGGCAGGCTCACTACTATGCATTGCGACAGCTTTTGCCCTGTAGCCGAGAAGTCATCCTAACGCAGATGGCTAGAATGATGGCTGGGCATCAGCCGCAGCGATTTTCCAAAGCACTAGCTCAGCTGCTAGCAAATGACTTAGACAGCTCTATGTCACTACACTCTCTAGCGCACGATGTTGAAATCCCAATCGGCGCAACAGATATACCTTTACTCGTCTGTAATGGAGAGCAAGACTCTATTGTTCAAGCTCAAAGAGCAGCGCTGTGGCGTCAGTGCATGAAGCCAGGCGATCGCATCTGGCAGTGCCCTGAAGGGCGTCATTTTTTCCACTTTCACCACGCTAAATTAGTCTCAAAGATACTTACAGAGCACATTCATAATACTGAGCAGTCACACGCTCAAAGCAAAATATCGCAGCAGAATTCCCAGCTTTCTCAGGTGAGCGCTTCGTAAAAGTGCTGAGTCAAAATGCTGAGAAAACAGCCGGATTTTTTTGATATTAATTATCGATTGCAGAGATTTTATCCACAGAAGTGCTCCGGCTGAAAACCACTGATGTTATTGATCACAAGCTATTTTCCAAAGAAAAATTCGCACATTATTTCCATTAGAAACAAAAGTTAATGTTTCATTATTGGGAATGAGTCTAATCTATAACTCAAGCGGCAGTTCTCAAGTGCGTCTCCCGTTATCGTCCTGTTGGCATTTCGACGCTTACCTGCTCGTTCACTGACTGACTCACTGACCAGCCAACACATCAGATTTTGACTAATTCTGAAGCTGCTAGGGAGCGTAAGTCGTTATTTACAACCTCTTTATGACTCATCACAACAGCTGACGGATTCCTCTCAACCCGTGTTCTGGAGCCAGCTTTTACTGGGCTGTGTACCAATCTTCTCTCTAAAGCTTGCTTCAGAACACGTTTTCTAATCCTTATCCCACATGTCGTGTTTCACACGTCTTGCTAACTAACTAGCTTACCGTTCTAATCTTTGGCTTACTGTCATGCATACAGGCTAACTGCTTGCGACGCTCTTAAAGGGCATATCTTTGAGCGCTCAGCTTTCTCAGTTGTTCTTTAGGCGCATGTTTCTACTGTCTATCTACTATTTGGAGACTCTGTATGGTATCAACATCTGCTGGAAATCTGAACACACCTGCTCAGATTTCATCCACACCAGATATCGCCTTCAATGGTTCTACTTCGCCTTTCGACTATCAGAACTTACTAGAAGGCAATGCTCGGCTGATTAATTTATCCAATCGGCTTTTAGGTGCCCACATTGCTCATGCTGGCCTCATTATGTTTTGGGCTGGGTCAATCACCCTCTCACAAATCCTCAACTACGACGCTTCCATGCCATTGAACGAACAAGGTCTAGCGCTAGTCGCAAACCTTGCAAGGTTAGGCTGGGGCCTAGGAGAAAACGGACAAATCGTGAATTTGTATCCCTTCTTTGTGATTGGAATGTTGCACCTAATAGCTTCAGCCGTGCTAGGTGCGGGCGGACTCTTTCATGTTTTTGCCGGGCCTGCCAGCTTAAAAGAGGCTCAAGGGTGGGCTAAAAAGTTCCACTACGAGTGGAATGATCCCAAGCAGCTCACGCTAATTTTGGGCCACCACCTGCTGTTTTTAGGCATAGCAGCCTTGGCCTTTGTTTTCAAGGCAACTCAAGCCGGCGGAATTTACGATCCGGCTATCGGTGCTGTACGCTTAATAACACCCAATCTGAACCCTTTAGATATTTTCGGCTACCTGGTTGGGCTCACGCCTGACGGCTGGAACGCGTGGGGAATGGCCAGCGTCAACAATTTAGAAGATGTCATTGGTGGCCATGCCTGGGTCGGCGGACTACTCATTGGCGGTGGTATTTGGCACATTCTGGTTAACGCTCGAATTATTTTTCCAATTCGGCTAAATGCGGATGCAATTCTCTCCTACAGCTTAGGGGCCCTAGCATTTATGGCCTTTGTGTCTTGGGCTTTTGTTAGCTATAACGACACAGTGTTTCCTACTGAGCTATATAGCGTTGCTCAAAAGCAGGGTAGAGCCAATGTACAGTTCGCTCTGGGCCTGCTGTTTTTGGGAGGTCACCTGTGGCACGCTTACCGGGGTATTGCAATCGACCAAGGCAATACGCCCAATCGCTTGGCCTAAAGCCAGGATCGATAAGCCAGACTCCATAAGCCAGACTCGATCCTATTATCTCGATGTCTAACTTAACAGTTGTTTGGCTTGGCAAATTAAGTTTGTTGGCTGTGAAATCTCTCCTCTCGGCTGACGAGTTCACCTCTACTATTTACTTAGTAGAGGTGGACTTTTTTAGGACTCTGCTATAAATTTCGCCTTCTCTAAACGTATGCATCCAGCAGGATCCTACGCACTTAGCTATATCTCTTGTTTTCTTTTGGATATCTACCTTGGACACTTATGAATTTGATGTGGTCATTATCGGGGGCGGGCCTGCGGGCTGTACCTGTGCCCTCTATACCGCTCGCTCCGACTTAAAAACGGTCATTTTGGATAAAAATGCTGCCGTGGGCGCATTAGCAATCACGCATAAAATTGCCAATTATCCAGGCGTATCTGGAGAAGTCAGCGGGCCACAGCTGCTAGAGATTATGCGTCAACAGGCTATTGATTTTGGGACAACCTATCAGCGAGCCCAGGTCTTTAGCATTGACATCAGCGGTCCTCAAAAGAAGGTATATACGCCCGAAGGAACATTTATTGGGCGATCGCTTGTTTTAGCAACGGGTGCAATGGGTCGTAAGCCGTCCTTCTCAGGAGAAGCCGATTTTTTAGGACGAGGTGTCAGCTACTGTGCCACTTGCGACGGTGCTTTTTATCGAGAGAGTGAGGTAGCCGTCGTCGGCGAGAACCCAGAAGCCATAGAAGAAGCCCAGGTGCTCACCAAATTTGCAAAAACAGTTCACTGGATTACCAACAAAGATCCCAACCCAGAAGATTATCACGCGCAGGCGCTGTTAAAGCGGCCAAACATCAAGCACTGGGGGCGCACTCGCCTAATGCTCATTGAAGGAGACAATGCAGGTGTCAGCGGTGTGCAAATCAAAGAGAAAGGTACAACAGATATTCAAACGCTACCTGTAGCAGGCGTATTTGTTTATAAAAGCGGGTCTAAGCCGATTACTGACTTCGTTGGTGATCAGGTTGCGTTCAATGCCGACGGGGGCGTGCAGGTTACCGAGATGATGGAGACCAGTGTAGAGGGCGTTTGGGCGGTTGGTGATATTCGTAATACGCCGTTCAAGCAAGCTGTTGTCGCCGCTGGAGATGGGTGTGTTGCCGCCATGTCAATCGATCGCTATCTCAACAGCCGCAAAATGGTAAGACCCGACTGGGACCACTCATGAGATATAGCCAAGCACGGATGCATCCGTGCTTGGCTATGGCGCTTTGCGTTACGAAATCAAGTGGTGTAGTCATACCAGGTGTAGTAAGAAAAGTACAAAGGGCTATATGCGAAAGGCTATAAAGGAGAGTTTATGACAGTAGAAGAGATAATTTCGACGATACTGCTTTTCTTGGGTGTTCTACTGGGTCCGGCAGTCTTTTTTGTCGCTGTTGTAGGATACGGCGCGAAAAAAGCCTTATCGCTGATCGCAGAGTACAGGCAACGGCGCTATTTGCGATCGCTCCCCTGCTCAAAATGCCTTTACTTTGCTAACAGCGAATACCTGCAATGTGCCGTCAATCCATTGCAGGTACTTACCGATGAGGCACAAAGCTGCCATCATTTTGAACTCGACATTAGTCAGCATAGTCACAATTCCGATCTGAGAAAGTTTTGCAATAAGAAATTTCGCAATAAGAGGCCTAGCCGCAGAGCATGTAAGTAAGAGCACGCAAGCAAACAGGTAGGTCCGCAGAGACAACCCAAATCACGACTGCTCTCCTGCCAGAACAACTTGAATCTGTTTCCAGCGACAGTACCTTTCCAAGCCGGGCAAATCTTCTAACCCACTGCTGCTCAAAAAAGCCTGTTCTCCTAAAAAAGCCATTCCATAGATAAGGTTTTGAGTCCATTCTCCTTTAAAGTAGCCACTGTGAAAGTCTATAGCTGCTGAGTTTTTGGAGCGACCTGACCAAAAGATTAATTTAACGTAGTGATAAAAGTTAAGCGCAGACTGCTTTTCTACGTGACTGACCACGCCGCTAGCGACTGTCGACCTTTCACCAGTCTCGTAGTTAACTTGAATGTCTTTATAGTCTGTACAGTCAAAGTAGGTAAAGGCATTGGCAACTTCTAACAGTGCATGTCGCTCTCTTTCATCTGCATTAACGACCGCATCTTGAAGATGGGGTGTCCCCAGCTCCACTAAATTTCGATGCTCCAGATTAGAAGCACGAATTTCCAGTCCGGGTGGATGATTTTCTACATCTTCTATGGTCCATCCGCGTCTTTTAGTTTTGTTCTCAAAGTGTTGAACCGTGATATTGCCCAACTTGTAGCCCCGGAACCGGTTCCTGGCAGGAAAGCTAATATAGTTGGCCGCAGTAGATGCAATCCGTAATGCCAGGTCTGCCTCATTGCAGAATACGTAGGCTTCTTGAAAGCGTCTGAGTGAAGATTTAAGAAAGTTAGCTCTACCAGAAAGAATAGATTCTATTGGAATATCAGGCGCTACCAAAACGAGCCTACTAAACTTAAAAGAGTCGCCGAGCTTACAGTTTCTGCCTTCCTGAGCAACTGCGAGCGGATCAAAAACATCAGAGAGAATTCTAACAGCTTGTGTAAGCACCTCACAGCCTAAGCTATGAGCAATAAAAGAGATTTCAATATCGTTGCTCTTTGTTGGCGTATGCTTATCAATCTGACGAATAAGTTCAACCAAATCAGTGGTACCGTAATTGCTAGCACGGTAGCGATCGCGTGCATAGGTTACCAGCCTCAGTACAATCAGCGTAACAATCATAGCGCCTAAGAAAACGGTGCCAGCCGTTAACAAGCCCAGCAACCACAGCGGCGCTTGCCAATAGTACAATCCAGCACCTAGCGCACAGAGCAGAGCACCTGAAATAGCGGTAAACCCAAAGTTAAAAGCTCGGCTCGCGCGCAGAAGCAAAATAACAGAACCGATAGTCAAAACACTCAATACTAAAAAAAGAACAACGCTACCCACTAGCAAAGAATAGGTAATCGTGCCCAACACATAGCTGCTGAGCAAAATGCCAATCAGCAGTGTTGGCAGTGCGCCAAAGGCTTCCTCAATACTCTGCTTACTGAAGTCTCGCGGTTCAGCAGGCCAGCGGTAGCCGATAAAAACGCTGTCGCGAATACTGCCCCCAACAGTAGCATTAACCCCAACAGCAGGATTAAATTTCTCTCTCTCTTCCGCTCTGTCATTTTCCAGTGACTGCTTACCCGTGATAAAAGCATAAATCTGGTTATACCAGGTTTTAGCATCTGTTTCAGGAACTGAGTAGCCGTGAATAGCAATAACAAGATTTTTACATTCATAGCAGCGCTGAGCAATCTCATTCAGATGATTGTTCCAATTTTGTTCTTTAGGACAGACTTCGCCTGTCGGGAGAGTATCGCTTGTAAACGTGACTGGATCATCTTCAACATGAATCTGGCCCGTACTAGAGACATAATAGCCATAGTTATTACTGTCAGATGTCTCTGGGCCTGATGAGGATGAATCATCCTTCACTTTCTCTTTTTCAAGAGAGATAGGAAGCTTTTGAATCTTAAAAGGTAGGACGTCAGAAATTTTCATACAGCAACTTACCTTGTGCTCACGCCATACTCAAAGGCTACAGGTATGATTGCAAACAGTAAAACGCTCTGCTGGGAGAAAGGGGAGTAGGACAGTAGGAAATCGGGAAACTCAGCTGTAAGCTATCTCCAAGCGCCCATGTCTTGCTGCCCCATCGTCTTAACCCCAAATTTAACTTTGGAAAGTTAGCTTTGAAAAGTTAAATTTGGGAATTTGGCTTTAATAGAGCACCAGTCAACCTACTAAAAGAATCCAACCCAACTATGAGTAGCCCCTCATCGTCTTCCCACACCTACCTAGAGGGTGCTATCCGCTTTGGACGCGATATCTGCAGCGATCGCACACAGTCTACGCAGCGCGAATGGCTGATTACGAATGGCATCGGTGGCTATGGCTGCGGTACGCTCTCTGGCATACTCACCCGCTGCTATCACGGTTTGCTGGTCGCGGCGCTAAAGCCGCCTCTAGAGCGTACGCTGCTCCTGACAAAGCTAGACGAAACAGTCCACTACATAGGCAAACCTTACCCGCTAAGCTGCGATCGCTGGTCAGGCGGCACCACCACAGGCCACGGCTACCGTAATATCGAAAGCTTCCAGCTCACAGGCACCACCCCCACCTGGACCTACACCTGCGCCGATGCCCGTCTCCAAAAACGCATTTGGATGCAGCCAGGTGAAAACACCACCTACGTTCAATACACGCTTTGCCGCGCCAGTGCACCTTTCAATCTCACCATCAAAGCCCTTGTCAACCACCGCAACCATCACCACAACACCCAAAGCCAACAGGGAATTAGAACCTGGCAATTCAATACCCGCTCCCACCCCAGAGGCCTAAAAATTATCGCCAGCGGCTGCCCGACACCCTTCTATCTCCTCAGCACCCGAGGGCAGCTTCTCCCTAGCGATAAGTGGTATCAAGACTACTTCCTCACTCAAGAAAAATATCGCGGTCTTGCTTACTTAGGCGATCATCTCCACTGCGCCACCCTACGCACGTCTCTGCTCCCAGGTGAAACGGTCACAGTTGCTTGTAGCACCAAACCCTTTCCCAACCTGGATGAAGCCGTCGCTTTTGCCGATCGGCAGCAGTACGAACAAAACCTCTTATCGCAGGCCTTTCACCAGTCAAGCCCTCTACCTTGCTCGCCACCCGTCAAACAGCTTATCCTTGCCGCCGATCAGTTCGTTGCAACCCGCGCCACAGGTAAAACTGTCATCGCAGGCTACCCTTGGTTCGGCGACTGGGGCCGCGACACGATGATCGCCCTTCCAGGTCTAACACTGGCTACAGGCCGCCCAGACATCGCCCGGCCGATCCTGAAAACCTTCGCCCTGTATCTTGATCAAGGCATGCTGCCCAATGCCTTTCCCGAAGAAGGCGACACGCCTGGCTACAACACGGTCGATGCGATTCTTTGGTATTTCGAGGCTATCAGAGCCTATGTTGCAGCCACCGATGATATCGATCTGCTCGAAGAACTCTTCCCAGCCCTAGAAGAAGTCATTGATTGGCACCTGCGAGGCACCCGGTACAACATTCAGCTAGACCCAGCCGACGGGCTCATCTACGCCGGTACAGACACCGAACAGCTCACTTGGATGGACGCCAAGGTCGATGATTGGGTCGTCACACCTCGAAGAGGAAAACCCGTTGAAATCAATGCGCTCTGGCATAATGCACTGCTGTGTATGGCCGAGTTTTGCGATCGCCTCCAGAAACCCCCAGACAACAAGCCCAAAGACGACTACCTCGCCCTGGCTAAATTCGCTGCCACCAGCTTTCCAAAATTCTGGAATGCCAAACTCGGCTATTGCTACGACGTCATCGACACGCCCGAGGGCAACGATTCCACACTCAGACCTAATCAGCTCTTTGCGGTGTCCCTACCCTACGCACCGCCTCTCACCAGGCAACAGCAGCAGTCCATCGTCGATACCTGCGCTCAACAGCTACTGACCTCTCATGGCATGCGATCGCTCGCTCCATCCCATCAGGACTACATCGGCACATACGGTGGTGATCGCATCAAACGCGACGGCAGCTACCATCAGGGCACAACCTGGAGTTGGCTAATCGGTCCCTTTATTCAAGCTCACCTCAAGGTCTACAACAATCCTGCCATCGCCCGTCAGTTTTTAGAGCCCCTCACCCACCATCTCAGCGGAGGGTGCATCGGCACCCTCAGCGAAATCTTCGACGGCGACACCCCCTTTATTTCAAGAGGAGCCTTTGCTCAGGCTTGGTCAGTCGCCGAAGTTCTCAGAACACTACAACTCATAGAACACTCTTCTCAGATCACCAAAACGTAGTGATAGAAACCACCCCATACAAGACCTAAACAAGACTTAAAAAACAAGACAATCGGGTTAAGCAAGAAGTCAGACAGCGAGAAACCAAATGGCGAGAAACCAAATCGTGAGAAGCCAAATAAGGAATTAAACGAACCCTAAACAACTAGCTCCAATCCCTCCTTTGTAAAATCATTCTCTGTCAAGCCCGAAACGCCTCTTACCTCAGCTAGCAAATCGTTACCCAAAGAAATTGTCGTGTTCCGGCCGACTCGCGCAATTGTCAAATTACCAAACGTAACCTGGCCAGTGAGCCCAATCACATCTGTTCCTTGTTCAAAGTCACGCAGCGTATCAAAACCAGCGCCAGAAGAGAGAATAAAAGTGTCGCTCCCCTGACCGCCCACCAGTCCATCGTTACCTTTTCCACCTCGCAACAGATCGTCGCCCGCTCCACCTTTCAAAATATCATCACCGCTATCGCCTACCAGACCATCATTGCCAGTTCCTCCTAACAACAAATCATTGCCCGACCCGGCCCGCAGCACATCATTACCAGCACCACCAATCAGCCGGTCATTGCCCGACCGCCCGTCTAAAACGTCGTTCCCTCGACCGCCGAGCAAGCGGTCATTGCCCTCACCACCATCCAGGCCGTCTCTACCGTCACCGCCCAGCAAGCGGTCGTCACCGCTATCGCCTTTCAAACGGTCATTGCCCATACCGCCTTGCAATACATCGTTACCGCTGCCGCCTTGCAGCATATCATCGCCATTATCACCAAACAGGCGGTCGTTACCCTCACCACCTTGCAACAAATCGTACTCATCGCCGCCTCTTAAAACGTCGTTACCGGTCTGTCCAAAGAGGCGATCGCGCCCCGCACCACCCGATAAACTATCGTTACCTTCACCGCCTAGCAGTCGGTCATTGCCCATACCCCCTTGCAACGCATCCGCAGCCTGCTTCCCTTGTAGCAAATCGTTTCCAGCAAAGCCCAAAATCACGTCTGGCTCATCGTCACCAATCAGTCGGTCAACACCATCTGTTCCAGCGATCCGACCAGAATTTGTTGTCGGTACAGACACTATTGAAATCAACCCGCCAGCAGCATCTACAGACGGAACAGACTGACACAACGCGATAGGATTTTTCTCAGTAACGAAAATCAGGCTAAGAGCCTGATTTTGAGCGATGCTGTCATCGTCCAAGCTCGAAATGAGGAGAGAAGAATTCACGATGGATACCCCAGAAAAAGTAACGTTTCAAGGAACAGATTCGTTGCGATCTGTTCAAACAAGAAATCAATAAACAGCTAATCAACAAGCTGCTTTGATAAAATGCTACGTCCTGCCGATATTCAGCGGATGTGATCCCGCACAGGGGATACCGGTGACTTTGCCTTGGCTTTAATAGGCTTCAGGCGTACGTAAAAACAGACAAAAAGAGAATATTCTGAATTCTCTACGTGTTAAAGAGATGGTTTGTTGTATAAAAAAGCCCGTTTTCTCTTCTTTTTCCTCGTACAAGTCAGGAAAATATAGACGGTTTAGAGAGAAGGTATTCCCCGACTTAATTGAACATTCTGGGATAATTCAACGCCATTAACAGAGTTGGGATAGCCCCACTCTGAGCAATCCACAAGAAAAAGAGTGATTAAATAGCGAATGTTCTAATTCTGCAATAGTGCATTAGGACATTCGCTATTTAATCACTATTCATAATCACTGGCTGAATGATCAACTCCCCGAAAGCCTCCCTTAGTCTCCCAAGATTAAGGGACTTAGAGACAAAATGCGCAGGGTATTTGCCAATCTAGTTTGCGAGTATGCCGACATCTATCGGTTTTGCCATTAGCCGACTTACGCCGCTACTGTTTGCGTCGTCGCCTGACTCGCCTTCGCGTTGCTACCGCTATTCTCATTTGCAAAAAAGCGCAGCCGCTCACGGTCAACCTTTACCCGCACCCGGTCGCCGATAGCCAACCGCTGACTCGCCAATGTTCTAACTAAAAGCATCTGAGAAGACGGCATCATCAGCTGATACTGATACTCTCGGCCCAAGAATTGACGGCCCCTTACTTCTAACGGGCCAGCGGCGTCCTGCTCTATGGTGACATCCTCCTGGCAAATCATCAGATCGCCTTGCTCTATTTCGCCAGATACTGACCTATTAGATACCGGCAGGTCAGCAATCAAACCTAGCTCCGTTTTCCAGCCACTGCTTTGCCGGATCGCTGACACAAAATTTGCCTGTGTCACAAACTCAGCCACAAACCGGCTGGCAGGCTGCTGATATATTGTCTCGGGCGCAGCCACCTGAAGCAGATTTCCGCCCTGCATAACGCCTACCTTATCTGCGATCGCCAGCGCTTCTTCCTGATCGTGCGTCACAAAAATCCCAGACGCGCCAATGCTCTTTAAAATGTCGCGAACTTCCTGCCGCAAGTACAGCCGCACCTGCACATCTAAATTACTAAAAGGTTCATCTAGCAATATTAAAGGAGGTCTAGGCGCTAAAGCCCGTGCTAAGGCAACCCGCTGCTGCTGCCCGCCTGACAGCTCATGAGAATAGCGCTTTTCCATACCGCTAAGACCCACAAGATTAATCGCCTCCAGCGCTAGCGTACGAATTTGCTTTTTTGGCAGCTGCCCTTTTCTCGTCAGCTGTTTCAGCCCAAAAGACACATTCTCCACCACATTCAAATGAGGGAACAAAGCATAGTCTTGAAACACTATCCCCACCTGCCGACGCTCGGGCGGCAGCCATTGCCCACTGCCACAGACGGGCTGTCCAGTAATTACAATTTCACCCGCCTCTGGCTTTTCAAACCCTGCTAGTAAGCGTAATAGCGTTGTCTTTCCACAGCCAGAAGGGCCCAGCAATCCCAGCAGTTCTCCCTGTTGCAAAGACAGCTCAACCTTGTTGACCGCCGGTGGGGCAGATCCAAACTGCTTCGTCACCTCCTTGCAAACAAGAACAGGCTTATTAGCAGAAGCAGCATCAGGATCAAGGCTCAACATAAATCAACATGCTGGTCCGTGACCCAGACCAGCCAAAAAGAACAAACAGTGAGTAAAAACAAGTAATAAACAGCTGACAGCAAGAAGCAATACAAAGAAATTGAAGCTCAGCAGCCAAAAAAGTAGCGTTACCAGATAAGAAAAATTACGTGGCTACCGTTTATCGCATAGTTTATTGCGTATTAGTTTCAATAATAGACTTCATTACTATACGACATTCCAACCTAGATTTATTCTCAATAGGCTGTCTCTGTAAGTAACCTAACGAAGTCACCTCATGGTGCTCACTCTACCCACTGCCGCAGCAGATTGCTCAGGCTCTTTGTAATCAGGTCAAACTCATCCGTCTTACCGTATTGACTAAACAGCGATCGCCGGGCTGTATCTAGCTCAAACAAAATCTCGCGCTGCTGAGCTTGGCGCACCTGACTCTGCACCCAGCCAATCGCCGCCCACCTGACCCCGCTGGTCACCGGATCTACCCGGTGTAGGCTAGTCGAGGGGTACACCAGCACGGAACCCGCTGGCAGCTTATACCCCTGCTCGCTATCAACGCCTTCAACGACCAGCTCTCCCCCCTCATAGCTGTCTGGATCACTTAAAAACAGCGTAAAAGAGATATCTGTTCTAGCACCATTCATCAGCGCATTATCCGTATGCCTGCCGTAGGTCATGCCATCGCTGTAGCGATTGAACCGCACCGACTGAATTTGCTTGGGCCGGGCCGCCGCCTGAAATAGTGGATGGGCCATCAGGTGCGATCGCACTTCTTTACCCAAGGGCTCAGCCTGCTTGGCGTCTAGCTGCTGGTTTTGCTTCACCGTCTTGGCATGCCATCCCGCCGTAGACTTACCGTCTACTAGCGGAATTTTTTGCAGGCGATTACATAGCGCTATCACCTCTGATGGCGACAGCAAATCAGGAATTGTAAACAGCATAAAAATCGGCTCGTCGTTCAATCAATCCGGCGACACGCTGTCGCCAGAGCTGCCAGCCAGACGAGAAGTAAACAAAGCGTTTCGCTTACTCCCACCCGGCACGGTCCACAATTTCAGTGACCTGAGGATTATTGCGTCCGTAGGCCGTCACATTCACCGCGTCCACCTTAAATTGACCCAGCTCTGCGACAACCGGATCTAGCTCTACATCAGGCGCTACCGGATACTCATTATTACTTTGAGCAAACACCGTCTGCGCTTCCGGGCTTACCAAAAACTCCATAAACGTAACAGCGTTTTCAGGGTTCGGTGCGCCCTTCACCATGCCGAAACCGCTGATGTTCACATGGGTTCCTCGCCCGTCTTGATTTGGAAAAAACACCGCCGTTTTTTCTACCGCATCAAGGTCACTCTCATCGTCAGATTTTGCCAGCCGCGCCCAGTAATAGTGGTTCACAATAGCGACGTCACATTGGCCCGCGGCCACCGCTTTAATCTGATCAATATCACCGCCTTCCGGTGCCCGAGCAAAATTCTCTACCAGGCCTGTTGCCCATTCTTCCGTTGCTTCAGCGCCTATCGTTTCTATCATCGAGCCGACCAGCGACTGATTATATACATTGCCTGAGCTACGTACACATACCCGGCCTTCCCACTGTGGCTCTGCTAGCGCCTCATAGCTTGAGAGTTCATCAGGGGTAACCGAGTCCGTGTTGTAAACCAGCACGCGCGATCTCGTCGTTAGTCCAAACCAATGACCATCTGGCTCACGTAAGTTCTCAGGTACAGCCGCATTCAGCGCCTCAGACTGCACCGGCTGAAAAATGTCTGCCTCTTGCGCTCGCCACAATCGACCGGCATCTACCGCCACAAAAACATCCGCTGGGCTCTGATCACCTTCACTCTTAATCCGCTCAATCAGCTCATCCGGCTTACCTTCGAGCAAATTTATCCGAATGCCTGTATCCGCCGTGAACTGTGTATACAGCTCAATATCAACATCGTAGTGACGCGCTGAATACACATTGACAACAGACTCGGCCTCTTCCGCGCCTCCCTGGCACGAGACCACGCCAAGCGATACAAGCAAAGCCAGGCCACACAGCCGACGTCTAGTAATTTTCATGATGAGTACTGTCAGAACCCGTTGTTGATAATAATTACTATTGAAGGACGCTCTAGTCGAACATGCAACCCCAGAACAGAGATCTTTCTCTCAGCAGTCTTGTTAGGAATGCTTATTCATTACCAAGGCAACTTGCTAGACCTCGCACGGCCGCCCATCTCTGACTTCAACTAAATCTAACCCTGTAGCTAAACAGCCAAATTCGGTCAGGCCATTTGCTATAGAATAGTTTGGATTTAAGCCTGGTTGGTGCCCTATGCCTCGTCGGAATGACCTCAAGAAAATAATGCTGATTGGCTCAGGCCCCATTGTCATCGGCCAAGCCTGCGAATTCGACTACTCCGGCACCCAGGCATGTAAAGCACTTAGAGAAGAAGGCTACGAAGTAGTGCTGGTTAACTCCAATCCAGCCACGATCATGACCGATCCAGAGATCGCCGATCGCACATATGTAGAGCCGCTGACCGCACCGCTGCTCGAAAAAATTATCGAACAAGAAAGGCCAGATGCCGTCTTGCCGACGATGGGGGGTCAAACTGCACTCAACTTAGCTGTCCAGCTGGCCAAAAGTGGCGTACTAGAAAAATATAACGTAGAGTTGATTGGCGCAAAGCTAGAAGCCATTGAAAAAGCAGAAGACCGCAAGCTCTTTAAAGAAGCGATGGTCAAAATTGGCGTCGGCGTCTGTCCTTCTGGCCTAGCCGAAACCATGGACGAGGCCAAAGCAATCGGCATAGACATTGCCTCTTACCCGCTAATTATCCGCCCGGCCTTCACGATGGGCGGCAGCGGCGGCGGCATTGCCTACAACCAGGAAGAATTCGAAACCATCTGTCGCTCTGGCTTAGAGGCTAGCCCAGTGTCTCAAATCCTCATTGAGCAGTCGCTGCTGGGCTGGAAAGAATACGAGCTAGAAGTCATGCGAGACCTCGCAGACAATGTCGTCATTATCTGCTCAATCGAAAACATCGATCCGATGGGCGTTCACACGGGCGACTCCATCACAGTGGCTCCCGCTCAAACGCTCACTGACAAAGAGTATCAGCGGCTGCGCGATGCCTCTATCAAAATCATCAGAGAGATTGGCGTAGAAACAGGCGGCTCCAATATTCAATTCTCCGTCAATCCCGACACGGGCGAGGTCATTGTCATTGAAATGAATCCTCGGGTGTCGCGCAGCTCTGCGCTGGCCTCCAAGGCCACAGGCTTTCCGATTGCCAAATTTGCGGCCAAGCTCGCCGTCGGCTACCGCCTCAACGAAATTTCTAACGACATTACCCAAAAAACCCCGGCTAGCTTCGAGCCCACCATTGACTATGTCGTCACCAAAGTTCCTCGCTTTGCCTTCGAAAAGTTTCCAGGCGCCTCTGCTACCCTCACCACGCAAATGAAGTCGGTAGGCGAAGCTATGTCGATTGGCCGCACCTTCAACGAGTCTTTTCAAAAGGCATTGCGATCGCTCGAAACCGGACGCGCAGGTTGGGGCTGCGATCGCGCCGAAAAGCTACCGACTCTTTCCCAGGTCCGCACCGACCTGCGCCGCCCTCACCCTGAGCGCATCTTCGCCATCCGCCACGCCATGCAGCTCGGCCTCAGCGTGGACGAAATCTATGAGCTCACTGCCATCGATCCCTGGTTTCTAGACAAGTTCCAGTCTCTGCTCATCCTCGAAAAGTTCATCAAGCGCACCCCCCTAGAAAAACTCACCAAAGCGCAATTTCTCGCCATCAAGCAAGCAGGCTTTAGCGACCGACAAATCGCCTTTGCCACCAAAACCGACGAAGATACCGTTCGCGCTCAGCGCAAGTCACTCGGCGTCACCCCGGTCTACAAAATGGTAGACACCTGCGCCGCCGAATTTGAGTCTCTAACGCCCTACTACTACTCCACCTACGAAACCGAAAGCGAAGTCCTACCCTCTAGCCGTCGCAAGGTCATGATTCTCGGCGGCGGGCCCAATCGCATCGGTCAGGGCATCGAATTCGACTACTGCTGCTGCCATGCCTCCTTTGCCTTGCAAGCCGACGACTATGAAACCATCATGGTCAACTCCAACCCTGAAACTGTTTCAACTGACTACGATACGAGCGATCGCCTCTACTTCGAGCCCCTTACCAAAGAAGACGTGCTCAACATCATTGAGGCCGAAAACCCAGATGGCGTCATTGTCCAATTTGGTGGGCAGACCCCGCTAAAGCTAGCCATCCCACTGCAGAAATACTTGCAGCAGCTAGCCGCAGAGGCCGACTCAACCATTAAAACCAAAATCTGGGGCACGTCCCCAGACTCCATCGATGCCGCTGAAGATCGCGAACGTTTTGAACAAATGCTGCGCGAGCTCGACATTCGCCAGCCGCCCAACGGTATTGCTCGCAGCAACGAAGAGGCCCTTCAAATCGCGCAAGCTATCGACTACCCGGTCGTCGTTCGCCCCAGCTATGTCTTGGGCGGTCGTGCGATGGAAATCGTCTACTCTGATCAGGACCTAGTGCGCTACATGACCACTGCCGTCCAAGTAGAGCCCGATCACCCCATCTTGATCGATAAGTTCCTTGAAAATGCTATCGAGGTAGACGTAGACGCCGTTGCCGACCATACAGGCGCCGCCGTCATTGGCGGCATTATGGAACATATTGAGCAAGCAGGTATTCACTCAGGCGATTCTGCCTGCGCCCTGCCCACCGTCACTCTCTCAGAAGCAGCGCTAGCCACCATCCGCGATTGGACTTTCAAGCTCGCCAAGCGACTGGAAGTCATCGGCCTGATGAACATCCAATACGCTATCAAAGGCGATCAGGTCTACATTATCGAAGCGAATCCCAGAGCCTCTCGCACGATCCCCTTTGTGTCTAAAACCACAGGTGCTCGCCTAGCTCAAATCGCCGTCAAGGTGATGTCTGGCCAAATGTTAGCAGACATTGGGCTCACCGAAGAAATCAAGCCTGCGCACATTGCAGTTAAGGAAGCCGTTCTGCCTTTCAACAAGTTTCCAGGTACCGATACCCTACTGGGCCCAGAAATGCGCTCAACTGGAGAGGTTATGGGCATCGACACCAGCTTCGGTCAGGCCTACGCCAAGGCTGAAATTGCCGCTGGTCAGCAGCTGCCGGACGCTGGTACCGTCTTCATCTCTGTTAACGATCGAGATAAAGACGCGGTTGTGACTATTGCAAAGGATTTTGAGTCAGCCGGGTTTAACATTCTGGCAACCACCGGTACCCACAAGACGCTGACGGCATCTGGCGTGAGCGTAGAGCGTATTCTTAAAGTTCACGAAGGGCGACCTCACGTGGGCGACGCGCTCAAAAATCAGGACATTCAGCTAATTATTAACTCTCCAGTCGGAGAAACCGCACAGGAAGATGACCGTATTCTTCGCCGTACCGCGCTCAACTATAAGATTCCAACTATCACCACAATTGCTGGTGCTAGGGCTGCGATCGCAGCCATCCGCTCTCTCAAAGAAAACAAAATGACCGTAAAAGCCCTCCAAGACTATCTGAGCACCTAACCTGTTCGATTTAACCTGTTCAAACAGGTTATCTGAACAACTAAACCCGTCTTATCCTAGTTGCTATCCCGGAAGAATAACAGCAAAAAAATCCCTAGGATCTAGCTGAATCCTAGGGAAAATAACCTACTCAAAAATTGAGAATGTAGCTGCTATCAAAAACGCTGTAATCAGAAAGGGCTTTACTCAGCCGCTCTTACATCCATAAAAAACAGAGGCGAGATCAAACAAAGAACCAACACTGCTATACCAGCACAAAGAACAAATCCAACAGAACGCATTCTCTCTAACCTCTCAAAAACGCCATACCGACTCAGCGCAAGCTGCATACAAACAACCTACGTATTAATACAGGGTATCAGTTGTTACGCGCATTGCCTCCCTACTGTTATATTCACGCAAGAAACCGCATGAGAAGCGTGTTTACTAGAACTTAATACAGAATCTAGTAATAAAAAGTATCCATGACGTCTTCTCGCCCCAACGTCTTATCAGCCAAAAGCTTTCGCTCGACGCCGCCTTCTTGTCCATAGCTTCTGTCGAGTTGCTTAGGACACTTCTGAAGGCTGCTCACTTAAGGCAGCTGCCATCGCTGTCCATCAAAATCAGGTAGCCGGTCAATAATGTCATCGGCTTCACCGTATAGCTCTTTCTCCATATGAGCAGCAGGCACCGCTACTGCCCACATCCCTGCATCCTTCGCGCCCTTTACCCCAGCAGGGGCATCCTCTAGCACCAGGCAATTAGCAGGCTTAGCGCCCAGCCGTTCTGCGGCCACCAAAAAGCTATCTGGCGCTGGCTTACTGCGCTTAACCGCCGGGTCGTCTCCCAGCACAATCACCTCAAAGCATTTAAGCCAGTCCTGATAGTGCAGCACCTTTTTCGTAAATGTCACCCTAGCCGAACTGGTCGCGATCGCCTGCGGCACACCCGCCCGATAAAATCGCTGCGTAATCTCCACTGCACCCGGCATAGGTTTCGCCTGCGGCAGCAAGTCAAAAATAATTTCATTGCGCGCCTGCAAATGCTCCTGAGCACTCAGCGGCAGGTCCAATACCTTTACCAATATCTGAGCGCAGTCCAAAGCCTGCCTGCCCATAATCATCCGATGCATCTCGGGCGTAAACGTCTTCCCATAGCGCCCGGCAATGATTTGATTCACCCGGCAGTAAATCGGCTCCGTGTTCAACAACAGTCCATCGAAATCGTAGATAAGATGCGTAATCTTTGGTGGCATGAAAGCTGAGCGCCTGACGACCCATAACTATTTGCCTATCACTATCTCACAACCCGTTTCTGAAATATATTGCCTACCAAACATCGCAAACCAGACATCGCAAACCAGACATCGCAAATGTCCTAATACGCATTAGGACATTTGTCTAAAGCCCCTCTAGAAGCTGAACTGTATACCGCCAGCAACTAACGCACTATCACCGTCGTCAAAAGCATCTTCTAGCCTTACGTACAGACCTGGTCCGCGAGAAATACCGGTACCGACCGTCTGTGCGATCAACTTACCGTCCTCATCTCGCATAAACTAATTGACAGGCACTTCCACCTGACGCTTCTCTGCATCGGTCAACAGTTCCATCACCTGATCGCCGCTGTCATCTAACAGAGCCTGCGTCTGATAAACCGGAACAACATTGCCCTCAGAATCGTACTGATAGGCATCGCGCTGTACTTCGCCAAAAGGATGGAAAATCGCTTCCGCTCGCCAACCCACTTCCGAACCGCTGCCCGATCGGCCAAAAACAGTGTCCCTAGCAAACAGCTCAGCGCGCAGAGTATTCGCGGCGGGTGTCCAAGGCGTATTGCCAAAGTTCAACACACCGCCCAGCGTAATCTCACCCTGCACGGGGGCAAAGTTAGCTTCGCTCTCTTTTTCAGTCGTGGTAAACGCGTCGCTTACAGTTGTCTCAGAATCCATCAGAATAAACTCTTCTGAAAGCACCAGCGTATCAATGACTCTCGCTTCACCTTCAACGATACTTTCCTGTTGGTCGATAATCTGGCTATCGGTGGTAACGCCAATCACCTCACCATCTAAAAATCTAGCGTTAGTCAGCAGACCTTCGTTATTAATATCAAACAGCGCTTGACCAGACTGCTGAGTTGTTGTTGTCACCTCTCGGGTAATGGTGTCGGCGCGAAATTGAGGGATCTCAATGGTGTCGATCACTTCTCGAATCCGCATTTCATCGGTTTCTACCGTCGTTGTCTGCTCAGTACGCGTAATCACATTCTCCTGATTACCGATGCCGCCTGTTAAAGATCCACCCAGGTAAAAGCCACCCGCCACCGTCGTTCGCGCATAGCCGCCTTGACCTGGATTCACTAGCACTGTTTCAAACGGCAATAGCGTATTACCAACCCGAGCATCCGCTTCACTCTCTACGCCCAAATCCACCGTGGGCACCCGCACACCGCCTGCCTGTTCAGCATACTCGCCCTGGATGCCATTAAAAGCAGACGTCACCGTATTCGTACGATTCGGCAGCGTATCTTCAACCGCATAGACCTCTTCTCTCTCCTGGGCAAAGTTTCCAGGCTGCCGATCGGCCGAGATAACAATGAAACCGCCCTCTGCAATCTGATAGCCATTATCACCTTCTGTCACCGCATAGCTTTGGCCCAGCTGCAGGTTTTGCCCTGGCTGTTGAGGCACCAGCGCATAAATCAACCGTGAGACCTCACCTTCTGCAAAAGTAATCGGTTCTTGAGCGTAGCCACTGCTGGTCCATTGCGGCACAAGAGACAAAGACCCATCTGCACTTTCAACGATTAATCCCCCTACATTCTCTGTATAGGCCGCGTTGCCTCGACCAACCGCCTGCGCATCGGGCGGTGCCACAGCAACCGGCTGGTCAGCTGGCAAATCAAAAATACCGTTTACAGAAGAAATAGGTTCGCCATAGACCTCCTCTGGATCAGAAGGCGGCACATAGCCAACCAGCCTACGGTTGCTAAATAGTCCTGTGGGCTCTAGCAGACGACGGTTGCTACCATCTGGGTTAACAATTGCATTACCAAACTCATCTCTCGCCTGGCGGTGCGTCGGGTTCAAAAACTGAGTGATTCCAGCCGTCACCGTCAAACCGGCTTCGTTGTCGCCCACAAAGGGGTTATAGGTTACATTTCCCGACAGCAGCGTTGGCGGTACATTCGGATTGTTGATTAGCGGCGACAGCTGACCGGTATACCCCAGACCATCGCTACCTGCTCTTGCCTGGTTTGCCGCCGAGTAGCGGCTATATATTAAACGTTCACCCGTTTCAGCACTTGCATTGGTCGCATGGCCCAATCTTGGAGACAATGCATCGGGTATCTCGACTTCACCCCGCTCAACGGTCTCTGCCAACACCTCGTCCGCTTCTTGAACAGACTGAATAAGATCTTCTTGAATCGATTGGCTCTCAATCACTATCGGATCTAAAGGCGTTTGGTTTACGTCGGTAACCTCTTCAGTAACGGCCTCTGATTCAATAACGTCAGCCGCACCTGCACCATTTGAAATCTCTAAATATTCACCGTCGTTAAAGTCGCGATCACCCCCATTTTGCTGATCTTCAACAATAAACTCGCCGTCGCTAGTAAAGTAAATCGCAGACTCTTCAGGTGGTGTGTTAGCTTGCCGCAAGTTAAGCACGCGTAGTATCACCGTATCATCAGCACCATAGTTAACAAACAATCTGTCTGAGGCAGGCAAGGTCTCACCGTTCGGACCAATCTGAACTTGAGTACCCCGAACAAAGACAGAATCGCGGCTTACCTCATTGCCTGCACCATCAATAACAATCGCCTCAATACCCTCACCAAAGATATGAGCGCCGACCACCTGATTGAGATCAAACTCTGTTGTCAGCTCAATCGAGTCTGCATTTAGCGTATAGGTTGTATCGTTGTTGCTACCTCTATCAAGCGCTGCCTCTAACGAATTGTCAATAAATTCAATATCAGGTGAGAGCTCAATTGTATTCGGCGCTTGCCTGGTCGGATCTGTATCTACGGCCACACCTTGAGTTACTGAATCCGGTAACTCAGAAGGCAAAGGGGTATTTGAGGTATTTTGTAAAGGACCTGTTCGAATATCAAAGCTGTTGTTGTCAATCTGGACCTCACCCGTTTCGTCGTTACGAGTTATGTTCCCGCCTATTTCACCATCCGTCACCGACTGTGCGATGGCGCGCTGTCCGCCTAAAACCCAACCACCTGCAGCAAGTAGCATTGCTGCTACAGCTACAGTTGCTCTTAACTCTGTTCGACAGGGGCGCTGCATAGAGACCGCTGATATCTGAGAATCGCTGCTCGTGCTGTTTGTATCAGACCGGTTTGCGTCAGACTCATCTGCGTAAGAGATAGAGATGGAGATATAGGCTTGATTAAAGATGCTTTGAGGTAGACGGGGCATAGCAGTATTAAATGAGTAAAAAGACGAAGGGGAGTTTTAGCAGATAGGTGGCTCTGTAGATGACCGGTCCAGACCGTCAAACAGATGTTTAAGGCGCTTTCGCATCTCCTAGCGATGCTACTGAGAAGTCATCCGTAATTTCAACCCCCTTTCTGCCAGTGAATTCCATAAACTTTCCGTAAACCTACGGAAAAAATTGGGCTAAAGCGGCCCTCAAACACCTGCACATCAAAGGTTTCATGCCCCTTGGCACAAACTTTCGAGTACATAATGTCTTTATTTTCTTAAACTTTTAATGTTGCAGACTGTGTACTCAAGAATCGGTCAATCTGCTGATACCAGGGGGTTTCAGGGTAAACACAAAAATATAATAATAAGAAAATTTTGTGTATAGATTAGACAATGATAATTTTTAGCAGTCTTTTTGTTCTTATGTTAGAACTACAACAATCTTGAAATGCGCTATGTCCAAAGCTACATACGCAATATCAGTTCAAAATTGACCAAGCAATCAGCTTTTTAACGGGGCCTTTTGGATAATCTGCAAGAGAGACCTTTAGCCAGCTCACAGTTTCTCCTATAACAGAGAAAAACAAAGCCCTGTATTCAGTTAATGTCAAGTATGGCGTGACATTGAGCATTCGTTTCTGCATACACTTTCTCAACGTAAGATCATCAACGCAAAATCGGCACAGTCAGCAGGAACATTTACACAGCTATTCTACGTAAAATCGCGAATTACGCAAATAAGTTATGTGTTAACGAACACTAATGCGGTGCTTGTGTACGAGATAGACGGACTCTAAAGGACGGATTTTGCATTAGCAATCTAGTGCAGGCTTCAGCTATCAGCGCCGACTTCAAGAAGCAAAACTCATTCCTTTTTGCGCTGCTCGTTTCCTTAAGGTCCTAGAATAAGGCATCGCCCTAACGTCCTTCTTTCATGCTGCCGACAATCCAAAAAATCGCTGCTAAGCTTTCGCCTAGACTGATTGAAATTCGACGCCATCTGCATGCGCATCCAGAGCTTAGCGGTCAGGAATACAAAACAGCAGCCTACGTTTCTGGTGTGCTCTCATCCTATGGCTATCAGGTGCAGGAGATGGTCGGTAAAACAGGAGTCGTCGCCGAGCTAGAAGGGAAAACACCCCCCAGCAGCAATATTTTGGCGATTCGTACAGACATGGATGCGCTCCCCATCGCAGAAAAAGTGGAGCTGCCGTTTGCGTCCAAAAGCCCGGGGATCATGCATGCTTGTGGTCATGACGTTCATACCACTGTTGGACTAGGCACTGCTATGGTACTAGCCGAGCTGACGCAGCTAGCAGAGCAGTCTTTCCCAAGTACAACCCGCTTTCTCTTCCAGCCCGCTGAAGAAACGGCTCAAGGTGCAAAGTGGATGATAGACGACGGTGTCATGGCCGATGTTGCAGCCATTCTGGGCATTCACACCTTTCCCAGCATTCCAGCAGGCACAATCGGTCTGCGTCGAGGGGCGCTCACCGCCGCCGCCGACGACCTGGAAATTATTATCTGCGGCGAGTCTGGCCATGGCGCTCGCCCTCACCAGGCCATTGATGCTATTTGGATTGCCGCGCAGGTAATCACGCAGTTGCAGCAGTCAATTAGCCGTACAATCAATCCGCTTCACCCAGCGGTTATTACAATTGGCCAAATCTCTGGCGGCCGAGCGCCCAACGTGATTGCCGACAAGGTCCGCCTGACAGGTACCGTGCGATCGCTTCACAGCGATACGCATACCCTCTTGCCCGATTGGATTACTCGTATTGCAGAAAATATTTGCACGCTACACGGTGCTAGCTGTACCGTCAACTACACCCGCAAATGCAATTCAGTATTCAATGATCCCGCACTTACTCAGCTAGTGGCTGACTGTGCCAGCGAAGCGCTAGGCAGTGATCGCATTCAATGGATTGCTGACGCTTCTATGGGCGCAGAAGATTTTGCCAACTTCACCGATATTGCACCAGGTACGATGTTTCGACTAGGCGTCGGATTTCCTGAGCGCAAAAATCATCCCCTACACCACGCTCAGTTTGAAGTAGATGAAAGTGCCATGCTGACAGGGGTTACTACCATGGCCTACAGCGCCTATCGCTACTGGCAAACGAGTCAGAAAGAAAGCTAGCAAAAAGACATCGCCACATCTCCTTGATCCGATCCTTGCTCTGAATCCTTACTCTGACACGGCGTACATACAAGGCAATTTGGTCAGAGCCGCTTGGTCAGAGTAATTTGGTCAAGTAAGTTACAGATCTCGCTCTATAGAGACAGGCAAGCAGTATAGTCTAGATGCTGAAATATGCTTACTATCGTTTAACCAACAAGGAGCATGGCAACCCATGACTTTCTTCCAACGCGGCCGTCGCTGGCTCACAGCCCTAGCGCTTGTACTGCTACTGACAGTATCTACTACGGCTTGCTCTACAGCTACCACAACAGGGCCCACCCAAACCTCCGCAGGGTACGGCCAGCTGGAGCGTGGTAATTCCGCCCAAGGTCAAGAGTACGGTGACTGGGTGATTGGCGCTGCACAGGGACTTGTTTCTGATGCCTATGTAAGAGACGACAACAAGCTCGGTGTCGTAATCTCCGATACCGTGAATCCTGGCGAAGTTAAAGACCTGTCTAGATCGCTACTTCAAGGATTTCGTCAAAGCTTTCCTAGCCGAGACCTTCAGGTTCTAATGTACGCACCTGATAAAGAGCTTATCCTTACCGCAGACTATGACTCACAGTCTAACGAAGTGGAATACAACACCCCAGAATAGGCTTATCCGAGTACTTCTATAAAGCAGCTAGCGAGTATCGATTGCTCACACTTGGACTGTTAGTACGTCTGGGCTGTTAGTACGTCAGTCAACGACGTTATTCCCCCTCACCTCTTACTTTTGAAAACCCTCACGTTTGGAGCGTGCCCCCATGTCATCTAGTGATAAATACAAGCGCGAGATTATGAAAGATCTCGCTGCTGGCAACAAAGAGATTCTTGAGCCCAACGGGAACGATGCGCTGGGCGATAAGTACAGTAGCTTCGATGACTTTGCAGACAGATCTTCTCGCGATGAACGTCATGGGCTGATTAAGCGTTCTTTCCATCCTGAGCGCGTTCCTGCCACACAGATGGATCCTGAACTGCGTCAGGCCGTTGAAAAAATCAAACCCAACGAGCGTGACGATGTGGCCAGAGAGTTTTTTAAGCATCTTAAGGAGCGCGGTCTGAGCGATCGCGATCTAGAGCGCCAGCTTGGCCTCTCTACTCACAAACCCCGCAAAATGAATGCGGACGATGTCGGCAAGCTAGCCTCTTTTGCGTACACCGCGCACCCCGATATTTTTCAAGAGGTCCTCGCTGACCAGCCCGCTATTCTCAAGTTCTTGAGCAATCCGCTGGTGGGCGCGGCTATTGGTGCGATCGCATCAAAATGGCTGCGCAAGTAAACATTTCTACCGCTCACACATAACCTGCTTATATCTATAAATCAATAGTTGACCAACAGTTGGCCAATCATCGATTGCCAGAAAGGGTGCCTGGCGGCACCTTTTCTATTAGAACATCATTGGTAAACTTGATTTATGGGCAATGTTTCCTCAGTATTGTCCGTTCATCACCTCTACAAGCCCATGGCCATTCCTGAAAACTTCCTGCCGTCTTCGGTAATTGCCAACAAATTGCTTACCCCTTTATTGCTTACCGCTGGGCTCACCGCATTAACCTATGCCGGTATCTGCTATGCCCTCTACAGCTACCAGAGAAAGCTGATCTTTCGGCCTCTTCCTGACCTACTCAAAACACCCGCTGAAATTGGTCTAGCCTACGAAGACATCTGGATACCCGTTAGCTCAAAGCAAGAGCCAGCTACACCGCCAGCTGAGAACGAGACCCAGCTACATGCCTGGTGGCTTCCCAACCCTGGCACAGAGCGAGTCATGCTTTTCTGCCATGGGAACTATGGCAACATTAGCTACAACTTAGAGCGCATTCGCTTTCACCACGCGCTCGGCTTTTCGGTCCTCGCCTTCGACTATCGCGGCTACGGCCTCAGCTCAAAATCAGAGGCATTCCCCAGCGAGCAGAGCACCTATGCCGATATCGAAGCGGCTTGGACTTATCTAGTCAACGAGCGACAAATTTCGCCAGCACAAATTACCGTCTGTGGCCACTCTATGGGGGGTGCGATCGCCATCGACCTTGCCACTCGTCACCCAGACATAGCAAACCTCATCGTCAAAAGCTCTTTCACCACTATGGAAGACGCTGTCGAAGCCAAAAGAATCTATCGGGCTTTCCCTGTCAAGCAGATGCTAGCTCACCCTTTCGACTCTCTTAGTAAAGTCAAAGAACTCAAAGTTCCCGTTCTCTATGTCCACGGTGACCAAGATTTCGATGTCCCCACAGAGTTCAGCAAACGTCTCTATGCAGCGACACCAAGTCGTAAGCAGATCTGGATTGCTACTGGCGCTGATCACAACAACATCAGTACCGTACAGGGTGAAACCTATGCAGCTGTAGTCAAAGACTTCTGCGCAGACAAACAGTTGCAGTCAGCTTAACTGCTTTATCGCCTTGAAAGGCTTTCAACAAAATCATCGAAGAAACTGTTGTTTAAAGAAACTCTAAAACAGAAAATTCTCTCTCTTTTTCAGAAGATTCTCTCTCGGAAGTTATCAGAGGTTTCGCCTTCTCAGTCACCCAGATTACAATCGCCAAAAGTACCGCTGACAACTTCGCCGACCCACTCAAGCTCGCAAGAAAAACAGCCACCGTCCACTACGCTCAGCAACATTCAAGCCGAAATTCGCCGAGAACAAACGTTCTCTCTGGCTAAAGCCATTGGCCGAGAAGGCGGCAGCTTCATGAAAGGCGAGTCCGCTATCCCTCGCCCGCTAAGAGCGACCACCCGTATCAGCCAATTCATCACTACCCATGCTCATGAGCCAACCGGTGCCTTTGCAACAGCCCTATTCACCTGGGCTAGCACCGACATCAGGGTCAGTCGTCAACTAGACACACCCTTAATTGCCCTCCACCAAATCATCCACAGTCTACTCAGTGATCCCACCACGTTCTGCGAATTTGCTCGGCAGGTTGCGATCGCCCAGTCAAAAATCACAGGCGATCGCCCCTACTTTCAGCAATACAAACAGCCTGCTCATCCCGAGGCAGAACAGACCCACCAAACCATCAGAACCGAACTAACCGAACTCCTCACACACCTGTCTCAGCCGGAACCCTAACAGGCCTTTCAACTGGGCCATATAGTGTATTTCTCTGTCGCGCTGGCCGCCCCGAAGATTCAATCGCGCTTACCAAATCGGCTTCACTTTGACAGGTACCACCCACCGCCCCAGCCATCGACGTAATATGTTCCTCCATCAAAATGCCGCCGATATCGTTGCAGCCCCATTGCAGTGCTTCCGTCGCCCCAGCCAGTCCTAACTTGACCCAGCTAGGTTGATGATTCGAGATCCAATTTCCCAAAAAAATTCGAGCCACTGCGGTCAATAGCAATGCATCTGCTAAAACTGGCTGATCGCGTCCTACCCGCCGCCGCAAAGGCTTTGGTGCCTCCTGTCCAACAAACGGCAACAGAATAAACTCCGTGATGCCTGTATACCCTGCCAATTGAGATTGCTGTTGCAACTGCCTCAACAAATGCAAATGAACAACCTGCTGCTCTACTGTTTCAATATGACCCGATAGCATCGTACTCGTCGTTGGCAAACCCACTTCGTGTGCTAATCCAACAATCTTGAGCCACTCCGCCGCCGTCGTTTTCTCAGGGCATAGAATCCGCCGCACCGTGTCATCTAACACTTCAGCTGCCGTCCCTGGTAAAGAGCCCACCCCAGCATCTTGCAACGCTTCTAAAACACTAACTAAGCTCAAATCATCTTCTCTGGCAATAAACTGTACCTCTTGAGGAGAAAACGCATGGACATGCAAATTAGGAGAAGCTGCTTTAATCGTTTTCACCAGCTTGCAATAATAAGCCAGCGACGATCCGTCAATTTTTGCTTCAGGGTTCAGTCCGCCCTGCATACAAATTTCTGTAGCGCCCAGCTCTGCGGCCTCACTCGCCTTCTCTAAAATGCCAGCCCAATCTACCCAGTAAGCCCCCTCTTGATCTGCATCTCGCCGAAAAGCACAAAAGCTGCAATGCTGCTCACAGATATTGGTGTAATTAATATTTCGATTCAATATATAGGTCACCGTATCTCCAGCCTGCCGTACTCTTAGGCTATCGGCAACCTCTTGAATAGCTGCTCTTTCCTCAGGCTCACTCACCTGCAGCAAGGTAACACCCTCTGTCACTGAAATATCCTGTCCTGACAGCGCCCGCTCCAAAATATCTTCAATCACTGACATCGATAATCTGTTACCTACAATGCATATTTCTATTAGCTTAGCGGCTGGTCTACAAAAAAAGACGGATAGCCCAAAGGCCTACCCGTCTCTAGTCTCGATGTCATTTCTCAACGTCGTGCTTACAGCAAACGTAAAACCACACTATGCCTACCGAATAACGGGTGCCATAGCAATTTCAGAAAGCCCCACTGACTCTAGCAGCTCATACCAGTGACCTGCCAGCTCATCAGTCGGCTGTGCTTCGTTTAGCATTGCCAGCTGGGCAACCGTGTCATACCAAATGCCATTAGCACCTAGCGCCGCCACATTAGCGAGACCCTCACCCGACTCAAGCGTAGATGCCAACTCCATATCGGGGCTTACTCGCTTTACCCACCCATCTACAAAAGGACTCGCCGGGCTCAAGTTACCATCTAGCATCATCGCCAGATACCACTGATAGTTTTGATCGAGCGCCAGCTCAGGTGCATCCGCAGGCAAGGATAGGGCAACAACACCACCCTGTTGAGGAACAGCCACTGTCATCTGATACACCAGCTCACGCGTCTCACTTTTCAGGCTAAAGACAGCTTCGTTTGCATCCGAAGCCGGAACGTAAACTAAAAAAGTCGGTCTTGCTTCTAGGGTCGTACCATAGAAATTCTCGGGCATGACAGCCAACATAGAAGCGACTGTTATGCTGTTGATAGCGCCGTAAGTATTGGCCCGAGAGGCACCGCCTGCTGTCCCCTGAGCGCTCGGACTTGCATTGCCCGGAGTAGGTTCAAAAAAGCTCCCGCGAGACGCACCCGACGAGATCTCTCCGGCAGGGCTAACATTATCCGGTGCAGGCGAGAAAAAACTGCCGCGAGACGCGCCCCCCATACTCTCCCCACGCGGACTCGCATTGTCCGGTGCAGGCGAGAAAAAGCTACTACGAGACGCACCGCCTGTGCTCTCACCCGCAGGGCTAGCATTATCTGGTGCGGGCGAGAAAAAGCTACTACGAGACGCGCCCCCTGTCCCCTCACCTGCAGGACTCACATTATCAGCAGGTGGACTAAACAAGCCCATAGCGAATGCCTGCTCACTGATGAATCCGGTTGCGCCCAGCAGCATAGCTACTGTTCCTAGTATTTGAATAAACCGATTATGCTTCATAGAGAACTCCTTGAGAATACATCACTCGTTTCACGCTTTTCTGCCTTAATAGAAGAGGATGCTAAGAGGTCTGCTGAGAGATTAAAAGCACAGACCTACTATCTTCCTATAGTAAAAACCTAGACTTTAATTTACGTAAGCATTCCTTCTAGCATTTGTAATATTTATGGCAAAGCATATAAGTGCAATTACTGATGCCTTCCACGCGCGTAATTACTGCCGGTTGCCTACTGCCAATTGCCCACTAGCGTATAAGCGGACCAGAAAAATGGATCGCTAAAACTAGGGTCTGCAATTAAGGCTAGCTGCGCTTGCCGCAGTGCTTCTGCCTTACTCATATCAGCGCTGCTAATCCCCTCGTATAGCTCTCTCATCAGCTTTGCGGCGGCTTTGTCCTTTACAGGCCACAGCGTAGCCACCGTAGAGCGAGCGCCCGATTTTACGGCCAGCCCAGCCAGTCCTAAAACTGCTCGATCGTCGCCAGCAGCAGTGTCGCAAGCGCTCAAAACCAACAGCTCAATTGCACTAGATTGCCCGCGCGTTTGTAAAATTTCGGACAGCTCTTTTACACTCAATCGTCCGTCCCAGGTAGAGAGAAAAGTATCTTCTAATCGAGAGCTAAACTGGCCATGGGTCGCCAGGTGAACGATATTAGCAGAGCTGTTTTTGACATCACGCGCCAAGGCCGAGCTCGTAAACTGTTCATTAAATAAGGTATTAGTTGGAATCAACGAACTTACATCGGCAACTTCATCTTCTACCGCAGGCAGTGCGCTTAGACCGTTTCTAGCTTCACTAATGCCACCCACAACGGCATCGGGCTGAATCTGGCTCGAAGATCTCGAACTCATCAGCTGCGACCCAGGGGAGTACGCGACTGCATAATCCTCTAT
>CALDSK010000288.1 GCA_937911865.1 uncultured Synechococcus sp.
TCAGTAAGATCTGTCTCAGGAGAATCTGTTTCACCGGTCTCGTTCTCTAAGGTTGTAGAGGCTAAGGTTGTAGAGGCGGTTTCAGATATTGAGGCAGATCTCAAGTCTTCAGGCTCAGTCTCTTCTGCAATGAAGGTGTTCGCTCCAGCGGGGAGTATTTCGTTGAGAGACGAGACCGTATCTGCGACCGGTTCAGTGCTTTCTGCAAAGGCAGTTGGCCTAGCGGGGTAAAAAGCGGGTTCTGGAGGGGCCGTTTGTCCTAGCTGCTGAGTTAGATGATCGACGAGCGATCGCACAATCACTTCACCCTGACGACCCAAGCTATGCATATTCTCAATGCCTTCATTGAGCGAAATCTGATAGCTGTCAATGTTAGTTTGCAGCGTTTCAAACATCCGCTGCAACGTCGAATCAATATTGGCCAATAGCTGATCAGAGCGCGACTGAATCTGGCGCATCTCTTCAATTTGACCAGTGGGCTTCAGCTCTAAAATTTCTATTTCGGTGGCTGCTGTCAACTTCGCCATGGCTGCTGAATGCTCAGACTCTAGCTGTCCTAGCGTCTCGGTCACCTGCTCTGTCAGCCGCTCTTGCAGGCGCGACATCAGCACCTGTAAAAACTCATTGAGCTGCTGCTCATCAATATCCATGCGGCCTACGCTTTGACTTCCGGCCAGCTGTGCTTGGTCTAGCTGTACCTGATTAAGCGCTGTTAAGGCCTGATTTCGCTGGTCTGCTAGCGCTTTGACTTCCTGGTTAAGATTGTCTCGCTCTTCGCGCAGGCTATCCATTTCTAATCGCAGCGGTTGTAGAGCGCTCGACTTCAAATACTTCATTTCTGTCAGCAGCGCCTGAAGCACATTTTCCGCAGAAGCATCTGTGGCGGGCGCCCCTATAGCCGCTGGATCTGGTGAGGCAGGCGCGGCAATCTGCCCGGTACTTGGATCGACAGGGCCCCAGCCACCGGGCGCTTCAAACGACTGCTGCAAAGACATCAAATAGGCCTGCGCCCGCACCAGCGCTTGCCGCTGGGGTTCAATATCGGCAGCTTTCACCCAAGGGGTACGCGGTTTACCTTTGCCCAGTACCTGCTCAATATCTGCGATGAGGGATTGAATTTGATCCTTTTGGGAAGTCACTATGGATGCCTGCAATAGTCAAATGATGTGTTTACGATTGGCGATTGGGATCATCTCCTTATAAAGAAGATGACTCGCCGTTTAGCTATCTGCACTTAGATTGCACCACCACCGGAGGATACAACGCTTGCTGTACAAAGCTCCTGTGGCCTAAAGGTGGCCAAAAATGGCCTAAGACTAAGTGCTTAGCAATCTGCCGTGATGTAGCCTCTTATTGGAGTTTTCACTCAGCAGACCGCCGTACCTGTCTCTTTGCCCAAAATCAGCTCAAGACTAACATTTAGCTCACTTCACACGCGCCATTACTACAAAAACAAGTAAAAAGTTAAGTAAACAAGTGCACAAAGTTTAAGCTAGCAGGGTAAAAATGCACAGCCCGAATCAAGTTATTTTGTAGTTGGGGCTTGCGATCTACTGTCGATCCATACAGCCAATCCATACAAAAGAGAAGCCTGTACAGTAATTTCGAAAAATTAATTGTCTGTACTGATTACAGCTCTCTGTACCTGATACAGCCCTCTGTAAGGAATAAGTTAATCGCCGTATTTCCCAGCCCACCTTACGTCGAGAGAATCTACATATATAAGGTCTATTAGGTAGTGCAGACGACAGTTTGGGTGTTAAAGTTAGCGTGCTTTATATAACGCGGCAGCCTCAGTAATAAAGACCGAATAAAAACCGCCAAATAGTGACCGTTCTTAGTTTGTTAGCCCTATTTTTAGCCACAGCTTGTTGCTTATGGAAGCGCGCCCTCTCGACACTAGTGAACTTATCCGCATGACGCCGTTCTTCTCAGAGTTAAGCCCAGAAGCGGCGAAGCAGGCGGCTGCTCAAGTAGTTACAAGACGACACCCAGCAAATCAGGTGATTTTGCTGGAAAATGACTGGGGAAACTCTGTCTATTTTATTCTGGAGGGGTGGGTAAAAATTAGAACCTACAACATAGATGGTAAGGAAGTGACGCTCAATATTTTGGGCAAAGATGAAATATTTGGTGAAATGTCTTCGCTCGAAGAAATTCCACGATCAACCGATGTCATCACGCTAGTGCCCACCATTATTGGGAATATGCCTGCGCAGCATTTTGTAAAGCTGCTCAATACAGAGCCACTGGCCGGATTATATTTGGCCAGATTGATGGCTAAGCGCCTGCGCCAGGTCAATCGTAGACTGCGCCTGCGAGAATCAGACAGTCAATCGCGCGTGGCAGATATTCTTTTATTCCTAGCCGATGGGCAGGGTAAAGCCGCTGGACAGGGCATGGAGATCCCAAATTTGCCTCACCGTGAGCTGAGCGGGTTGAGTGGGCTCGCTAGAGAAACAGTTACCAGGGTTTTGAGTAAGCTAGAGAAGAAGGGCTTGATTACACGCGATCGCGACATCCTCAAAATCAACGACATTGAAGCCCTAGAAAATCTTCTGGTATAGCGATCTGGTTCATGACCCACCCTGCCGATCCCGATTCTAATAATCTGATCGATCCCCCAGACATTGATCCCCCAGATTTAGAGGACGATGCGCCCTGGATATCAGACGATCTCATTCCTGATGAACTAGAGCCGGTCTCATCGCCAACACGGCAAGAAACGCCTAAAAACCCAATCAAATCTACGGCGACTGAACTCTCTCCGACGCTAAGAGCAACTCAGGAAAGCAGCCAAGATCAACCGCAGAAACGGACGAGCGATCGCAAGCACTCGGCCGAGCTTTTCCCGATTCCCCCTTTACCCATAGAAAAGCCTTCAGAAAGGCCTTCAGGTGAGCCAGGTATCCCCAACCTAAGCAAGGTAGATAGTTCAGAAAATAGTTCAGAAGGTACTGCAGAAAATAGTTCAGAGGCAGAAGACAGTCTCAGTGTGAGCAAATCTGCTAGTACGAGTAGCCGCGCACATCCTGCCATAGGACCGCTGCCGCTGGTGGAGACTGCTTTTTTATCCAGTGCAGCTAGTCTGATGTGGCTAGTGAATACATACTTTCCACCTGGTCCGTTTCTCAGAATTTTATTTCCACTGCCGATTGCGCTGGTTTATCTGCGGTGGAACGCTCGCTCTGCCTGGATGGCTGCAACCGTCTCCGGCCTGCTGCTGACCATTTTGCTCGGACCCACGCGCAGCATATTTTTTCTGATGCCCTACGGCTTTTTGGGAGTCCAGCTGGGCTGTCTGTGGCGACGTAAGGCCAACTGGGGCCTGTCGATACTGACCGGCGGTTTGCTGGTCGCTCTCGGTTCTTTCTTCCGAATTTGGCTACTGTCACTGCTAGCTGGAGAAGACCTGTGGGGCTATTCGATTGCGCAGATCACGCAGCTGTTGAACTGGGTAATTCGACTCTTGACCAACTGGGGATGGATTGGACTGGGCGCTTTGGGGCAGCCTGGTCTGGGCATTGTTTCAGTAGCAGCGGTCGCTATGATTGTTTTTGCCAGCGTGGTTTATCTCTTTACGGTTCACTTGGCTGCTTGGCTAGTACTAGAGCGTCTGGGAATTGTGATGCCCGAACCGCCAGGGTGGGTTCAAGTGCTGATTGAAGAATGATCTGCCAAAGTAATAAGCCACCAGTGATAACCCAGAGTGTGGACCAGAAATGCTCAACACAGCATGATTAAAATTTGTGCTGGCAATCCTAGTCGCTGGCTGCAGCAATATCGCGGATGTAAACCGACCTTTGCCTGCATTTTAAGTTTTACTGAGACCGGCCTAATTCCTCAGATTTCAGCAGCGGGAAAAACGCCTAGCGATCGACGCTACACCGCCGCGCTAGACGGCAACTATTTACTCAAGCCAACGGATTTCGATCCGCGATCGCCTGACTACAGATTGCCAGCACTAGCAGCAGGCATATCACCCGCTGTGATGACTCGGGCGATGCTTCAATCATTGTCTATTCCCTGTCGTTTGCTGAGTACCGGGTTGCCAGCTGAGCTGAGCGTGCCTCACATTGCTTTACCGAAGGCGATCGCGCGGTCGGTAACTACAGGTAATGCAATGCCACTGTCGACGGCAGAAGAACTATTCGCCGCGGGACAATACTGGGGAGAAAAGCTGGCCCCGAAAAATAGCTACTTGATTATTGGGGAATGCGTTGTTGGTGGAACGACAACGGCTCAAGCGGTGCTAACAGCGCTGGGTTACTCGGTGGCAGGTCGTATGAGCAGCAGCCTGGCAACCGCTAACCACAGTCAAAAGCAGAAGCTAGTAGCAGAAGGCCTATCGGCCTGGCGGGAGGGAGTAGCGCATAACCCAACGCGAGCTTCTGCGTTAGGCATAGCGGCGGCTGTGGGTGACCCAATGCAGCTGGTCGCTGCTGGCATGGCTATATCGGCTAGCCAGCGCGGTGGGGTACTGCTTGCAGGGGGTGCTCAGATGCTGGCAGTGTATGCGTTAGCATCGGCAATCAGTGAAGCAGCCTATTTCCTATCGGCATGGCAAGCTGAGCGAGTGGTGGTTGGCACAACTCGGTGGGTGATACGCGATCAGAGTGCGGATGTAGTGGCGATCGCACGCCAAACAAACGCCCCCTTGCTCGCTAGCCAAATCAGCTTTAGCCAGTCTCCCTATATGCAGCTTCGGGCTTATGAGCAAGGGTTTGTTAAAGAGGGCGTAGGGGCTGGCGGATGTGCGATCGCCGCACAGCTATACCAAAACTGGACACAGTCACAGCTTCGCCATGTAGTGGAAGCTGAACTGCGAACGGCCTTCTAATCAACCTTCTAATCAATAAGCGCGGTACGCCATAATCTGCTCTTCAAGCGCTGCAATGCGGTTATACGCAGCCGTTAGCTGAGCGGTCAATCGCTGAATCTGAATTTCTGGTGACAGCTTGTGAGCTGAACCCGATTTGTCAGCCTCTACGTAGGGCTCATCACTCAAAATATCTTTGTGCATCATTGCCGGGTTTGGCGGGCGACGAGCAGCAGGCGATATATTGACTGGCCCAGAATCCGGCAAAATATCACTGCTGGTAAGGGCGTGAGAGGCACTCATCCCCTCATCTACCTTCTCAGCCAACTGTGCTATCAAGCCATGGAGGGAGTCAACCTTATCGCTCAGCTCAAGCACCTGTTTCTCTAGAACATCCATAGCCATAGGTACAGTTATGTCATTGATTTTTTTCATCCTAGAGAATAACAATCGGTATTGCTGACTTACCCACCTAATCATTTAACCTTTGGCTACAAAAATTCGTAAAAGGTCTCACAAACTCAGTACAGGTTTTATTATTTTTTAAGAAATGGCCTTTGCTCCTAATGCGGCTCGACAGCTGGTCAACAGGCACTTCGTGAAAACCATTGCCCGTAGCGCACTTCGGCAGTATTCGCTCAAACCAAGCAGATATAAAGGTTATTGGATATTGACAGCCTACGGAGGGCCGTAAACGACAGGTCGTCAAATCCGAACCATTCGGTAGGCTCAAAAGGTCTGCTAGGCGCTATATAATCCTGAGTATGTGCAAAGAAACTACACACGTTTAGCTAGAGGTCTTATGAAAATTTTCGCTAGAGCGCTTCGCAAGTTGAGCACCGTCTTGATGATGGCTGCGCTCGTATTCAGCAGCTGCGCTGTGTTGGCTGCTCCCGCTTTTGCCGCCGATCACACTGTCAAGATGGGTTCCGATGGTGGTCTGCTGGTATTTGAACCAGCTACTATTACCGTGTCTCAAGGCGATACTGTCACCTGGGAAAACAATAAGATGGCTCCCCACAACGTCATCTTTGATGCCAATAACGTCCCTGGTGGCAAAGACGTGGCTGATAAGCTAACTAACAAGCAGCTGACATTCGCACCTGGTGAGTCCTACTCCAGCACCTTCGACGTTGAGCCTGGTGAGTACTCTTACTACTGTGCTCCTCACCGTGGCGCTGGCATGGTTGGTAAAGTCATCGTTCAGTAGAATTTGGTGTCTAATTTTTTCAAAGAGTCACCCCAAAGAGCCGGACAGAAAATTACTTTCTGTCCGGCTCTTTGGGTGAATAGCTGTTATTTCTAATCAAGGGGAACGCTTTCTTAAAGTTTAGCCGCGTGGAATGAACACGTAGGATGAAATAGACAGCGACATCGTTGCCTATATAGCTTTTGAATGTAGCTTTTGAAGCGTTGCTGAAGACACTTGCGAAAGGCTGCAACCCATAGCCGGTAAGCAACGCTTCTGAGCAAATGTTCTAATGCATGAGGACATTCGCTATATCTGGCTGTAGGCCGGGATGAGGGTGTATTTTTCAGCCTGAGGGGAGTGGTCTAGAAGCGCTTGGCTCAACGCTTTATATCAGTGCTATATTTTGCCAGAACTTATTCAATATTTACTGACAAAGATTCTTTAGTACATGTGGTAGTCTTTAGCTGGCAAGACTGTGTTTGAAGTCATTGACTCAGTCTCGGTAGGGTACTTTTACAGTTCACTTTTACTACAGTTCATTTCATTATCGGTGCGTTAAGGCAACGAGCCTTTGGTAAAGCCTATGAGCGATACAACTGCATATTTAGCAGGCTGTGCCACGACCGGGGTTGCAGCTTTAGTGCTGTTAGTGGCTCGTATTGGCATGGTCTCTACAAACGCAGATGCCGATAGCGCAGCTAGGTTGAGCGATCGCGTTGCTCAGATAGAATCGGCAACACCTACCCGTGAGACGATCGAACAAGCTCAGACTGAGCAAGCCCTAGAAGCCGAAATTCGCAAAGAGTTAGAAAAGCAGCAGGCGCTGACCCAAAAATTAGAAGAGCAGCTGACTGAGCAAGAAACGCTCTCTTCTAGCTTAGAAGAGCAGCTAGCGTCACAAGAAGAAAAGACCAAGGATTTGCTCAACCGTATTCAGGACTATCAGCGCTCCGTAGAAGACATGGCGCTAGACGATAAAATTGCTGCGGCTGCGCGCCCGGCTGCCGCGCCTGCCCCTACGCCGTCTATTTCACTCGTTTGGCTGGGTGCTGGTGTTGTTGTCGTGCTAATTTTGGGCGGCGGTGGGTTGATTCTTTGCTCCGTTTTACTCATTCTACAGGCGCAGCACAGGCGCTCTTCCCGTCATGTGCCCATGCCGATGCCACGCCCAATGCCTCCCGCAGCAGGCTATCGCTACTACGATCCCTCTTTTCTCCCACCCGCTCAGTTCCCCACTCAGCGCGCTAGTTACTACGACTACCCTCCCTACGACTACACGCCGTAGACTATACCCATAGACCACACGCCATAGACCATACGCCGCAAATAGCTTGGACGCAGGTCTACTGTGGGGCAGCTGCTTCTCCGGTAGCTGCAGAGCGAAATTCTAGAGCGCGAAATTCTAGAAAGCGAAATTCTAGAGCAAAGATTAAGGTTGAGAAAACGGCCATTATAGATGTTGCGATCGCTCAATCGATCGGGAATAATTTTGGCAGTTAAAATTGATATTTAAATCGCCTGACAGCTTGCATATGCCGCTATTTCGGTAGCATGCAGTGCTTGATTTATTAAGTCAGGCAGGAAATAAAAGAGCGCCCCGTCGTTTTCTACAGAAAGCGGCGGGGCTATTTATTAGATGAATAGAGACATCTATGTTGTGCATGGTGCGTATCAAAAACGGGCGGTAAACTAGCGAGACGTTTTCTAGAGGCGATCGCAGATGAAACTCATTATTGGCAACAAAAACTATTCATCTTGGTCACTACGGGCCTGGCTATTGCTCGCTAGCTTTGAGATTGAGTTTGAGGAAGTGCTTGAGTCGCTTCGGCAAGCGGGGCTGACAGAACGACTGATGCAGTATTCTCCTACCGCCAGAGTCCCTGTCCTCATTGATGGCGATGTCACCATCTGGGATTCGCTGGCTATTGATGAGTATGTGTCTGAAAAGTACTTAGCTGGAAAAGGGTGGCCTGCGGATGAAGCGCAAAGAGCCGAAGCCAGATCTATTTGCGCTGAAATGCACGCTGGTTTTATGGCCCTCCGCAGCGAGCTACCCACGAACTGTCGGGCGCTAAGAACAGTCAACCCCTCGGCAGCTGCAGAGAAAGATATTGCTCGAATTGACGCCATCTGGTCTGCTTGCATGCAGAACTACAAAGGGCCTTATCTGTTCGGAGAGTTTTCGATTGCAGATTGCTTTTACGCTCCTGTTGTTCTCAGATTCAAAACTTACGGCGTTTCGCTATCAGCCTCTGCTAGTCAGTATCAAACGTTTATGCTCAATCACAACGCTTTAACCCGGTGGGTCAATGCAGGTAAGGCTGAGACGGAGATTGTGCCTGAAGACGAAGCTGGCATAGATATAGCAACGTAAGGAACATATCTTACGTTGTCTTGGTGAGCGTTCCCTAGCGCCGCAAAGCGCCGCGATGCGAGGTTGGTATCGAATGCGCTTCTAGCCGAGCAGCCGCAGCTTTTGCATCAAAGACATCGGGGTCGAAGGTGCCGTACTTCTCAATTAGCGTTAAGTAATCAGGATCGTTCGAATCTTCTAGTCGATCGAGAAAGTCGTCGTAGCCCCATACGCCACCTGTTCCTTCTGGCGGGCAGGCACCCGCGCCATCTGTACAGGTTAGTAACGCTTGATCCGTTGCAGAATCTTTATCTGGAGTGCTGTTGTCTAGAGCCTCCGCCTTGATAGCTTCGATAGTAATGCGGTGTAGCCAACCGCTTTCAAAATCGTAGGTGTAGTACAGCGGCTCCTCTTTAGCTAGGGCCTCTGCGGATAGGGTATCTGCCAACGGCTGCGTGTTGGTGCAGCGCGATCGCAGCTCACCCAAGCCCACATCAAAAGCATACGGATGGATATTCTCCCATCCCATTGCCAGCTGAATCACCAGATGCAGCTGAGCCAGTGTGATTGACTGGGGCACAATCACCTGCCGCCAAATTTCCGGTTCACTATCAACTAACGAGATTTTTAGCTGATAGGCTGCGGGCGCTGAAGGCATTGATACAGGCAAAATAATGGAGACGTAGGCGGAAAAGAGCGTCAGGAGAAAAGCGTAAGACCTAAATCCTAAGACTTAAAGCCCAAGGCTTAAAGTTCTGCGCCATGCTCATTCAACCAGTCTTCACCCAGCTGAATGGTAATGTCTGACTCTAGGCTACCAGTACTCTCGACGCGCACTTCACCAACTCCCAGAAATTGCTGAATAGACTCGGCACTGTTCAAGTCGCCTCGCTGAGCAACGATGCGTGTTTGAGCCAATGGATCGTTCAGGCTGCGATCGATAAATACATTGAAATAGCCAGTGTCGTAAAGGCTGTTGACGAGCGATTGCACGGCTACGTCATCATAGGTACTGTCTTGAATAGCAACCCGCAGATAGGAGGGATCCGTTTCTTGAGAAATGCTGTACGCACTGCTTAGGCCAAAGTAGTCTTCAGCCATTGCATCAATCCCGGAATAGTCAGGAATCCAGTAGCTCAGGTCATAGTCGTCGTAATTACTAAAATCACCGGGCAGCATCAGCATCTGCACGTCAGAGCGCTCGGTTTGTGAGCCATAGCCAACGAGGGCTACGAGTTCTTCAACTGATAGGTTGGTATCGACATGGGATTTGATGACGTTAAGAATTTTAGGGAGGCGAGCGATAGTGGTGGGGTTTAGCGCCTGGTTAGCAAGCGATCGCATGAACATTTGCTGGCGCTGCACCCGGCCAATATCGCCATTGTCGTCGTAGCGGAACCGCAAAAATTGCAGTGCCTTATCGCCGTCTAACCGCTGCTCGCCTGCCTTCAGATTGATGTACAGATGCTGAGAGTCGTCTTGATATTTCATGTCTTGAGGCACGTTGACCTCAACGCCACCTAGTGCATCAATCAGCTTCTCTACGCCCTGTACGTTAATACGCATGTAACGGTCAATCGGCACACCGCCCATCAGCTCGCTCACTGCCTGAGCGCTAACCGCTGGCCCACCCTGTCGGTTTGCCTCATTAATCTTAGTGACTAAACCATCGACGTTTGTGCGGGTATCCCGTGGAATAGAAAGTACCGACACTTTTTCTTCACGCGGGTCAAAGCGTAGTAGCAGCATCGTATCTGACAGGCCATCGAAGGAATTGACCAGCGCGTCGTATCCGTCTTCATACAGCGCGTCGTAGTCGTCGATGTCTGAGCTAGTTACTTTGATGCCGAGCAGCAAAATATTGACGGGCCGCGTCAGGTTAGGTAGCTGTAGGCTATTGGCTGTCGCAATTGGTTCATCCTGCGTGAACACAGCAGCTTCTTCTGCCGACAGCTCGCTGTGCTGTAGGGGCGTCGTCCCCAGTGACACCGCTAGTAGTGCGCCTGCGGCCATCGAAACGCTGGTCACGCCACCGAGCAAAACACTAATGCCTACCCATCTGGGCAGACGAAACTTTTTCTTAGGTGCTGGATAAGCGTAAGTGGGACGCTGGTTTCTAGATGGGGGACGCATGGATGACACGAATAAACCTCTGAAGTGTGGGCGGCGTGCAAAAAGTATGATGGGCGCGGTAGGAAGTGACGAAAAGAGTCCAATCAGCAGCGCTGAGTTTAGCCGCAGGCTGTCGGTTCGATGGGTGATCCACTTAGCAGACGTGGCAAACGTCTAAGATGCATCGGGCGCAATCGCTTCTGCCGCCCACAGGCAAAAGCAGAGATAATATGCATCAAGATTGTTTTAACAGATGTTTGCGGCATTTTTTATAAAGAATGTGGCAGCTGACGAATATTTTTAGATTGGCCCTGCTGGTAAATCGGCAGATGAATTGCCGGATAAATTACCAGTGCCAAAGCTATGGCAGGCGACGCCCCAGCTGACTGACCCCGGGCAAGCGAATAGAACGGTCGGTGGCTACGCGATACATTAATCCTAGGCTGAGTACAAAATAGCCTGAGCCTATAAAGCTGCTGGCCAGTAGCAGCCGAAGACTCGCTACCTGAGAGGCTTGAGTGCTAGCAGCACCACCAAGTAGGGCGATCGCACTCACACAACCCAAGCCCAAAATTACCGATAGCCGACTTGCCGCTAGCCGCTGATAGGTGTCCTTAGACGTATCTTCAAGCTTAGTCGCTCGTTTTCCGCTCGGTTCTGCGCCGTCTGGTTCTGCACCGTCTGATTCTCCACCGTTTGACTCTTCACCGTTTGACTCTTCATAGAGTGTCCATAAAGAGAGCACTGTGCCAAACACCGGCACGAGATGGAGGTAAGTACGCAGCTTTGTTAAAGACGGAGAAGCCATAGGTTTATCTTGTGCGAGGCGCTTTTGGGATAAGCCCTACTCTCGTTGGCCGACGTATCAAAAAATGTCGGTACTGTAGAGGAGTGCCCTCATAAATCCCAAAACAAAGCGCGAAATAACAGATTTTTTACCAGCCTCTCGTTTCTAGAATGGGCTTATAGTTCTATCTCCAGCAAGAAAATTCTTGCGCTAAAAAGCTGTTTTTGTGAGCAAGAGGATGAATATCGAAAGTTTTAGTGAGCTATTGGTAGCAGCACAGCCCATTGTTTTATCTTTTGTCAGCAGGCTTGCGATCGCAATCATTATATTTTTTGTGGGCCGGGTGATTGCGCGTTTTGCTAAACGCGTTGTCAAAAAAATTATGACCAGGGCACGAATCGATCCAACGCTGACCGTATTTGCCACCAACATACTGTTTTACGCCATCATGTCGTTTGTCGTGCTCGCGGTGCTCGGTCAAGTCGGCATAGAAACCACCTCTCTGGTTGCCGCCATTGGTGCTGCGGGCCTAGCGATTGGACTCGCGCTGCAGGGCTCTCTTACCAATTTTGCAGCGGGTATCATTATCATTATCTTTCGTCCCTTTCAGGTCGGCGACTGGGTAGAAGCCGATGGCTACTCTGGCTACATTCTTGAAATTGAGCTGTTGATGACCACGCTCAAAACGCTTGATAACCGCACTGTTGTCATTCCTAACGGCAAACTGACAGAAGGCGACCTGGTTAACTACTCTACGCAGGGCACGCTGCGCTTAGATTTGGTAATTGGCGTTGACTATTCTACGGATATTGACCGGGTTAAAGCCATCTTTATGGACGTGATGACTGCGAATAGCCGCGTACTAGAGCACCCTACGCCGACCGTTGGACTGTTGGAGATGGCCGATAGCAGCCTAAACTTTGCCGTGCGCCCCTGGGTAAAACCTAAAGATTACCTGCCGCTAAGCCTGTCTTTGCAAGAGGAGATCAAAAAGCGCTTGGACCAAGAAGGTATTAATATTCCTTTCCCTCAGCGCGATATTCATATGATTTCAGCGAACTAGCCAGCTTGAAACTTGCAAGCATGACAGAGGCTATCGTCTGGCTGGCCCAGCTAGTCGTAGGGCATCGTTCGCCCTAGTTCTGTGAAAACGGATACTTAAGGATTACTTAAATTCGATAGACTAGAATACTGAGGATCTGCCTGTAAATAGATCTTTTCCGTTTCCTAGAGAGTGAGTCCTAAATGCTTGAGTCTTATCGCAAACATGTAGAACAGCGTGCTGCTTTGAACGTGCCTCCGTTACCACTGGATGCTGAGCAGACGGCTGCACTGTGTGATTTGCTCAAGCGCCCGCCGGCTGGAGAAGAAGACTTTTTGATGACGCTGCTGTGCGATCGCATTCCCCCCGGCGTAGATCCTGCTAGCTATGTAAAGGCGTCTTTTTTGACTGCGATCGCTAAAGGCGAAACCAGCAGCCCGCTCATCTCACCCAAAAAAGCTGTAGAACTACTCGTCACCATGCTTGGTGGCTACAACGTTGCCTCCCTGATTGAGCTGTTGAAAGATGACCGTGACGAAATTGCCCAGCTCGCCGCAGACGCGCTGAAGAAAACCCTCCTTATATATGACGCGTTCAATGACGTCATCAAACTTTCCGAAACCAACCGCTACGCCCAGCAAGTCGTAGACGCATGGGCCGCAGCCGAATGGTTTACGAGCAAACCTGAAGTCCCTGATACCATTACTGTCACCGTCTTCAACGTCCCTGGCGAAACCAATACCGACGATCTATCGCCTGCACCTCACGCCACCACCCGGCCTGACATTCCGCTTCACGCCCAGGTGATGCTGGAGTCAAAAATGGAAAATCCCTTAGAAACCTTAGCCGGTCTTAAAAAGAAAGGTCACACCATTGCCTACGTTGGCGACGTGGTCGGTACTGGCTCCTCTCGCATATCTGCCATGAACTCCGTCATTTGGCTCATTGGCGCAGACATTCCCTTCGTTCCGAACAAGCGAACCGGCGGCTTCATTCTCGGCAACAAAATCGCCCCCATCTTTTTTAACACCGCTGAAGACTCTGGTGCCCTCCCCATTGAATGCGACGTTAGCCAAATGAAAACCGGCGACGTCATCACCATTCATCCCTACAAAGGTGAGATTACCAATGAGGCAGGCGAGGTCATATCCACCTTTAGCCTTACCCCTGAAACCATTCTCGATGAAGTTCGCGCAGGCGGTCGCATTCCTTTAATCATCGGTCGTGCCCTCACGGACAAAACCCGCGCCGCCCTTGGACTAGACCCTTCAGACGTCTTTGTCCGCCCGTCTGCTCCCACCGATACCGGCAAAGGCTTCACCCTCGCCCAAAAAATGGTCGGCAAAGCCTGCGGTCTTCCCGGCGTCCGCCCCGGCACCTCCTGCGAGCCCCTGATGACTACCGTCGGCTCCCAAGACACCACCGGCCCCATGACCCGCGACGAGATGAAGGAGCTGGCCTGCCTCGGCTTTAGCGCCGGCCTTGTGCTCCAAACCTTCTGCCATACCGCCGCCTACCCCAAACCCGTAGATGTCGAAACCCACTCCACACTGCCCGATTTCTTTGCCTCCCGTGGCGGCGTTGCTCTAGAACCCGGCGACGGCATCATCCACTCCTGGCTAAACAGAATGTTGTTGCCAGACACCGTTGGCACAGGCGGCGACTCTCACACTCGTTTCCCCTTGGGCATCTCTTTCCCGGCAGGATCTGGACTTGTTGCCTTCGCAGCAGCTATCGGTGCAATGCCTCTAGACATGCCAGAATCTGTTCTCGTTCGATTCAAAGGGGAGCTTCAGCCCGGTATTACTCTGCGTGATGTGGTCAACGCCATTCCTTTAGAAGCGATCAAGAGAGGTCTTCTCACCGTAGCAAAAGAGAATAAAAAGAACGTATTCTCAGGCCGCATCATGGAAATAGAAGGCTTGCCCGATTTAAAACTAGAACAGGCCTTTGAACTTACCGATGCTTCGGCAGAGCGCTCCTGTGGTGGCTGTACCATCAAACTCAGCGAAGAGACCACCGCAGAGTATCTGCGCTCTAACGTCGCTCTGATGAAGAATATGATTGCCCGTGGCTATCACGATGAGCGCACCCTAGCCCGCCGCATTGCCGACATGGAGAAATGGCTAGAGAATCCGACCCTCATGAGTGCGGATGAAGATGCTGAATATGCAGAAGTTATTGAAATTGACCTCAATGAACTGAAAGAGCCCATCGTCGCGGCTCCTAATGACCCTGACAATGTGAAAACGCTCTCTGATGTTGTTGGCGACAAGATCGACGAAGTCTTCATCGGCTCTTGTATGACCAACATTGGTCACTACCGTGCTGCTGCGAAGGTGCTAGAAGACGAAGGGACTGTAAAAGGCCGACTGTGGATTTGTCCGCCGACGCGGATGGACGAAAAGCAGCTTAGAGAAGAGGGCTACTACGGTACATTCGCCGCCTCAGGCGCTCGCACTGAGATGCCGGGTTGCTCGCTGTGTATGGGTAATCAAGCTCGCGTGGAAGACAATGCAACCGTGTTCTCTACCTCTACTCGCAACTTCAACAACAGAATGGGTAAAGGTGCTCAGGTATATCTAGGTTCGGCAGAACTCGCCGCTGCTTGTGCTCTGCTTGGCAAGATTCCGGATATGAATCAATACTTAGAAGTGGTCGCCAGCAAAATTGAACCGTTTGAAAGTGAGGTCTATCGCTATCTCAACTTCAATGAAATCAAAGGCTTTGAAGATGAGGGGCGGGTTTTACCCAAAGAAGAGGAAGAGAAGATTGAAAAGGAAGCAGTAGCAGCAAGTTGAGGTGAGCTGAGTCAATTGAAAGGTGGTGGACAAACAGCGTGTTATTTTGCCAAAATCGAAAGTCTGAACCTTTTTATAGACTGTTAGCTCATCTTTGCACCTCTGCTAGGTAGTCCATTTCCTTCAGCTCACCATCTGTCAGTCTAAACGACTTCCTAATATCAATCCGACTCACAAAGTCTAGATCGTGAGAGACAACACATAGTGCACCCTTATAATGATTGAGCGCATCGACCATTTGATCGACTGTTGCAAGATCTAGGTTGTTGGTCGGTTCGTCTAAAACGAGTAGGTCTAGCTCGGAGATGGTGATGAGCGCGATCGCACATCTAGCCAATTCTCCACCGCTCAGTACGGCTGCTAATTTATGAACATCGTCATTAAAGAACAGAAAATGACCTAGCTGCTGTCGCAATAGCTGATAGTTAAGTGATGGGTTCGCCCTGTGCATGTTTTCTAGAATGCTGAGCGAGCGATCTACCAGTGCATACTGTTGATCTAAATACACTGTTTTCATCTTTGCAATCTGTTGCTCACCATTCCTTAAATCAACAGAACTATCCGCGATGCCCAAAATTGCCTTGATCAGGCTAGATTTACCAGAGCCGTTAGGACCAGCGATCACAATCCGCTCCCCACTGCCAATTTGCAAACTCACATCCGTCAACAGCTGACGCCCTCCTACCAACAGAGCTGCGCCTTGAATATTAACCAAATTTCGCTGCTTTTTACTCTTTACCGTGAGCTGAATGCTAGTGGCTTTGTGCGATCGCACCTTAGTCTCTGCCACCTTCTTTTCTGCCGCTAGTACCGCCGCATCGTGCTTCAGCTTCTCAGCACCAGCTACGTTCTGGGCTCCTCTTTTTAACCCACCTGCAACAATGCGAGGAAGGCCACCATTCAAAGACTTTTGGCGGCCCTGACGACGCGACTGGGCAGCTCTTTTTTGTTCCATTTGAGCGCTGGCCTTTGTTCGCTTGAGTTCTTTTCGGGCGGTTTCATGCGATCGCCTTGCCGCCTCTTGCTCTCTTTCTGTTTGTTCCCGATACAGCGAATAATTTCCACCATATACCCGTAGACCTGATGCCGTCAGCGCCCAGGTTGTATTCACAACCTTGTCTAAAAAGAACGGCTTGTGGGATACCACCACGAGCGCACCTTTGAACTGGAAGAGTGCCTGACACAGCTGCTCTAAAGCGACGTAGTCGAGGTGGTTAGTTGGCTCATCTAGCAATAAAACATCTGGCGATCGCCACAGGGCAATGGCTAGAAAAAGCTGCATTAGTTCACCCCCACTTAAAGACTCCATAGCAGTAGATAAATCCAACACTGTGTCGAAAGTAGTTTTCAGTACGTGTTCTATCTCCCACCAGGAGTCGGCAGTCGCACTCAAAAAATCCAGCACCGACTGTGGCCGAATAGTGGGTGCTAGTAAGCTCAGCTGAGGTACGTAAACAGTTGAAGCTGAGCTAGATACGCTGCCAGAAGTGGGAGGCAGCTGTCGCGCTAATAGCCGAAGCAGTGTGGATTTTCCGATACCGTTTTTGCCGACAAGTGCAATGCGATCGCCCGAAAACAAACTTGCTGAAACGGCCTTAAACAAGACTCTTTCAGACGCTACTGAATAGCACAGATTATTGAAAACCAAATAGGGCTGACTAGTAGATTGAGTCATAAGACACCTCCTGCGCGAAGGACTCAAAACTGCGCTGTATCTGCTGAAACACACAGCATCCTGAAGAAACCCGTGCGAATTCAGCGTAGAAAAGCGCAGAAATATTAGATAGAATTAGGAAAAGCTGATAGTTAAACGTTCAGTAGGCGTCTACGACTAGATGAGTCGGACGGCTTACAAGAAATATTCACCACAAGTATCGGTAGTGGGAAGATATTTTTAGTGTCTACTGTCGTCAGTGAAACTACTTCATTTTCTTGGAGAAAGGAATAGTAGGCCCAGGGTTTATGAGGACCGCTTTCATCAAGATAGCTTAATCCTTTCGAAAACGTCCAGTCTTCATCTTGCCAGACTTCATTGTGCGAATTAGCCACAGCAAAAGGAGCCAAAGCCAAGGGAGCCAAAGCCAAGGGTCAGCCTCCGTGGCAGAACAAAGGTCTTATCGACTGATAAATTGCTAATTCTGCACACCGGGCTAGATCAATGGGCCGCTGCCTTGCTTAAAAACGCCTTCTTCTCTCTTTTTCGCTAGGCCTACTGCTAAGTTCCTTTTTACGTCAGGACGCTCTTGCCATGCTCACTACACCAGACCTCTCACCACGCCCCCTTTCCTCTCTCTTTAGCCAATCGACAGGCCAACCTCTAGAAGCGGGAATAGGCACTACCACGCCTGCTCAAGCAAACTCCGCAGCTCCCAATATCTTTGGAGCTATGCAGAATGAAATTCGAGAACTGACGCAGCAGGAAGCAGAGTCTCTACAGTTTGTGAGTCACGACAATATCTTGACCTGGGAGGGGCTCGTCGAAGACATTGGTCAGCCAACAGCCCGCGTGCACCTGATTGATACAGCGCGGTTTGACGGTCATTATGGCTACGCTCAGCAGGCCTTAGGGCGAGGGGTCGCCTATACAAAAAATCATTTTTTTAGTGAGGTGCAGTCGCGTAAGAACAGGCGCTATATGCCTTTTTTAGTGTTCGACTTTCGCGATCAGCCGCTCATCTGGCAGGGGGAGTCTTACCGCTGGGTGATGAACATCCGCCGTTACAACTACACCGATAGCCATCAAGCGCTGGCTGACATGCTAGTGAGCCTCAAGGCGCTGCTACAAGAACGACTGCTACAAGATTCTGGGGAGCCGCTGCTTTTCGTTTACGAAAAACCAGGGTCGTTCAGACGCCCTCATGTAGATACCCTAACCGAGGTCAAAGCCGCTGGATTTGAGGTCATCACCGAGCAAGAGATGATTGCAACGGCTGGTGGTAGTTTGGTCTCTGTACTCAATCCAGGAACTGCAATTGGCTACCTCAAGCGTATCGGTATCGGTGAATCGGCAGACGGTCTCACGCCGCGCCATATTGCTATCTTTGACGATATGCCAGAGCGCATTCCACCGGTTACAGGCATCATCACGCTAGAGCCACAAACGCCACTGTCACACGTCAATCTGCTTGCCAAGAACAGAGGAACGCCCAATATTTCTACGGCAAACATCAAACTCATTCCTGATTTAGAGGCTTCGACCGACAAACTAGTCAAGATGATTGCTACGCCTAACGGAGAGATAGGCATTGAAGAAGCAACGTTAGCAGAAGCTGAAAAGTTCTGGGCCCAAGCTGCTCCCGCAGATCTAGAGGTTCCGACGATTACCGCAACAAGCCTTTTACCCGTCGATTTTGAGAACGCAACCAGCGCTGACAGGGCACTCACTAATATTGGCTCTAAGGCCGCTAACTACGCAACTATCCAGAGCCTATTTAATCCTGAGTTTGTAAAGCCTGGCTTTGGGCTCAGCTTTGCTCACTATCAGCGTATTACCGCAGAACCTAACACTCAAAGTCTCATTCAAAATCTTTTAGCTAGCAAAGGCAGCCTTTCTCCCGAAGCTATCAACGAACAGCTAACAGCAATTCGCGACAGCATTAAAAAAGAGACCTCTGATGACGCGTTGGCAGACTCTATCCAGGCGGTTCGCACGGTTATCGCGAACATGCCAGGCGTGACCAGAATTCGGCTGCGGAGTTCTACAAACAGCGAGGATTTGCCAACTTTTAACGGCGCTGGGTTATATGAGTCTACGGGGTTTGATGTTGTAGACAGTGATAAAAAACTGAAGAAAAAGCTGCTGAAGGTGATGGCTTCGCTGTGGTTAGAGAGAGCCTTTTGGGAAAGGGAACTGTTTGGAATTGATCACAGCAAAGTGGGAATGGCAGTGCTGATTAATCCTGCGTTCAGTGATGAGTATGCAAACGGCGTTGTAATCGGCTCGCAAGAGGCCAACGGATTTAGAATTTGGGTCAATGCTCAAAAGGGTGAAGCTTCGGTTACCAATCCGCTGGATAATGAGATTTCAGAGTCTTTTACTTTTATTGGCCGAAACACTGAAAACGTTGAGGTTCAGGCGCTCTCAAATGTTGGAGATGTCTTTTTAGAAGAAGCTGACAAGACTGTACAGCCTGAGCTATCTTCTCAGCTGTTACAGCTACAGCGTATTACGCAACAGCTGCATGATTATTTTGTTGCCAAGCAGAGAGACCTTGGTGACAGGCGCAAGTATGGCATTGACATTGAATATAAGCTGATGGAGGAAGATGACGAGATTGCGCTCTATGTGAAACAGAGTCGTTTATTAAACTTGGACTACGAGGCAAGTGAGCCCGGTAATTCGATTTCAAAGGCGATCGCAAAAAATAACGGCATGGATGGCGCACACCTGAGAAGACAGCCCAAACAGCTTTCAGAACTCAGCTCGAACGACTTCTGCATAATGAAAACAGCCTCTGTCGTCGGTATCGATAGCTTCGAACCAGCAGGCAATGGATTTGTTAAAATCAACATCACAATTCCCTCTAGCAGCTGTCCTGAATTTACGGGCACTGCTTATGTATTTGAAAACCACTTCAGCTTTATATAGAAGCCCAGACATAGGAGCCCAGACATAAGAGCCCAGAAATAGGAGCCCAGCCGTCTGACGGAAAGCAGATATTCTGAGGCTGTGAATGGAAGAAAAAGCTTCAGAACACAGGCTAGCTCGGTATTTCTATTGGCTTCGATAGAAAGTTCAATTCGTCATAGCACTGAGTTGACAGCTTAGTGTGTTTTACATCGCCCCAGCGCTGTCCGAACGTCGCTTTCTTGTCGGAAAGTTGTTTGGCAATTGTAGGTGACGCAATGACTTTTACCGGTGAAAGCTGCCCAAGCTGACGAGCGAGTTGATAGTGGTACGACTGGCAGAGGCTATCTTCTAGCTGATGAGCGATCGCATCTAAATCTCCATTACACCGATCTAACAACAACACATAGTGATCGCTAGGCTGTCGTACGGGAACCAGGCTTTGAAATCTCGCTTCAGAGATATTTAGCTGACTGAGCACATCACTCACAAATTGAACATGCAGCTTTTCGCCCGTGAGATCGCTTACCTGATTTCCTCGTCCACAAAATTCCAGGCAGGGCGTTTGACGATAATAGTGAGTTACTCGAACAAAGTCGCCCAGGCGATAGCGGTAAAGGCCGCCCATTTGCGAAATAATGACCGCATAGGTGTGCCCTGCTTTTAGCTGATGGAGTTCATAGCAGTGCCCTTCGCTGTCCTCAAACTCGAAGTAAACATCTTCCAACAGTGGAACAAAGCCTTTAGCTGCTAGTAATGGCACGGTAATAGGCGCTTCAGTCGCCAATAGGCCCTTGCCTTGAACGAGCGCATTGGGGAAATAGGTACGCAGACTATCAGCACCATCAGCGGCTGTCACACTATCCCAGCAGGAGAGAAGTTTGAGGTTAGGCCACAGCGCGGCCCAGTTGATAGAAGGCTGTAAGAGAAGCTCTGCTCGCGCTTGAGAAAGCCGTTTATTCAGCAAAGCATGCAGCCGATGCTGGTGAGTTTGAATGTAGTCCAGCTGCGCTGTTAAGAAGCTAGGGCTCCAAATCGAGACAATTTCAAGCTTTTCCGCTAGTAAAAGCGTTTGTGCTAAGGCGTCTTGAAAATCTTCTGGGGTTTGTGTGGGTGGCGCTAAAACTAGGAATGGTTTGAGTAGCCAGCGAATCCAGACATCTAGATAGTCACTGTCGTCAGTAGTAGTCGTTCCGGCTGTGGTCTCAGCTTTAGTAAAGCTAGGTGTAATCGAGAAATAGAGCTTACCATTCGACAAATCAGGACCATGCTGAATTAGGTCGTAGGCCCAAATGCAAAACAAACGGTTGAACGAACGGCGTAGGGAACGAGTGTAGGGAATCTGTTTTATCGGACCGCTGCTGCCTGATGTGGGCTCGTAAAACAGAATTGGCTTTGTCGTAAGAATGTTGCTCTCATGCTTTGAACGAGCTATCCAAGGTTCTACCTCTTCGTAATCAACAATGGGTAGCTTGGTCCAATCTGCAACCTCTCGAATTTTATGCTTTTTGCCATACTCGCAGCGCTTGAGCTGATTGACCAACCGCTGCTGCACACGAAACTGCGCCTGCTGAGGGTTTTCTAGCTCGGCATAGAACCGCTTAGATGTGGGTGCGAGCAGATGTCCAAAGGCTTTGATTAATCTACGCATTTTTCTCTACGCATTTTTCTCTACGCACTTTTCTCTACGCATTTTTCTATCTCCAGCTCCGCATCTGTTGAGATGACGGTATGTTTTTGGGGAGAAGGGCGATCGCGCTTTTGAGTCGTCACCGTTTTATTCGGATGCACTTCACTTCCTGCCTCCAGGTAAGCTCTTGGCGTCAACACCACCCCAGCACCGATACACGAGCCTGAACCGACAAAAGCGTCCTCGCCAATTTCAATTGCCTTCACATACAGCAAAAGATTGTTGCGTTTGGGTTTGATGATATGTGCGTAGAAGCCGACTCTGTGTCCGATGAGGGCGCGATCGCCTACCTTCAGCAATCCTCGCTCTGCAATCTCGCCGATAGCCCCCCAGTACACCTGCTCCCCAATCTGAGACCCCCACAGCCTCAGCCAAGCAGAGAACACTCCTGGCACTAGCCTCAGCACCGTTTCCAACGCTGGAAAAGCAATGTAAATAGACTGAATCTGATGTGCTCCCCACCATGGTGAGTACTGTTCTCCTTTTAGATAGCTCACCCCTTCACTCACCGGGTGAAATTGGCAGTGTATCCGATACACTAGCAGCGGAAATCCATACAGCACGCTCAACAAACATCCGAACCGCAACAGTCCTATGAGCAAGCTATTGGCTGAACAGCTCCAGATAAACAGCAGACTGACTATCCCTACCATCAGGCCCGGAAACAGTGCTAATAGTTGACTCAATCGGGTCATCTCGTTTCAAAGGGATACAACAGCTTCTGCCAAAAAGTCAGCGTGGTTTTGATGCCTAGCTTTTTCGGAAAATGAACAGCGTGCTGAACTGTGCCGTGCAGGCTGTCCCAGACTTTCAGATTAGCGCCAAAGTTACTGTCGTGGTGGTGAGCAGGGCGCAGCGCATGGTCTTGTGGCAATATCAGCCAGGGGGAGAGCAGCCGGTACTGCCAGCTTTTGGGCGATGGTCCTAGCTGACTGTGTCGCCACAGATCGAGCATAGCCGTCAAGCTAATGCCCCACAGATAGCCGCTCGGGTCGTGCAACAGATAAATGACTAGCGTGTGAATCCAAAGATAGAGAATAAAAAAGCTGCTCCACAGGCTGTTTCGAGAAGAGCTGAGTACATCTAGCTGCGTGACGGTGTGGTGCACCTTGTGGAGATGCCAGGCAATACTGTGAAGCCAACGGTGATTCCAGTAGTAGGCATAGTCTACAAGTACGAAGCAAATGAGAAAGCTAATAGGTGGAGAAATAAACAGGCTACCGGCGAGTTGAGGAAGCAAGCTCTTCAACCCCTGATACAGTAGGCCAACCTGCAAGGCGGGAATCACAATACCCTGTATCCCCAGCCCGCATAGGTCGAGCAGCCAGTCAGCAGCTGTCTTTTCCCACAAGCGCTGCCACCCGCGCGGCAGAGAAGCGCTTGCAGCCATCAGAAGCCAGAAAGTTATCAGAATTGCTAGGTCGGTTATTGGCATAGTCCCTCATATCCAAAAGGTGACATCGACTGTTTTGTCTGGGAGATTGCGTGGGTCTTTGCCATTGGCGATCGCACCTCGAATCGATTCTACAAACACATGAATCGCATCAACAGGCGTATGGGCAAACTGCTCACCGTACTTGGTAATCGTCTCCTGCTGAAGCTTCAAAGCCGCCACATCCTGATGAATAATTCGCTGGGCTGTCCACCGCACAAACGGAGAAGCAAGTTTGTTCCATAGGCCATAGTTAAAGGTCACATCGGTATAAACCAGCGTCGAATCTTTGGTTTCCGGAACCGATTGGCTTGTAATAAAACAGCGTCTGGTTGGGCCCATGTTGTACTCCACACTGGTGACGTTAGGCATGTAAAAGCGGTCTGTGTGACTAATTTCATAGCCTTGAGGATTCAGGAACCAGCTAAACCAGCCCAAGTTGTTCGTCTCTTGTCGGTAGGTGGCTGTTACGGAGCCTTCGACACGGCTTACCGTCATGTTTAACTGTTGTTGTTTAGCACTGCGAAAGATGCCTGGATGCACGGAAACGGTATGAGGGATATCGATAAAGTTCTCTGCGCAGTTAGTCACCGTATTCTGAAAGCGATTGATCACCCTGACCGTTTCCCATCCAGGCGCTTGGTAGTAAGGCATAGAAAAAGGGGAAATAGAGACAGGAGACCTGGAATTCTCAGACGTAATCTGAACGTATACGTAACCGTCTTGTTCTTTAGTGGGATAGCTGACAGCGCGGCGAGACACCTTGGGGCAATGGCCCTTGACAGGCCCTTCAGCTGGAACATAGGCGACCTTTCCTTTTCCGTCGTATTGCCATCCGTGGTATGGACATTGAACTTTGCCCCGAGTCACCTGGCCCGCCGAGAGACGGCTATTTCGATGGATGCAGCGATCTTGCAGTGCAACGGGTTTACCCCGTTCATCGCGAAAGACAACCAGCCATTCGTCTAGAACACTTCGTGCCAGCACGGTTTTACGAATGAGCTGTTCGCTGAGCGCAACAACATACCAAAAGTCTTGAAAGGTCATGGTCATAGCAGACTACAGTAGCGTCAGTGACAGGTTGCCCATAGGTCTCAGCTGGCAGGCCAGCCGGGCGGTGGCGCAATCTGGCGCAAGGATCGAAAGGACTTCTTGTTCGTCTGCGTCGGGTGGAAGCATTTCTCCGGTTGCAGACACCAAACAAGTTCCACAGATGCCCGTTCGACAGCCGAAGAGTATCGGAGAATTCTCAAGCGTCAGACTCACTGAGAGCAGCTGGTCAGCGTTAACGGTAGCAGGCGCGTAGTCACTGTCTGGAAATTGAACGGTATAGTGAGTGTTTGTTGTCATGGCGTCTCCGATTCAATAGACCAACAAGATCGCTTCAGCTGATTCACGTATTGGATATAGTCAACCAGCGGCTGATCGATCGGTAGCAGGCTCTTGGGCTCGAACTGAATATTGTCGTAAATTTTGCCGTCTTCGCCTCTTAGCGCGTAATAGCAGAGCCGCGTGACCAATAGCAGAAAGTGGTTTGCAACCCAGCCAAAAGGTCCCTTTCGCTGGCGAGTCACGTAGATAGGTTGAATGTTTGTTTCGCCTGTAGGCAAAGGAGAATAGGCGTACAGCATATGCAAAGGTGGCAGTAAGCGACTCTTTTTCAGCATGGTCAACAGTCCAATGCAGCCGTTGGCGTAGCGCATAGAGTAGGTGTAGCTTTTGCCCAAAAGCTGCCTGCCGAGACGGCTACGCCAGTTGTTGTTGGGTAAATCGCCACTCATTGTGAAGTCGATAGTGCCATCTGTTGCATCTCGACTCAGCGTGAGATCCATCTCAACTGAGAGTTTGTGTACTGTGTTGAAATGCTGCGCGTCGATGCCGTTCATCATGCAAATATGATGATGGCATTTTCGTGAGAGGGGGCGATCGGCTATGGCAACAATGTCTTTGCCTTTGAGTTCGTCAAACTCAGCAACTGGTTTAGGTGCGATCGCATCCGGATACACCCAAATAAAGCCATACTTCTCTTCGGCTGCATAAGCTTGCAGCTTTGCCCTAGCAGGAATGTGCTTTTGACACGGAATATTGACGCAGGTGCCAGTATCGTCAAAAGCCCAATGATGAAAAAAGCAGCGGGCCTGATTACCCACAACGTCCCCAATCCCCAAATCGGTGCCCATGTGTGGGCAGTAGGCTTCTAGGGCGCGAACCTGGCCGTCTACTCCGCGAAAAATCGCGATGCGCTGCCCACAGACATCAAAAGATTGAATTTGTTTTTTGGCAATATGCCGACTAGGACAGACGACGTACCAGCCCTTGGCGACAACCTGAGGATTGTTGAAGATAGCAGGTGACATGGCGAACCTATGTTGAGAGCTGCGCGCTTTGATAAGGAGAGAGACTTTGGCGGCGGAAAAAGCGAGGGAGAGATTTTTGTTGCGATCGCAAATAGCCTTCTACAGAAGCAGTCGCCATCGTCGCCATTTGATGGTTGCTACGCCAAACATAGTCCAGCGGGTCAATGTAGGCCCGATAGGCTCGCATGGACTCTTGGTGGGTTTGGTAGCTTTGGTACAGCCCTTCTGAAGGTTGAGTAAAGCACAAGCGCATCATATGTTTGGCTGCTGAGTCTTCCATTTCAAAAAGAGGCGATCGCAGCAACCGATATACCGTCTCATACAGCGCTGAATCTTGCCAAAAAATACCGTTAATCACCACCGAAAAGGTGATGTGATCTTTTTGACAGCCGCGAATGCCTAAGTTTGCAACAGTCTTTTCAAAAGCTGTTGGCGTCGGCAGCTCAGAAATCACCTCTTGAGAGATCAGCGTAGAGCTGTTGAAATGAAAGCTCTCGTCTAGAAAATGGTAGTGAGAAATTTGACTGGGAACAGGCGCACTCTCGACGTTGTCACTACAAAACTGACTTAGCTGATGCTGTACCAGCTTCCCATTCAGCGTTCTGAGGCCACGCACTGTGAAGTATTGACAGGCCAAAAACGTATTGTCTGCCGAGAGTAAGCCAAAGGCCTGTAGCTGCAGCTGTTTCCATCGCCGCTGTAGTTGATTCGCGTCGGTAAAAATCATTGTTTCAGTAAACGGCCCACGCATCGGATAAGAAAACAGCGGTCGGTCGAACAGTGTAGACTCTACCTGCCGGGCAACTGTTTGGAAGGCATCGATATGGGCGCGCTCTTGAGAGGATTCTAAATCGAGCATGTCGCAGATAGCGCGAAAGCCCTCGTGCGCGTAGAGCCCTGCCGCGCTGGTTTGATTGAAGAAAATAGTGGCAATTTCAGCAGAGATGATCTGGGAGTAGTAGGCAACCCAGTAAAGGTGATTGAGGACTCGGCGCTGGCCTTCTGTGGACTGGTCCCAGAGCGCAGTGCCATAGAGCAGCGAAAATTTTTCGGATTGCCAGTAGCGATCATGGCAGGTTTCATACTGAAAGCTTTTAGCAGCTTTGCTTAAGCACTCAGTGTGATCTTGTTGTTTATTACGCTGATAGTTGAGCTGAATTTTTCGATCGAGCAGTGAACGATCTCTCACGACGTGTTCTGTAATAGCGATCATTAGACGCTCCTTACGCACATTGCGCAGGTGGAAAAGGATCAAACAAGCCCTGCCTGGCTAACTCCTCGGCAATATTCGGCGCAACAGGGGTAATGAGCGATCGCAATAATTTCAGCCGCATATCGCTATGGGTTTCCGTATCCAGCTCAGTGAAAAGTCGAATCCGCTGCGCTTTGGTCAGGCCGCCTTTTACTTGACCAATTGCCGCGACCACTCGCTGCGGTCCTACCTGCACCATCTGCAAAAAAGTCGCCAGCGTCTCTATAATCATTCCCTGGCTTGCCGCCGATAATCGACTCGTATCAAACAGAACAACACCAGCGCCGTGGTGCTGGGCCTCGGCCTGTACAAAGCTGCGGAACAGCTTGCTTAGGGCGCGATCGCGGCAGGTTTTACTCAGCATTCGATAGTGGCTGAGCCCCCAGCCTTCTAACACGATCTGAATCACAAACATCAGCGCCGAACGATCGGCAACCTCTAGCAAAGATTCCAATAGTCGTAGGAAGGGATCTTCCTGGCTATTTAAATTCAGATGAGAAACAAACGGCATCAGCTGTGCCAGGTGAGCTGTTTCATCTGCGCCAAACAGCGAATAAAGCATTCTCTCTTCGGTTGTTTCTGCTAGCAGCGTCATTTTAGCCATGTACCCTACCCCTGCTTTCTCAATAGCATAGGATTCCGCTAACAGCGAATCACTCGCCAGCTGTAGAATATGCTGTTGTTCTAACAGCGGCGATTCGTTGAACAATGGGCTATAGGCCAGCCCAAAGCAGTCTGCACCCCAGGGCGGTGATTCGATTTCGATAGTCGTCGCAGTAGGCTTACGCCCCAATGCTGACGACAAAATTCTGTTGAGCTTGTGGTCAGGCTCTAGCGCGGGCAAAGTGAGTCCAGCGACAGAAGCATTCATGAGGACCTCCAGGTTTTCCAGGTTAAAGCGGGCTGTTGTTCTACATGTTGAATAAATTGAACAATGGAACGATCGGCAGCAAGTGGAACTTTAAAGTCGAATTTAATACTGTCGAATACGTGGCGATCGCCCTTTGCAAAGTAAGAAGCTACTAGCTGAGTAATGGAAAGAACAATGCGGTTGAACAACCAGCCGAACAGACCTTGGCGCTTTGGCGTTAGCAGAATCATCTGCCCTTCAGTGGTACCGCCCGCACCCGGTCTTAAGGCAAACATAAGATAGAAATGGAGAAAATCCGGGCCGAGGGTAACGGTTCCTGTATTGCCATACCAGTAGCAAAGGCGATAGGTGACTTCATTTTTGTACAGCGGACGAATCAAACGAACAAATCGCGAGGCGTCACCGCCCCTAGTCATGTTGTTGAACTGAAGAGCGCTGTTGCTAAGCGTGCGCGTATCGAAACGAATTTCTAATGGGAGATTGTGGACAGAGTTGAAATGGTGAGCGTCAATTGCGTTAATTAGCAGCACGTTGGGATGGCACTTGCGATCAAAGCGATTGCTCAAAATTGCATCGCAGTCGCGCCTACCCAGTTCTGGCACGTGGGGTAAATTGCCTGGTTTGGAAGACTCAATCCCTACCCAAACCCAAATTAGGCCATAGCGCTCTGCTGCTGGATAAGTGTTATTGTTTCCAGGCTGTTTGAGAGGCCATAAATGGTCTGTTGCTGTCACGCCGCCAGTGCGGTCGCGCGAGAGTTTCAATGAGCGGCCTAGCAGCTGAATTTGCTGAGGCTGATTGGCTTTTAGGATTTGCGATCGCATCACCCAATACCAGCCCTGAGCAAAGCGATTTGCTTGGTTGAAAATTCGATACGAAGAACGTCCAAGATTGCTGACAAGATTATTGTCGAGCGGCCGAATCGCTTCCATGGGTTATGCCTGTCTAGCGGTTGTTGCCACATCTCCAAACCACATTCGCTGCCCGGCTTTGGTTAAATTTTCCGGTGCAATCTCAGTCAGGCAAACGAGCTCATCCCCTTGCGCTGCACCAGGATTGTTCTCGGCGAAAAACTTTACATGGGGATTACGCATGCGCTCTGTCGGAATGCCAGCTAAATGACCTCTTAGCTTTTGCGGAGCCGGAAAACTGACCACCCCTGTTGACTCGTCGTACCACTCGCCAAACTGGCGCAGACTCAAAAATTGCATTAGCCGCTGCATCTTCGGTGGCGTTGGCTGAGAGTGTCTGGGATAAAATTTCTTCCAAAACGTTGGTAGAAAACGATAGGTTCGAAAGCCTGAAGAGATTAGCAACCAATACAGTCGCTGCCCCTGGTAGTGGATTTTCAGCTGATTCACAGCCTTTACCCAAGCCTGCGACAGTGCAGCGCTCGACCAGCCGCTTGGATCCATAATGGTGTCACCGGAATACACCACTGTAATCAGCTCTTCTTCAAAATTAATGTCGTACATTAGCATTGTTGAAAAGCCTTTGAGCTCACCTTCGCTATTCTTTAATAGCAGTACCCAATTTTTCAGATCTAAGTCTGTCTCAAAAACCTGCGGCGTTGCCCCTTCAAAGTGAGTGTTCAGTAGCGCATACATCGCAGATCTATTTGCATGGGTTAGTTCAGCGACCTTCACCAGTTCAGTGTGCATATCAGTGGCTCACATCTTTTTTGTAGCCTCATTATGCTGATTATTAGGGGAAGGGAAAAGTTTTTAGACGTAGAGCGATCGCACACCCTCCATCAGGGTGAAGCGGACTGAAGTAGCGCGCACCTGTGATTGTTGTTATCTCAGATTTCTCATTTTCTCTTTCAAGAAGATAGAAGAATAAAAGAACACAATAGTTCTACGGAGTGACGTCAATAAGCAAGGTAACAATAGCGTTTATCACTTGGCTGAGGTACAGTCCACGCGCTGCCAGCTTTAAGTGGCAACAGGCCAAGCGGATAGCATGTGCCGAAGGCATCCGGCACACGGCTTAATATGTCGTGTCAATCAATCTGAGTTGCTTATGCTAAAAGGGCTCGAAGCTAGAGGCATTCTTTCACACGTCTTAGCCGATCGGAGTAACTTTTGATCACCTCTAGGGCAAACATAGGCGTTTGTTGTATCACGAAAAGAAAGTGTCGTTTGTCGAGATAGGCGAGCTGGCAGTCAGTTTTGGCGATCGCAGTCTCAAATCGCTTGCTGTCCTCATGTACCAGCGCACCTTCACCAAAAATATCACCGGTTCGAATGGTCTCAGCGAGCTTGCCATCCACCCACAGCTCTACTTCGCCTTCTACTACACCGTACAAAATCTCTTCAATATCACCCGCTGCAAAAACAGTGTCTCCGGGGCCAAACGTTTTTGGCGCGGGGTCTTTTTGGTAGTACTGCACAGTTTTAACCGGCTCTAACATAGCTTTCGCTCACTGAACTTTCACAACAAATGCCGTCAGACACATGCAGCTCGTCAGCGAATGATGGCTAAAAGCGATCGCAGCTGTCAGACGTTTCGCTATTTTACTGTGCAAATTGGCTGAAACGTATTGATAGATACCAAGCGCATGACTTAAACGCGCTGATAGCGCATAAAGTCTTCAACTTCAGCCATGACTGGCATGGAAGCCTGCGCGCCAGAGCGGGTTACCGCAATCGCCGCGACCGCAGACGCATAGTTAATAGCTTCTTTAAGCGTGTCAGTTTGAAGCGGCTCTCCGCGCTGATAGTCCATCTTGCGCAGGGCGGCGGCGAGTCCACCGTTAAAGGCGTCTCCTGCTGCTACCGTATCCACTGCCTCTACCCGGTAGGGCGGTACGGCAAAACTCCCGCGGGCAGTAGCACAGACACAGCCCATAGCCCCCATTTTGACGATTACCGCTTCTATGCCCTGCTGCTGCAGCCTCTCAGCAGCGGCCTTTGCATCGTTTGCATCATTCACAGGCTGACCAGTGAGGATGCTCGCTTCTGTCTGATTCGGCGTCAGAATAGAAATGTAGTTGCATACATCTAACGACAGCGGCCCCTGCGCTGGTGCTGGATCAACAATGACTGTCAGACCCGCCGTACGAGCCAATGCCGCAGCTTTTTCTACCACGGACATAGGACTCTCGAACTGCAGCAGCAAAACACGCGCTTTTTTGAAGTGCTTCATGAGCGCTTCTAGGGCAGACTCATCAACGTCACTATTAGCCCCCGGATTAACAACAATCTGGTTGTTGCTCGGAGAGACCGTAACGAGTGCCGTTCCTGAAGCCGCTCGTTTGCTTACCGTGATGCCCGAAATATCGATGCCTTCGTTTTGTAGGTGCGATCGCAGACGTTGGCCCATAGCGTCATTGCCCACACAGCCAATCATCGCCGTGCGTACACCCAGGCGAGCCGCCGCCCCCGCCTGATTGGCCCCTATCCCACCCGGAAGCATATCAAAGCTGTTACCTAAAAGCGTCTCGCCTGGATTGGGCAAACGAGACACCTGGGCAACCAGGTCCATATTGAGGCTACCGAGTACTACAACATCCACAGATCAATTGTCCTCTGACGGTTTATCTAGCTCTAAAGGCGGACGATCAGAACTCCAGCCCCACCATACGGTGTTGCACTCGCACTGGTAAAACTCCTGGTACTTACGCTTGCGGTGGTCAGTAAAAACGGGTGCGCGACGATTCAGCCATACCTTTTGAGCTTTACGGCTTCCGGCACCACAATCAGGACAACCAAACGGCTGTGCGTGGACAGCATTTTGAGTCCACTCAGGTGGAAACGGCGAGAACGCTTCCATTGGATTATCCATAAGGGCAAGGTCTCCCAGGGCAAAAAAGAGATAACGAGAATCTATATTATGGCGCGTCAGGTGTAACCGGAGGTCGTCTTGGTATAGTGATTCTAAAGAAAACATTACAAGATGGTACTGCTGTGAAAGCCATAACCCTGCTCGGCTCAACTGGTTCTATTGGCACACAAACGCTCGATATTTTAGAGCACCATCCTGACAAATTTAGACTGGTAGGTATTGCCGCAGGCAGCAATGCCACGCTGCTAGCTGAGCAGGTGATGCAGTTTAAGCCAGAAATCGTAGCTATTTGCGATGAGCGTAAGCTCGATGAGCTAAAAAGTGCGATCGCCTCTTTAGATCCGCAGCCTATCGTCCTGGCAGGTGAAGCAGGCATTGTAGAAGTTGCTCGCTATGGTGACGCTGAGGCTGTCGTCACGGGCATTGTGGGCTGCGCGGGCCTACTGCCGACGATTGCGGCGATCAAAGCAGGCAAAGATATTGCCCTAGCCAATAAAGAAACGCTGATTGCTGGGGGGCCCGTCGTCTTGCCACTGGCTGAAGCGCACAACGTTAAGCTACTGCCTGCGGACTCTGAGCACTCGGCCATTTTTCAATGCTTGCAGGGCGTACCCGAAGGTGGCTTACGCCGAATTGAGCTAACGGCGTCTGGTGGCGCTTTTCGCGATTGGCCGGTAGAAGATTTGCCTAAGGTGACGATGGCCGACGCGATTAAGCATCCGAACTGGTCTATGGGTAAAAAAATTACGGTTGATTCGGCCACGCTGATGAATAAGGGCCTAGAGGTGATCGAAGCGCACTATCTATTTGGCCTAGATTACGACGATATCGATATCGTGATTCATCCGCAGAGCATCATTCACTCCATGATTGAGCTGCAAGATACTTCCATGCTCGGTCAGCTTGGTTGGCCGGACATGCGATTGCCGCTGCTGTATGCCATTTCCTGGCCAGAGCGCATTTACACTGACTGGAAGCCGCTGAGTCTAGCTGAATTGGGGACGCTGACTTTCCGCGCGCCCGATCATCAAAAATATCCCTGTATGGATTTGGCTTACGCCGCAGGGCGAGCAGGGGGCACGATGACGGCAGTACTGAACGCCGCTAACGAGCAGGCGGTGGCGCTGTTTTTAGAAGAGAAAATTCACTATTTGGAAATTGCTAAAGTGATTGAAAAGGTGTGCGATCGCCACCAAAGCGACCTCAACACATCACCTAACCTAGAAGATATTTTGAGCGTTGATCAGTGGGCTCGCACCGCTGTCACAGAGCTGACAGCCGCTATGGCGTAGCAGGGCATCCTCGTATTAGCAGCTCAAAACGGAAAAAACTGGACTGCAAAAATCTAAACGGCACAGAGTAGTAGACTACACTTGCTGAAAAAGAGGAGTGCACTGATGGAGATAGCATTAACGATTGGAGCTTTAGCGATCGCAGCTGTTGTGTTCTTCTGGCTGCTCGACTTCGTTAAAGATACGCTCAAAGCAGCCTTTATTGTCGGCTTCTTTTTGCTCGGGTTATGGATAGCCTTTGGCATTGGACCCACTCAGGTATGGGAGACCATTCAGGGCTGGCTGCCCGACTTTTTATCGCCGGAGGGTGTACCTAACCAGTAAGCTCACTAATTTTTTACCTGGACCTTTTTCCTTTAACCGTCTGCTCTATCTACAGACATATCTGCTCTATCTACAGACATAATGGCCGTAAGAAAACGAACCTTCATTGCCTTTTTCAGGCTCAGAGCAGCCGATAGATGACAAGTCTGGACGACCGCTCAGCTGCCACAGATCAAAGGGCCGAGGCGCAGGCTCCAGAGCAGATTTAAGCGTCTCGACCGGGTCATTTTGAGTAACCACGTTGAGTTCTACTAAAACGAATTTCGGGTCGCCAGCCCATTCGCCAGTCGTCTTCGCCAGCTGCCGCTGAATTTCCCAGGCGGCTGAGACAATCTCATTACCAATTACGCTTGGTTGGTCACCCACCACAGACTGCATCGTTAAAACTATCGGGTACTCGGACTTTGCCTGCATCGTATCGACAAAACGGTCAGGCATGTAAAACTTGAGATGGGTGCGGTTGAATACGATAGTTTGTGAGCCGAAGAACGCCACCAGTAGAACCGTCGCCACAAACATGCGACCGCTTAGAGAACGCTTTAGAAACGGCAGCGATACGGACTTTGTTGTTGAAGCGAGATAGGGCGCCAGCCCAGCGCCTGCCAGCATAATAATGCTGGGGTAGTAGGCAAACGTATAGCGATGCCCTCGGGTAATATCAAAGCCAACGATATAGCAGATAGCGAGATAGATCAGGTTAGAAACAACAAAAAAGCCGCCCAGGGCAAACACCCCCGAGCGAAACAAAGAACGGTCCTGAGACTGAGCCCACTGAAATTTTAGCGATCGCCCTAAATGAAAGACTAGCCAAGGCGCATAGCACAGCACCATAAACACGCTCATCACCACAATCACCACGACCCATTGCCAGGTAAACCCTCTAGAAATGGGAGACATCAGCGCGTACAGCCAACCCACCAAAGATTGTCCTAACGGCTTAACCCAAAAGTTGAAGTCTCTTGAGATAGACGTAATGTAAGTGGTCTGTGGACTGCCATAAAAGTGCAACAGAACCGGAAACCAAACCAGAATACCTGCTGCGGTTCCAGCGGCTGCCACATAAATTCGAATCCAGGGCGATCGCCGCCAAGCCGTCGGATCTTTCAGACATTGCTGAATCAGCAGGCCTAGCAGTACCAATGCTTCGGCAAAATAGGCGATACCGCAAAAATAGTGAACGGCAATGCCCAACCCATTAATCAATACCCACATCCACACCGTAAGCCAGCGGATAGGGCGAGACTGTACAACAGCCTGCACTGCTAAAACAAAGCAGCCCAGCGACCCCATAATCAACAAAATTGCCAGGGTGTAGTGTCTCGCTTCTTGAGACAAAAAAACGGAGAACGGTGAAAAGGCCATCAGCACGGCACACAGCAGTCCGGCCAGGCGATCTCGAAAGCTTACCCAGCCCAACCAATAGGCAACTGGCACAGCCACAGCCCCTAAAAAGGACGGCAAAGCTCTAGAGGCCCACAGCGACGCATAGGTCCCCTCAGCCGTTTGACCGGTTACCCAGTGATAGAAGCTCATCCAGCTGTGGGCTAGCATGAAGTAAGCCGGGGGATGATTGTTTTCTGCCAATAGATTCGTGGCGGCGTCCATCGCCGTGGTGCCCGGTGTCAGCTGCAACGCTCGGGTGATTTGATCCAACGTAATGAGCTGGTCGGTCGGGATTAGCCGCGAGTAGTTGCCCAGGCTAAACATCACAGTAGAGACCTCATCCATCCAAGCAGGCTTAACGGTGAGGTTAGTGATGCGAATAAAAAATGCGATCGCAAACAGGCCCAGCAGCCATCGACCGACATGCGCCACCCCCAACGTATTGGTCCAATCTGTAGCAGGGTTAGATGATGCAGGCACACTGTCAGCAGCCCGGACGCCAGAGGATCCTTCCATCTCGTTGTCGTCACCGAATAAAGGAGAGGCCATAGCTTTGTGCGCCATTTGTGCGCCGAAGTAGTAAGTAAAGATACGTAATCAATAGAATTCCATAATAATTCCATTGAGACGAAGTTACAGCAGCTCGGTTGACACAGCCTTCCTAAGCCCTCTTATCTGAGAGTCCAGCGAGAACTTCCAGCGAGAACTTATAGCCCTACCGGCTGATAGCTTTTAACAACCCGACCAAAGCAGCGCAGCAGCTCGTAATAGCTTTGGCTCACTGGATGGCTCAAATCGGTCAGTGAATCGACTCCGATGCCGTTACGCCCTTTGTCTTTGCCAGAGCTGTGGATATATCGACCGCCTCCCAGATACAGCGCTACATGGGTAGTCCGTTTTGGTGTGCCAAAAAAGATCAGATCGCCGAGCAAGAGATCTGCCTGCTCAACCCGCTCTGTAAAATCTTCCTGCTGGTAAGAATCGCGAGGCAGCTGAATGCCAGCATCCATAAAAGCAGCCTGCATCAGTCCAGAGCAGTCATAGTTGGGCGCGGTTGCCCCACCCCACAAATACTCGTTCGGTCTGGCCATTGCTGCTTCAGCAAAGGCAACTACTTGAGGGAGCCTCGCTTGAATATCTGCGGCGCTGACGACAGGCGCTTGGTAGCGAGTATCGGCAGGTGTTAGGTCTCCAAGAGACGTCACCGACATCCAGCCAAGATAGTCGTCTTTACAGCTACAGACCCGTAGAACGTTCTCGTTTTTAGACACTTCTAGCAGGCGTAGATGGTCCCCTTGATCGATTTGAGTGACCAGTCCCTGGCACTCAGGCGTCTGATAAAGGTTTATGGCACAGCCGCAGATATACTCCTGATGCGTCCTCCGATAAATATCATCTTGAACCGACTCCACCGTCACCATCAGATCTCTTTGCCCCGTTGGCCAATAAGCTGATACCTTACCCCACCTGCCTCTGTAATTAAAGGGTCTAGGCGCTTTGATTACGGGTATAAAATGCAGCTCGATTCGTTCCCTTGCGTCCGTTTCCAAATGTCCGTTTCCAAATTCAGCGCTTTCGAGCAACCCCTGACTCGCGGTAGTCTAATATACAGTTTTCTATTTAAGCCTCCCTTTTAGCTTCTATGACTACTACTCTTTCGGTTAAATCTCCCAGTGTCGATAACAGTCATCTGAAGGCGCTTAAAGCGCTAGATATTCCGGCTCGTCTACTCTTGGGGCCTGGCCCTTCCAACGCTGACCCAGCGGTTCTCGCGGCGATGGATCGCCAGCCCATTGGCCACCTCGATAAAGCCTACCTTCATCTCATGGATGAAGTGCAAGAGCTGATGCGCTACGCCTGGCAAACAGATAACCGCATGACCTTGCCAGTTAGCGGAACGGGCTCTGCCGCTATGGAAGCAACCCTGGCGAACACGGTCGAGCCTGGCGACAAGGTACTGGTTTGTGTAAATGGCTATTTTGGCCATCGTCTGATGGATATGGCGGGTCGCTACGGTGCAGACGTCTGCCAAATCAATCGTCCCTGGGGAGACGTCTTTACTACGAAAGAGATTAGAGCTGCTTTGGAAACCCATCGACCTAAAATCATGGCGATTGTCCACGCAGAGACTTCTACAGGCGTGTGTCAGCCGATGGAAGGTATTGGTGATTTGTGCCGTGAGTTTGACTGCTTACTGCTGCTCGATACCGTGACAAGCCTGGGCGGTGTGCCGCTCTTTTTAGATAAGTGGGGCGTGGACTTGGCCTACAGCTGTAGCCAGAAAGGATTGAGCTGCCCGCCTGGAAGTTCGCCGTTTACGATGAGCGATCGCGCCCTAGACGCCCTAAACAACCGCAAAGGCAAAGTTGCCAACTGGTACCTCGATATGTCTTTGTTAGCCAACTACTGGGGTAAAGGTCGCACCTACCACCACACCGCCCCCGTCAATATGACCTACGCCATCCGCGAAGCGCTGCGTCTGCTAGCAGAAGAAGGCTTAGACGCTCGCTGGAAGCGTCATCAAGACGCGGCTGAGCGGCTGTATGCGGGCCTCGAAGACATGGGCCTAGAGTGTCACGTTCCCCGTGAGCACCGTCTGCACACGCTTACCACCATTCGCATTCCAGACGGCGTAGACGGTAAGCAAGTCACCGCTAGACTGATTGATGAGCACGATATGGAGCTTGGCGGCGGTTTGGGCGACCTCGCGGGTCAAGTATGGCGAGTTGGCCTGATGGGCTACAACGCTACCTCCGACAATGTTGATAAGTTCCTATCGGCACTAAAGCAGGTGCTTGCATAGGCGATCAGACAGCTGCCTTACCCGGCTCGCACTAAATAGCGCTATTCAAGGCTTGTAGGCCCCTTTGAAATTGCTGTTTCATAAGGGGGCTACAGGTATGTTGACAGGTCTATATTGACAGGATTGACAGGCACAGCGATCGCATAGATAGCTCCCATTAAACTCCCGTCCAACTCGCACTCACCTCCCACTCAACCAGCACCCAAAATACACAAATCATGTAGTCTTTAGCTAGGCTTGTATGTATTGTGAACAACATTTTGTCTGCTGTGATGAACTCTAAAAGTACGCTTTTCAAAGTCTTTTGGCTTAATATCGTGGCCATTGTGGGTACGGTTGCGATCAGCGCGCCTTTTGAAAAGGTCTATCGGCAGTTTGAAGACGGCGGATTCATTACCTACTTCTCGGTTATTCAGCTGTTCATTTTGTCTTACTTCGCCTGCAAAATATTCAAAGAGCGGGCACAGTTCTTTCAACATCCCTGGAAGTCTCCTGTCGCCATTTGGGCCATTATGAGTTTGGGGTTCTCTTTTTTGGCACTCGACGATTTGCTCATGATCCATGAATGGCTAGATAAAGTCATCCATGATGTAGGTCAAATCGAAGAAACCGCGTTCACCGATCGGATTGACGACCTGATCATTGGCCTCTACGGCCTGCTGGCAATCGGCGGACTGGTGCACTACCGCAAAGAAATCAAAAAGTACAGAGCCGCTCTACCCAATGTTGCGATTGGTTTTATTCTGTTGTTTGTAACCGTTGTTATCGATGTTGTTACTAATAGAGATGACATATTTCGCATCTTCTTTTCACCAGGAATAACAGAGATGCTTATGAGCTGGATGATTGTTCCAGAAGAAGGCTTTAAGCTTCTCTCAGAAGCCTTTTTGATTGCTGCTATACACACTTGCTATGGCATCGCGAAAGCGCTCAGTGCAAACAACAAAATTGTTGAAGGTGGAGAAAAAGTGCTTACATCTACTGTATAGCGCAGCATTAGGTGTATAGAGCAGCATTAGGTGCTTACCAGCAGCTGCGCCGTCACTTCGTCCTGATAAGTCTTGAATTGAGGAAGTTCGCGGGTCTGCCGAGTGCGTGATTTATCTAAGTTCACAGCAATCTCCGCTCGTACCGTTCCCGGTCTGGCGGTCATCACGTAGATTCGCTGTGATAGAAACACGGCTTCTCTTACATCGTGCGTAATCATCAAAATGCTTGTTCCTGTTCTCTCCCACAGTTCAAGCATAAACTGTTGCATGTTCTCTTTGGTTTGCACATCGAGAGCGCCAAAGGGCTCGTCCATCAGCAGAATTTTGGGCTGACTGGTGAGCGCGCGGGCGATCGCAACTCGCTGTTTCATTCCCCCAGACAGTTGCTTAGGCAAAGACTGCGCGAACTCTACTAGCCCCACCATCCCCAGATAATACGAAGCCTGCTCTTTTCTCTCCTGCTTGCCGATGCCTTGCAGCTTCAAGCCAAACTCCACATTCTTTTGCACCGTCATCCATGGGTACAGCGTGTAGTCTTGAAACACCATACCGCGGTCAGCGCCAGGGCCAATTACCCGCTCACCATCTACCTCAATCCAACCGGTTGTCGGCATTTCCAGCCCGGCAATCAGCCGCAGTAGAGTCGATTTGCCCGACCCCGAAGCGCCAACTACGCACACAAATTCGCCCTGCTCTACATGCAAATTGACGTCCTTAAGCGCCTGAATAGTTTCTTGCGGCGTCGCAAACTGCTTGTGTAACCCGGACACTTCAAGATGCATAGACAGTCCTCGTAACAGGAGATTGCAGTAGCTCCAATGCAGCGAAATACACTTAGTCTACTGCCCACTTACAGGTTGCTTTCAGCAAAACTCGCAAAGAGAGATCTACCAGAAAGCCAATGACACCCAAAATAATCAGATAAGCAAAGATTTCATCTGTTCTAAAAAACCTTTGTGCGATCTCAATCCTTTTGCCCAGCCCTTCATTCGCGGCAATTAGCTCTGCCACTACAACCAGATTCCAGGCAGCTGCCATGTTGATGCGAAAAGTATCAATGATATTGGGTACGACATAGGGCGTGATGACTTGCATCAGCGTTTGCCGCCGCGAACCGCCCAGCGTATAGGTCGCTTCAAGCAGGTGCTGTGGCACAAACTTGACCGCGTCCATAATCATTAGCGTATTGAAAAAGATCACCCCAATAAAAATTAGAGCGATCTTAGGTGCTTCGTCTAATCCCAGGTAGATAATCAGCAGCGGAATGAAAGCCGGAGCCGGCATGTAGCGAACGATTCCCATGATGGGTTCTAGCAGCGATCGCACCGCTGCAAACGCCCCCATCGAAATCCCTAAAGGAATCGACAGCACGGCGGCTAACAAAAAGCCGGACCCCACCCGAAAGATGCTTGCACTCAGGTCATCGAAAAACAGCCCTTCTGCCCAAAGTCTTCCAAAGGCGCCCATTACGTCAATCGGTGACGGCAAAAACTTAGGATTCACGATCCCACTGCTAGAGAGCGCCCACCACAAAATCAGGGGTACTATCACCGAAGCTGTTCGAAGCGCCCAGTCCAGCCGGATCGGGATCGGTTTTCCCAGTCGCCAAAACAGGCTTGGCCTCAAACTCTTTTGATTGTCTTGCGGCTCTCTCTGTGATGTCGTTGGGGCAGCACTCTCAGTAATCATCTGAATCCTTTCTAATGGCTGAGCCTATCTGCATAAAGCCAATCATTGAACTCAACAATAAATATTATGCTCTATTCAAAGCTTAGGCCCATCTCTACTGAATATCTGCTCTGCACCTCTATTCAGCTTCAGCGAGCGCTCTCACAAACCGATCGTCAAAAATTGAATTTAGGTCTGGTGCTTCTGGGATAAAGCCTACGCCCACCATAAAATCAGCCATCTCCACGGCTGCAGAGCTCATGTATTGGATGCCGTCGCCTTCACTAAAGGCTTCCAAATTATCTTCTAGCGTAAACATCCGAGTGCCTTCTTTCAGCAGCTGTAACTCTTCGATGCTCACAGCGGCGCGCGCCGCCATAATCTCATCAGACCGTTCAGGATTCTCTTCCATAAACGCCAGCGTATCGAACCAGGTTTTGACAATTGCCTGTACGTCGTCTGGCCGCTCATCAATGATTGTTTGACTCATCACCAAAAGATCGGGAATCGCTCCCGGGAAGTCAGCAGACGTCACTAGCTCTTTGCTCCCTTCTCGTTCTAGGGCCGTTAGCCAATAGGGCGGAAACGCACCTACCGCATCGGCCTGACCTGCGGCAAACGCAGCAGCAGCAGCGCCGGTCTCTAAAGGCAAAATCTCCACATCGTCACGAGAAAGTCCCGCCTCTTCCAACGCTAGGCTGAGCAAAAAGTCATCGACAACACCTTCTTCAATCGCGACTTGCTTGCCCTTTAAATCAGCAACGCTGTTGATCTCTTCGGCCACAATAATTTTGTCGTTGCCAGCCGAGTTGTCATTGACCAGCACCACTACTTCACCATTAACAGCTTCTGCGGCGAATGAAATTGTGTCATTGAGCGTCTGACAGTTGCCGTCTAACTGTCCGGCTGCGAGCGCTTCCATCGATTCAATGTAGCCATCGAACCATCTCATTTCGACATTGACGTTGTTTGCTTCAAACAGCCCCTCTTCTTCTGCGATCGCCCAAGGCCACCAGCCAGCCCAGTTGCTGTAGCCAATCACAATTGGAGCAGCCTCTTCGACCGCGGGAGCGGCATCTTCCCCTGCGGTCGTATCAGCATTGTTATCAGCTCCACCGCAGCTTACTGTCACCAGCATCGTGCAGAAAAAGGCTAAACAAAGCGAAACTAATCGACGTCTTCTCATGAGAGTAAATTCACACCTAACATTAGAACTAAAGCAGTAGAAAGCGAGCAATATCTGCTGGTATCACCATCGGTCATGGCGTTGTCTTTTATCGTATTGCTACTTTTGCTAGCGCCTATTAGTGCTTAGCAATATTAAAAGCAACAAAACAAAAGCAACAATTCTTGATTAGAAGCAGCAACCTGTTGAATATAACTATCTAAACAACATCATCAGATCTGCTGCCTCTAACACAAAGCCAAGCCACTGAATGCCTGTCAAGCGCACAGGCTATTTATTAGCCTATCAGGTCATCACCCACTTACGCGTTCGCTTGGATACGTTTCTAGCTCTTTTTGTTAGGGAATTTTGCAGGCTAATCCATAAAACATTCACAGGCAGAGAACACTGCTCTGTAGGCTCTCCATGCAGCAATAGGAGAACGACGACGAATACGGAGGAAAGAGAACCAAAACATTAAAGCACCTCTGTAAGATTAACTAAGTAACTTTCAAGCAATTTGCGTGCGGTTAGCAACAGCCTGTTTAATCCAGGCGAGCCATTTGGTTAAACCTTCACCACTTTTTGCCGATACCGGGATAATTGCCGCTTTTGAATTTAGCTGCCGAACGTTGCTCACAATGGTCTCTACGTCCACATCTAGATGGGGAGCTAGATCCATTTTGGTAATCAACAGGCAGTCTGCTTCGCGAAACATAATGGGATATTTCAGCGGTTTATCTTCTCCCTCTGTAATACTCAGCAAAGCAACTTTGGCATGCTCACCCACTTCAAACTCTGCAGGACAAACTAAATTGCCAACATTCTCTACAAACACAAGATCGAAAGATTCAGGCTGTTGTTCATGAGAGAATTGATGAAGTCCGCCCGCGACCATTTTGGAATCTAAATGACAAGCGCGACCTGTATTGATAGCGACCACAGGCACCCCGAGGCGACGCAGACGATCCGCGTCTAATTGCGTGGTCATATCTCCTTCAATAACAGCTATTCGCAGCTCATTTTGTAGCGCCTGTAACGTTTTCTCTAGAAGTTGGGTTTTCCCCGAGCCTGGAGAACTCATTAAATTGAGACAGGTGATCCCCCACTGATTGAAGCGATCGCGATTCTCATTTGCCCCATGCTGATTAGCATGCAGCAGATTCATCTCCAGAGCAGCATCGAACGTTTGGTGCATAAAAAGCCCTAAGTTAACTGCATATCATTTATGCGATTCCTGCACAAAAAGTCCGTATTTACCGAAGTATACGATAATTTTTTCATACAGTACAGACTCTGTAAAATCACGGACTGTCAATCGGGTTACGTGTCAATTCTGAGGTATAGCTTGAGCCTCAGCTCGTGAGAACTCAACCCGGCTAATTTTTAGCTCTCGGCCAGAGCGGATGTCGTCCATCGGTGCCTGACAGATTGGACAGGCATATTGCATTCCTATGTCCGGTCGGTACTCCTGCTGGCAGGCATGGCAAAACGCAACTAGGGGCGTCTCATCAATCACCAGCTTCACGCCTTCTAAAAAGGTTCCCTGAGTCTGAGCTGCAAATGCAAACTGTAACCCTGCGGGCTCTACACAGGTAAACTCACCTACCGTTAGATGCACTGTCTTCACCGCCGGATGCCCTGACTGCTCAGCTAGCCAGTCTTTCACGGTAAAGATCAGTGCTTTGGTCATATCGGTTTCATGCATAGCTCATCTCTTTTATCCTTATGCGTCTTATCCTCATGCGTTTTATCTTTACGTGTCGCCGAAGCCTACTGCCAGCCGCTGCCCAGGCTCATATTGGCCTCTTCGGTGATGTAATCTGCCTTCCCTTCACGCGGCAGCTGCCCCGAGAGCACCAGGTGCGCCATGGTGTCGCAAATGACCCGAGTTGCCATCAGCGAGGTAATATCGCTGATGTCGTAGGGGGGCGACACTTCTACGATCTCTAGGCCGCAGACGGGCGCTTTCTCGACAATCTTGCCCAGCATGTAGAGTGCCTCGCGAGGCAGTAGACCACCGGGCTCTGGCCAGCCGGTTCCAGGAACAAAGCCTGCATCAATGCAGTCGATGTCGAAGCTGATATAGACGCAGTCTGTGCCGTCCATTGCTCTTTCTAAAGCAAAGTCAACGGCTGCATCTAACCCCATTTCTGTAATGTCGGTTACCGTCAAAATATTGGTTGCTCGCTCACGGCATACTTTTACGCCTGGGCGTGGCACCTGCCAGCCCCCGATGCCAAGCTGCACCAGATTCTTAGCCGGCGCATTTTCCATATTGGTTGCATGAAACCACGGGCAGGTATGCATGCGCTCGTCTAGATCTGTCTCTTGCGTATCTACGTGGCGATCGAAGTGAATAATGCCGACTTTCTTATCTCCCAAGTGGCGACAAACCCCTCTAACCGTTGGGAAGCCGATGGAGTGATCCCCGCCGAGGATAATCGGAAATGCGCCAGAGCTAAAAATGTGAGCGATTCCTTTAGAGATCTGGTCAAAAGACTTTTCGTTATTGGCCGGGATCGTAAAAATATCGCCAACATCACACATCGTGATTTGCTCTCGCAAATCGACACCCAGCTCGAAGTTGTAGGGCGTATATAGGGCGGAAATTCTGCGGATACCTTGAGGCCCAAAGCGAGTGCCTGGGCGGTAGGTTGTTCCCGAGTCATGGGGCACACCGACAATTGCAACGTCGTAGTTGCCAACATTGCGCACATCTTCTACGTAGGGCGCTTTCATAAATGTTGTGATGCCAGCGTAGTGAGGTAGCTCGCCCCGAGAGAATGTCGGAATCGAGCGATCGCGAATACTTTCAGCCGCTTCTAATCCAAATTCTAAGCCTCTGTCGACCTCTTGCTGCCATCCTGTTAGCGGGAGTCTGGCTTCTTTTTCTAAGGCGTATTCAGCCTCACTGCGAGCGGAGTCGTCAGGACTACTAAACGTCGGTTGATCACTCATAGCGAATTGTCACTCTAAAATTACGACAGCCACTGGCTTCTTTGAATAGACTGATTTGAATCAAATAGTCTGCTAGACGGTTTCTTAGCTGAGCAACTGCTGTAAAAAGAGTCTTTCGACGGGTGAGCTCGTAGCAAAAGGTAAGAAACAACAGATTTTCCCTGGCATCGGCAAACTGCCTGAGAACCCTGACGCCTATGCTGTAGATAACGTTTGTTATTGGGTGGCGAGAAGAAATATCTGGTTAAAAGAGAACTTTTAAAGGCGGCGATAATCGAAGTGAGATAATAAACGGTGCTCACACCACCTGGGCCTCATCACCATACTAAAAATTGACTCACATTCAAACGCCAGGCGTTAATTTTCTACACTCTCAAAAGGCTCAGCGCCGTATGTAAACATACGTTAAGCTGTAAAAGAACAACTTACATACTCAAACTGCAAACAGTCTATGCTGCTCGATACTGCACAGCGCAACAAACTCGACCCTTCAGATGACGCTTTGTTCTACGCTCAGCCGCGATTTGTTACCCATGTTGATGAGGGCTTTATTGCGCAGCTGACAAAACTGTATCGCGATCGCATTCCACCCAGCAGCCGCGTCCTGGATCTGATGAGCAGCTGGGTTTCGCACCTGCCAGGAGACATTAGCTACGATTATGTCGAAGGCCACGGTCTCAACGGCGAAGAGCTGGCTAAAAACAAACAGCTAGACCATTATTTCGTGCAAAATCTCAATCGGAATCAAACGCTTCCTTTGGATGACAACAGCTTCGATGCGGTAGTCAACACGGTCTCAGTGCAGTATATTCAGCATCCGGAGGCAATATTTGCGGAAGTGTACCGGGTGCTGAAGCCGGGTGGAATTGTGATTTTTAGCTTTTCTAATCGGATGTTTTACCAAAAGGCGATCGCCCTCTGGCGCGACGGCAGTGAAGCCAGCCGAGTTGAGCTAGTAAAACGCTACTTTGAATCTGTTCCTGGCTTCGGCAATATTCAAACGGTGGTGAATGTATCAGAAGCCCCTGCCATCTTAAAAATGATGGGTATGGGCGGCGGCGATCCGTTTTATGCAGTAATCGCAGAAAAAATGCAGCCACTGGTTTAGTGAACCGGTTTAGTGCCGCTCTAGTGAACTGGTCTAGCAGGCTGGTCTATCAAGCTAGCCTATTTGGCCGTCAAAATCAGAGACTCCATTTCCGTCTGTAGGTCCGCAGTTAGCGAGGCGATCGCCTGTCGCCTTTTTCGCTTGTAGTCGGCAAACCGCTCACTGACCACAATAGGGTTGCCAACAGTTGCGATCGCTCGCTGCGGTCCTAGCTGTGTTCGGCTCATCGGGCCACCCTTAATCTTCTCGATCATGTCTCTAAGCAGCAGCGCCGTCTCTGCAAAGCGATCTACGCTTGGATGCTCCTTTACGTAGTGGCCCGTCACCGCTACAAAGCTTTCCACCAGGCGCATGTGCCACATCCGCAGGTCTGCTTCTTCTGCCACCCGGTTTGCTAAGCCCAAATCAACCGGAGACAGACTCTCCGTATCCTCACGGAAAATCCGATCCCAGCCAGCTTGCTCTAGCTTGCGGCAGCGGTCGATCATACTGCCTTTGGATCGCACCCCAAAGTAGCGCTCCGCGACCTGCAAAGCCTCGTTCATTAATGTGCTCAGCCGTTCGGCCAGTTGCTCATTAGGTGACAACGCTTCATCTACAGGCTCAAACGTCACACCGTAGAATTCTTGGTAATAGCCCTCCATCCGACTCAGCATATGCTCTGCCAGTCGGTACAGCCGCCCGTACAGATCTAGTCCTCCAGCCGCTCCCAGTCCGCTCTCTATCTCCATCTGACCAATCAAGGATGCAAGTGGCTGCCAGGGCGCTTCTACATAGCGGTATTGAATACTTATCGGTGCAATCACGACTGACTCGTGTCGGTCCTGTGTCTGCAAGTCCTCAGCACACCAAAATGCCATCTGAGCAATGCCAGGCTCTAGGGGACTGACCACTTCGTTATGACTATTAGTCCCTCCTTCAGGGGCTGCTGCCAAAGGAAATTGCCCCTCGGATAGCAGCCGCCGCGCCGTTTTCAAGGCCAGTAAATCGAGCTTCCCTCGCTGAATCGGCACGCCGCCCAGCCGGGAGAATAACCATCCCAGATAGCGACCGCCCCAAAGCGGAATGCCTCGGTCATATATAAAGTGAGCGTGCGTTTGCTTCAGCGGCAGGTCCATTTCCCTCGCCGTTTGAGGTAGCGCTCGCCAGAGCAAATGACTCAGTACATAAGGGTCTACCGTACTGGGATGGCGAAAGGCTATCATCAGTCGCGTTTTGCCTGTTTCGAACTCATGGTAAAGCTGAGCCAATTGCGCTACATTCCGTGTCTCTACCTCGGCAAGGTCGGTCTGCCAGGCTGTCCAAGCAGGCATCAGTGGCCACATAGCTCGCCTGAGCAACGGGCTATAGTTTGGGGGAATGAAGCTAAGCGCTGGTTGAGCGCGATTAGTGGCAAAAGGCATGCGTTGGACCGGCTAAAAGCAGTCAGGAAAAACGAGCGTGAGAACACGAATGCCAAGGACATAAGTGTGAGCTCTTTATATCAGGTTTCCCTGTCCAATCCAGCAATTACGGCTCCTTTCTCGCAGTGTCCTTACATTCAATGCCTAGCATCTTTGATACTGCATGCCGGGTAGCTGTACTACCAGCCCTGAAATCTCCAGCTGCACAAGCGCACCTAACACAGCGCCCGTATCGACTTCAGCAGACTGCACAATGCGGTCTAGCATCACCGGTTCTACAGAAACCGCATTCAAAACCTGACTCAGCAGTGGCGTTAACTCAGGAAGTGGCTTAGTAGATTGCGGTGCCTCTGAACCCAAGATTTTTGAGCCTGAAACTTTAGAGGCTGATCTATCTAGGGCTGTTTTCAAAGCTGGTTGATTAATCTCAGCATCTACTGACGGTAACCCAGCAAGTGCCTCTACCAGCGACTGCTCACTCAAAATAATTTGCGCCCCCTGATCGATAATTCGCAGGCATCCTTCGCCCTGACTATTATCTAAGGAGCTGGGCAGCGCGTATACCTCACGGCAGTACTCATTTGCCAGTCGTGCTGTAATCAGAGCGCCCGAGCGAGCAGGGGCTTCTGTTACAAGAATCGCTCGGCTAAGACCTGCAATAACACGATTGCGCTGAGGAAAGTGGGTTCTATCAGGTCCTGTGCCATCCGGATACTCGCTGATCACCAGCCCTGTTTCCACCACCTGCGCGTACAGACTTTGATTTCGAGCCGGATACACTCTATCGACGCCCGTACCCATAACGGCAACGGTTCTGCCCTGTTGATTCAAGCAGCTAGTATGGGCTTCGGTATCTATACCTGCCGCGAGGCCTGAAATGATAGTTGCGCCTTGCTCCGTTAGGCCACGACTGAGTCTCTGTGTCCAGCGTTTGCCGTAGGCTGACGGACGGCGGGTGCCCACAATGCCAACTGTTAAGAGATTAGGATCGTTTAGTCGGAACTTGCCGCGATAGTAAAGGACGGGCGGCGGGTCGTTAATAGCAAATAATAAGGATGGATAGTCAGGATCGGCAGGCGTCCAAAAAGAGCGGTTCTCTTGTTCATGTTTGGTGAGGATCTCTTCCGGGTCCAGCATTGGCCTTTGACGAACAATTTTCTCGGCGCTCAGTAAACCAATCCCGTCTACTAGAAGCAGGTCGCTAGCGGAGGCTTGCCAGGCGATCGCCAATTCTCCAAAGTGCTCCCACAGCCGCTTAATCGTTACGGGCCCAACATCTTTAATCTTTGTCCACGCTAGCCAATACGCTCTTTCTGATGCCATATTGCCTGCCCGTCAACCGATATCTACCCGTTCAGGGTGCCCGGGAAAGCGATTGTAAAACAGCCCGCGACTTTCGGCTGTTCTGTTATAGTCTTCCACCAATATCAGGAGCGAGAATTCTGTTGTTTACTCGTCGAAGTCGTCACCAAAAGAAATCAGCGTATTATACGAGAACAACAACAGAAGCCCTGCAAACAAATCAGTAGACACAATTAGAAGATCCCAGACATCGTAGGGGCTACTCATGCGGAGAATCGTTTAGCGGTAGTATTTAACTCATCGACAGCAGTTAGGAAAACACCCATGAGCGCATCTAATCAACTAAAAGCCCTGATCTTCGATGTAGATGGCACTTTGGCCGAGACAGAGCGCGATGGCCACCGGCCAGCATTTAATCAGGCGTTTATGGATGCGGGGCTCGACTGGCAATGGTCAGAAGAGCGTTATGGCGAACTCCTAGAAGTTTCGGGAGGCAAAGAACGCATTCGAGCTTTTGTGCAGCAGTCAAAGCCGGATTTTGTTCTTCCTCAGGGCTTTGAAGATCTGACGGCGTTTATTAAGCACCTGCACGCTAGTAAGACGCAGTATTACAAGCAGTATGCACAGGAAGGGCGCATCCCGCTGCGGCCCGGTGTCGAAAGATTATTGAACGAAGCGAGAGAAAAAGGCGTTCGACTTGCGATCGCGACCACTACCACACCAGCCAATGTCCAAGCCTTGCTAGAAAACACCCTCGGTGCGGCACGCCTGCCCTGGTTTGAAGTCATCGCCGCTGGCGCC
>CALDSK010000289.1 GCA_937911865.1 uncultured Synechococcus sp.
CTCGTATTTAGTAATTTCGTCGGGGGTCGGTGGGCGCGTCCCCACGAGGCTCATATCACCTTTGAGCACGTTCCAAAATTGAGGGAACTCATCTAGGCTCGTACGTCGCAAGAACCGACCAATCTTAGTGATACGAGGATCGTTGTCGTTCTTGAATAGCGGGCCTTCTACTTTATTAGCGACTTCATGCTTGCGAGCCTCTGCATCTGTCACCATGGAGCGAAATTTCCAAATTCTAAAGCGCTTACCCATAAACGAGCAGCGGGTCTGCGCAAAGAATATTGGCCCGCCGTCGTCTAGCTTGATAATAATACCGACCACAACAACCAGAACGGCGGTTATCATCAGCCCGACAATTGCCCCGGCAATATCTAAAATTCGCTTCGGCTTAGAGAGAACAGAAGGATGAACAGTCGGAATGTTGTCTACAGCAGCTGAGCGCCGCGCCGTGGGATCTACAGGCGAGGCGATCGCAGCTTCGATCGAAAATACTTTATCTAGTTCAGTCAAAGACAGCGCCATCATTACCTGAGGTGGCACGTTCACCAGTCTTAGCTGCGCAGCTCTAGCCTGGCAAAGCTTGTGGCAAATCACCAATGCGCCGATACCACTACTGTCAATAAATTGAGTATCGGCAAAATCTAGGACAATTTCTTTCAGCCCTGGATTTCGTTCAAAAGCATCCTGACAGCTACGCTTAAAGGCAACGGCCTCCACGACAGTAAAGGCCTTAGTAAGATGAATCGTACCCATTGATTCCAATATCGCGGCCTTAAAACGGGCTTTGGTGCGCGCGGTGGTAACGCTGTTAGGGCTAGTCATATCAAATCATCGTTGAATCATTACAGCGGCCTAGCCCCGACTTAGCTTGCCCACTTATTTGACGAAAGTGCCTGAGTAGTCATTCACCTATGTAAGCCTGAAATGACAAAGACAATCGACCAAATAAAACGAGCAGCGCTCAAGTCCTAACCCAACAATTTCGCAAAGCACAGAACTATACGAAAGCTGTTAGCACACCAGCGACTTGTAAAAGCGACCAGCATAAACAGTTAGTGGCTATGCCTTAACGTCCTATGAGTCAGTTAGATACGACTCAGGCGCTTTACGTTAAGGAAAAGAGACATTAAGACAAAGGGCCTAGGCTGTAGATGCGAAATGCAGTTAGCCTTTCACGACAATTGACCTTAGCCCGGAAGATGACATCAATAAACCTCTACAGGATTGCTTCGTGGAAGTTTAGGCTAATCAAATAGGATTGACTTTATTTGAGGGAAGTCCTTGACAAAGTACATGTTATTTTCTCTTTTTTCTCTTTAAAGAGTAACGTTATCATCAATTCATCCGTATTTACCGTAGTCAGTGACAGTCGTAAATAGAGTCTGTGATTTACTTTCGAACAGAAAATGTAACTATCGTCACAATTATCTTTTTTACCGCTTTAGAGACTATTTCTAACTTTAATTTATCGCCATAGACAGATAATGAAATATCAAAATATAGTGATGTATGGCGGCGCAGATGTTCACATTTACTTCCATATTTGCTCAAAGATAAGCGGCAAAGTAACAATAGCTCGCCCATTCTGGTTGTTCTGCGTCGCATAGAACAAAAAGGAACCAAAAAGAAACAAAGGGGAACACAGGTGTATGGCTTCTGAGCATCAGTCTTTTTTACTGTCTGATTCGGCGATGCAGGCTGCAAGCTATTCTACTTATGAAAATTTTCAGCCGAAGTTAGGAATAAGTGGCACAGCCCTAAAAACCTGGAAGCATAGAATTATTCAATTTCAGTCTCAGCTGGCACCCGCTCCACAGCAGGGCGATCTGTTCGGCGGGAGTGAATCGACCTCTACTGACTTAGCCAATCGCATTGAGCCCTTTTTGCTGCGCCGTCAAAATACCGAATTTTGGCGCTGGCGATTTGAAGATGTCGGGGTAGCGGCGATGTACTTTGTGATTGACTATGCTGCTGCCCCCGGAGAAAATTTGCTACTCTACGTCGGAGAAACAGTGAAATCTAATCAGCGATGGAAGGGGGAGCACGACTGCAAGCGCTATCTATTAAACTATCGTCAAGCCCACTACGACAACGGCCTCAAAAGTGAGCTGGGAATAGCTTTCTGGCCCGAAGCACCAACAGAGCGCAAAGCTCGGCAACAGCTAGAATCTGTACTGATTTCACGCTGGCGATCGCCTTTTAACAAAGAAAATTGGCAGTTTTGGAACACGCCCTTTGTCGATGGCAAAGAATAAAGCGCAGGCCCTCAAGCGCTGATAAGTGTTGACTGAGCGCTTTAAAGGTACGCTTTGAAATACAAGGAGCTGACCAATCCGCTCTTGCCTTACGATACGTGCATCTTTCTAGAGGAAACTCAGCTAAACAGAAACCATCTTGCTTTCAAAACCCAACACGGCTCGACGCACGCTGATCTATATTGGCGCTCTAATCGCTTTGGCTTGTATCAGGTTCATTCACCTTCAGGCCGACTTCCCCTTAAATTTAGGCGATTACGGCATGGGCGTAGCCTATACCGATGAAGGCTGGTGGTCACGCAATGCGGTTGCCTGGGTAAGAGCCGGCGACTGGTACATTGACGATGGCTACAACACTATTACTAACCTGCCCGTACTGCCGCTTCTTCAGGTGGGTTGGTTCAAGCTATTTGGCGTGAGCTTGGCCTCGGCAAGAGCGATTTCGGTTATTTGTTCGCTGTTGGTCAGCGCACTGGTATACCTGCTGGCGCGGCGTGAAATGTCTGCTCATTTCGCTTGGATTGCGCCGCTGGTTGTACTGACCAACTATCCTACGTTTGCCTACAGCCGCTTGGCCATTTTAGAGATGCCGATGCTGGTGCTGATCTTGGTGAGTTTGCTTTTGGTAACAAATCGACAAGTGACCGGGGTAAAGTCGGCTGTAGCTGGGATAGTGTTTGCGATCGCAATTCTCCTCAAAACCACCGCGCTCTTCGCCCTGCCTGTCATTGCACTGTGCATTTATTTCCGCTCTGACCATAAGACCAGAGACAGGCTTCGCACGCTGCTGAGCTGGTTTATAGCAATAGGAATAACGCTTGGCATTGGCAAGCTCTTTCTGATGCAAATCGGCGATCCTCAAAGTCAGGCCTACTTTTCTGAATACAACATTGCGACTAAGGTTCATACCAGCGCGTTCTCTTTCTTAAAAGGACCCATTAGAGTCGCCAAATATACTTTTCAGCTATTTCCGTTACTCTTTCCAGCGCTGTTTGGTGCGATCGCTCTTTTAGCCAGAGAAAAGAAGGCTTTCTCCAGTCACCTATTCAAAATTATCTTACTCTGGAGTTTCGGCGCACTGGGTGCATTCTCCCTCAGCGACTTCGCCGCGCACCGATATTTCTTAGTTCTCATTGTCCCGATAGCGCTAGTTGTTCCTTTAACGATTCAACAGGTCTATCAGCAGGTCTATCAGCAAAATCTAGAAAAGGCCTACCCAGAAAAAGCTTATCTGGAAAAAGCTTATCTGGAAAAAGCTCAAAAGAAAGGATATGCAGGCAGCATAGAACCCGCTAACTGGAGATCTGCCCTCACGAAAGCACCCGCTGTCAGCCTGCTGACAATAGTTTTTTTAATCTCTATCGGATACAACTTGCTCCAAATAGGCACTCACCTACAGTCACCACCCTACACGCTAGTAGAAACAGCAAGAACCATAGAAAGCTACGTCACAGCAGAAGAGTCTCGCTCGCCCGTGCTGATGGGTAACTTTGCCGACACCATCGCCCTAATCAACCAAGAGACTATAGCTATCAATGACAAAATGGGATTCCGTGGCCTAGAGTACAAAATAAAAACGTTCGACCCAGGTTACTACATCGCACGCGGAGAAATTGAGCCCAGGATACAAAAGATCTTGGAAACTCACTATCAGCTAGACCTGTTAGAAACGTTTGAACTGTATCAGCAGCAAGACTACAGCAGACCCGTTTTCTTCTACCGGCTCAGTCGATAAGTCTGCCTTTGCTACTATCTTTTTGCACTGTCTTTGCACTAGGGCTTCCACACATCTTTTGTGTTCGGTTAGGTTGTTTGGCTAAGAAGCGCCCAGCGTTTGGCTATTTTCGCTTTTACCGGTCGTCAGGCGCTCCCAGAAAAAGCCTGCTGTTGTAGCAACCTGCGAGAGAAAAAACAGGCTAGAAACCATAAGTGGCGATCGCACCTCGCCCGCTTTCATCGGATAGGTCAACAAATCAGCATAAAACTTCAGTGGCTCAACCTTAACCGGCTGCTCTGTTCGCTTCGAGCGCACCTGATGAAAGCAAAAAGCCCCCCGACCATAGCCAAAGTGCTGTCGCCAAAAAGAGCGCAAAGAAAGCGCGTGAGCATGTTGAATCGTCGCTGAAGGTACATACTGCATCGGATAGCCCGCCTGCTGCCAGCAGTCGCACAGGTTTCTATCTTCTGCTGCCGCTAGCGGAAAAGAAACGTCAAACCCACCAATATCTAGAAAGTGAGTTTTTGACATGGCAATGTTGTTAGAGGCAAAAAATACGCCCTGAGTAGCACCGCTGTAGTAGCTGTAGAGATAGTCGATCAGAGCCTGCGAAGCCGATGAGTACAGATTTTTAGGCAGCGCGTTAATCGTGCGGCCACCGACCATAGCATCGGGTGAGGCCTGTAAAGCATTTGCAAATTCTTTTAGCCAGTGAGCTTCAGGCATACAGTCATCGTCCGTAAAGGCGATGTAATCGCCGCTCGCCTGGCGCACGCCCGTATTGCGAGCCGCTGCTGGGCCCGCATTCTGCTGCCTAATTAGCGCAACATTCATTTGGGAATGAAACGGAGCTACGGTCGCATCAAGCGGCGTCCTGCTGCCATCATCTACAACGATCACTTCATACTGCTCATTCGGATAGTCGAGTTGAGCAAGCGCGGCTAGACACCCCTCTATTTGCTGGGGACGGTTGAAAGTAGGAATGACAATGGAAAAATTGGGAAGCGACATTAGAGAACTCTAAAACTATTGAATGTCTTACTATTGAATGTCTACTGCGGACTCCGCTCTTATCAAATCGTGCTTTTGCTAAATTACGCTCTTGTCAAACTGTTCTGTAACCAGAACAAGATTAAATGTGAAGATTACTGCCTAGTCAGCGAGCGAGTGGAACGAGAAACAAAAGAGCGTTTTTTTCGCTGTTCAACAGTGGATAAAACAGGCACTGTCTTTACAGCTTCTGCTAATAGAATAATAGCAGTCCAAGAAAAGTAGGCAAACCACAAGAAGATAGCTAGTAGCTTCGCGCCGTCTTCTAGCAAGCCGTCTTCTAGCAAACCGTTTTCTAGTAAACCGTTTCTTAGCAAATAGAACAGAGCTGCAAGCGTAGTCTCTGGAGGCGCTGTCAGGAACGAAATGGTGGGCAGCGGCACAACATCGATTAAAACGGACACTGAGAACAGAACTAGGCTCAGACACAAAGTCAACGGCTGGTGCTTGAGCAACACCTTACGAAAGCGACACAGGCACAGCGCAAGCATCACGGCATAGCCTACAAAAACAAACGGCTGAGCGATCCCAAAGATCATAGGAATTGCTCTCTCATGCAATAGAAATAAATCGTCTAACCCCAAGATGGCACTGAGTCCGCCAAAAGCCATCAAAAAGCGCATATAGTCTGGGCGAAGGTGAATCACATTGAGTAACGCCGCGCCGAATAGACAGGATACGGCGCTCGCCATCCAAAGAAGAACGTCAACGTGAGAGAAAAAGCCGAAATAGAAAGGGTGGGCTGCGATCGTCGCAGGATCTCTAATGAGATATTCGATCGGAACATAGGGCTGCACACCCGCCGCTAGTAGAATACAAAATAGGCAAACAAATCCAGAAAGCGTTAGCCAACGGTGGGTTGTGTGGGCTGAAGACAGCGGTTGCATAAACAGAGACAGACGTGACGATGAGTAGTCTCAAAGCATACGGCCTCCTCCTAACCAAGCGACAATCTCTCCTTCTCTATTTCATAACCTTCTCTTAACCATTTAGATCCAGTGAAGCGTCCTAAAACATCCAAGTCAGCAGAAAATATCTAGGTCGTGGATATTTTCAGCGCCCGATCTCAATAAGCAGCGCTGGCCTAGATCTTATAAATTCTTTTCCCAGCTTGGCTTCGTGCATCTTGTTTCAGATTAGTTCCATAGGCTGATTCTACAGAAACAATCTAAGAAAGACTGGTTTCAAACTGCGTCTGGTGATACTCCCAAAGCTTACCGTGACTGTCGAGTAGTTCCTGATAGCTGCCTTGTTCAACAATTCGTCCTTGCTCTAACACCACAACCTTCTCAGCATCTGCAATCGTCGAGAGCCGGTGAGCAATGACAATGACCGTTCGGCCCTCAGAGAGCACCGCCAAAGACTCTTGAATCAACCGCTCAGTCAGCGAATCTAGCGCACTTGTCGCCTCATCTAAAATCAGAATCTCGGGATTGCGCAGTAGCGCTCTGGCGATCGCAATTCGCTGCCGCTGTCCTCCCGAAAGCCGAATGCCGCGATCACCTAGCACCGTATCAAATCCCCGAGGCAGCGCCTGAATAAACGCTAGCGCGTTGGCCATCCGCGCCGCCTCTTGCACCTGCGCGTCGCTAGCATTCTCAATGCCGTAAACAATATTCTCTCGCACTGTTGTGTTGAAAACGAATGTGTCTTGACTCACAATCGCAATTCGCTGCCGGAATGAGTCAATCGCAAAGGACTGTAAGTCGACGCCGTCAATTAAAATACGTCCCTGAGTGGGATCGTAAAATCGCGGGAGGAGATCGGCTAGCGTTGTCTTACCAGCGCCAGAGCTGCCTACTAGGGCCGTTGTCTTACCCTGCGGCAAAGACAGCGTAATATCGTGCAGAACCATTTCCCCAGCCGGATAGGCAAAATCTACAGACTCAAAGTCAATCGAGCGTTGCAAGCCGGTGAACTGACGACTGCCGTCCTGTAAATAGGGCTTGTCATCACGCCGCAAAATCTCCGTAACCGCTTCTAGAGAGCCCTGAGAAGCCACAAAGCCCACCAGCGTGGCGTTCAAGGCTGAAAACAGCGGCGTTGCTCTTACTAGAACAAACAAAAAAGTCAGCAGCTCAGCTACCGTTAGCTGTCCGGTAGCAATCAGCAGCCCGTAAGAAACAACAACCATACCCACTAGCAGCGTGGCACCTGCCCCTTCAATAATCGGCTGCACCAGTTCTGAGAGCCGAATCACACCCATCTGGGCCCTATAAATCTCTTCTGTCGCTCGGTAGTAGCGTTTAGACTCTAGGGTTTGCGTGCAAGAAGCGTGAACGGTTCTTATGCCGCTAACAAAAGCCAGCGCGCTAGAGGTAAAGATCTTATTGGCCTTGGGCACTTCAAAGCTAGCCTCTCTTACCCGGCCTGTGAGCGCGGTCAGCCCTACGCCTAGCAGGCCAAATACCAAAACTGACGTCAGTAGCAGCTGCCACGAGAGCACCAGCATCGCTATCATATAGGCCAGCAATTTGGCACTAAAAACAAAGCTGTTTGCCAACAGGTCAAAGGCTTTTTGAACCTGTTTAACCTCGCCCCTTAATGTGCTGATAAGCGCGCCAGGCTTGGCGGTTGCATAGTAGCTCAGACGAAAGCTTGCCAGCTGATCAAAAATCTTGCGGCGGAGCCGATCGACCAGCTTTAGAGACGCCTTTTTAGCATAGACAGCGGCCAGATAATCAAAGATAGCCCTCACCCAAACGCCCACCAGCAGAAGGCCGGATAGCCGATAGATCCGCTGAGTAGAAGGGGCCTGCGTCGCTAAAACAATCGTGTCGAACCACTCAATGCCAGTGGTAATTGGCGGCTCATTAGGGTTGGTCAACCCCTGCAAAAATGAAGTAATAAACCCAACCGTGATGCCCTCAAAAGCAGCAGCGGTCAGCGCAAAAACAACTGCCAAAACGGCGATTAGCCGAAAGTGTCTAAACTCTCTTAAGATCAGGCGATTTTCTTGCCAAAAGCGGGTGGTTTTCAGTAGCCTTCTAACAAATATTGGCAGCTTCAATCTCATAAGAACTTAGACTATAGGAATTTAGACAGAGGCATAACAGCTGCGAGCAAAAGCGGCTAGATCAGGCGGCAAATCAAAAATAGAGAGCGCCAGTTCTACAATATCGGGATGTGAGCGAAATGCCTCAATATACTGAGGCTTGTGCTCAAAGCGACGCCAGCGTTCTGTCACCGCCATCTGCTGAGCATTGGCATCAAACTGGGTGCGATCAAAAGAGCTGCCGCCCGCGTGAGCAGTCACCACCTCTAGGGTTTTATCGGTAAAGTCAAGATTGAGCTGTGTAGAAATGTGCCGGCGGTAGGAACAATCACAGAACCATCGATTGTAATTAACTCGCACCGCGCCTGGGAAATACTGCGTTTTTCCAACAAACTCATTGGCATACTCTTTCCACAGGGTAGGCCACACCCGATAGTCATCCGCAGACTGAGACTTCTTCATATAAGAAGCCGCCCAGTTAAACGGGTCGCGCAGCGTCAGTACCGGCTGAGCTGTCTGTGCATGAATCCCTTCTGTCAAGCCGGTTGCGGTAAGCGACTGCCGAGCCAGATAGGGTAAACTTTGGCTCTGAAACAGCACTACCGATAGATCAACCGCAGCGGGTGCGGGGGCTAGTATCTCCTGTCCCGATTGACAAACAGCAACCTCGTCACCCTGACGGACGCTTACTGGCAAAGGGCTAGTGCGCACCGTTCGAGACATAGGTGAGCTGCTGCCCGGTCGTTTGACCGGACTATTGTTGACGAGCAAGTTGCGATCGCCATGACCCAGCAGCCAAAAGGAGAGCGCGTGTAGACCAGAACGCTTGAGCCCGACTAAGTAAATGAGCTGCGTCGTTTCGATTGGCTGCGATCGCCAACTTCGCACTAAGTTGGGTACGCCGAGGCTGTTTCCCAGCTTAGTAGAGGCCAGTTTAGTAGAAACAGAAGAGACTAGTTCTTTCATAGATTAAATAATCTCCGGCAAAAGAGATTACCCCTGATTTTGCAAACGGGCGTGACGCCGCGTTAAATAGCGATTGAAAAAGTGATCGATTTTAGCGAGGGCTCTCATCACATAGAGACTGTCATGGCCGAAAGCTAACCGTCGGACAATCGGTCCCAAAATAGTGTAGTGGCGGCGCCAGCCCAGCTTCTTGTACTTCGTTTTGAAGTAACCATCTTCTACAACATTCCACTTGTCGCGAAAATGATACAGGCTGTTAAGCGTCCATTCATCGCTCCACCGCAGCATGTAGTAAGTCAAATCGCTGCGCTCTAACGGCGGACCAGGCACGTAGGTCACCACCGATGCAGGCTCAAAGTAAACGCGCTCACCCAGCGCAGCCACACTCATACAAAAATCCAGATGCTCTTTGGTGTTAATCATTCCCTCGTCTAACTGGCCAAGCTGGTCAAACACTGAGCGCTTGATCAGCACGCAGTGAAACTCTGCTAGCTCGGTAGGCATCCGTTTTAGCTCCGGCATCACGTCGTCTACGCGCTTACCCTGCTTAAACATTTTCTCCCGGAGGCGGCGGCGGCCCAGCTTATCTACCCAAATATGAGACTCACCGCCCGCAAAATGAACAACTTCATGCACTGGCTCGTCTTGACACATCAACGGACCGACTACCGCAGCGTCGGTTTCCTTAGAGCACTTTAAAAGCGCTTCTAGCCAGCCTGGAGAAACAACAACATCGTTGTCCAAAAACACCAGATAGGGTGTTTCAACGCTAGCTAGACCAATATTTCTAGCGTGGTTAGGAAAGAGGTACTGCTCAGTCCGGATCAGCTTAAAATTGCGCTGTTTGGACTGTTCTTCTAAATATTGTTTGACGTGCGGCGGCGAATTACCGTCTACATACACCAGTTCAAAAGGAACCTTTGTATGCTCATATAGACTTTCTAAAGAAGCCGCCGTACAGCTAAAGCGCTCTCTTGGAACGACGACTAAAGTGACTTGAGCAGTAGAGGCAGGTTCTGGAGCAGCGGACGAAGGTTGGACGGCCAAGCTAGAGTTGTTCATGTGACTAAGAACCAGGATTGAGAAGGAATAGTAATAAAAAACAGAATCGAGAGTTAAGGGTAGAGAAGCCAAGCAGCAGCCTTACATCGAGAGATCTAAAGAGACGCTTAAAAAGCTAGATTGAAGCTCGAATAGGTTGGGTTGAAGTAAAGGCCTAAATAAAATGCACGGATAAAGAGGGGTCTTATACAACAGTCAGGGGCCCGGCAGATGGACCCGTGGCAGGAGAAGAGCCAGAGGAACCTTCAAATGAATTGGAAGATCCACTGTCTATTAGCTGTTGATAGAGCATCGCCAGGCGATCGTTCAGGTCGCTAAGGCTGTAGTGATGCTCGACATATGCACGGCCTGCGCGACCCATTTCAGGCCAGCGCTGCGGCTGTTCTATCAGTTTAACTAGCGCATTGGCGATCGCATCGGCATCTCGCTCAGGGACTAGATAGCCAGAAACCGTATCTTCTACCAGCTCAGGGATACCGCCGTGGGTTGTACTCACCACAGGTAAGCCCAGCGCCATCGCCTCTTTTAGCACGTTGATTGGCGCGTCCTGATTGCCATCAGCAGCCGTCACGCTAGGGGCAACAAATAAGTGCGCCTGATTGAGCACGTGAATAATTCCGGCTTCGTTCTGCCAGCCCAAAAGGTGAACGCTCTCGCCTAGCTGCAAAGCGTCAATTAACGACGCTAGCTCAGCGCGCAAAGGTCCATCGCCAATAATATCGAACTGCACATTAGGATAGCGTTTGGCTACTTTTGCGATTGCCTGAATACTGTAGGCCAGCCCTTTTTTTTCAACCAGGCGTCCGGTAGCTGCAATCCGCACAGGCTCATCTGGCCCTAGCTGCCGAGGCTTAAACTCAAACTTATCGCAGTCCAGACCCGAGTAGTGAACCCTGATCCTATCGGGCGGACAGCCCAACGCCAGCAGTCGCTGCCGAAAAAAGTCGCAGTTCGTCAAGAAAAAGTCAGCCTGCTTAAACAGCTGAGAATAAACAGAATTGCTCTCTGCTTTGAGCTTCGCGCTGATATCAAAGCCGCGAAACATTACGATAAGCTGAGCGATGCGAGCAGGTGATGAGGAAGAGAAGGCGGGCGATCGCATCAAGTCTCTTAGCAGCAGCCCTCGAAAGCCCAAATCACCAAACTGACAGTGCACAATATCGTAGCCTGGCCGATTCAGGGTAGGCACAGCTGTAAACAGCGCCCACAGGGAGGCCGCCCGCAGACCCAAGCGCGAAATATTTAACGCCTGAAAAATTCGCCTGGGATAACGAGGTCCATAGCGCAAAATCAACAGTAGACCTTTCAGCAGCCTTACCAAATAATTGCGCGGAACCACAGGGAATACAAATGTGCGCTCTAGCAAACCATACTTTTCTACATCTGCATGCATTTTGCCTGCTGGCTCCAGGCTTTCGGTCAAAATATCGACCTCGTAGCCTCGATCCAACAGCCCTGTCGCTTGATTGATTACAAACGTTTGAGACAGCACCGGAAAATGACTGACGATAAAAGCCACACGCGGCTTTTCGCCTACAGATTTAACTTTTAAAGGCTCAGCCTTGGGCGATTCAACGCTTGCAGGCCTAACTTTTGAAGATTCAACCATAAACTTATCCCCGGTCTGGAACTCCACCTAGCTTTAGCCGAATTTTTTCTGTCGCGCTGACATAGCGCACCCAAACGAGAACCAGCGAAACCGTTAGCTTTTGCCGAAAGCCCTTTAGCCGTGAATCCTTAAAGGTGCTAATGGCAAAATTGACAGGCGGCGTCAAATCATCCACCAGCAGCCGGGCAAACGTCATATTCTGCTGCAAAAGGCTGTGCTGTGGCTGAATAAATCGGCCAAAAACCCCACCGGCTAACCGCATTGTTCTCCGCCGCAGCTCCTTAAAGCTATACCGCGCCGGATGAGCAACACAGACGTCCGCAGCATAGTGCTGTGCAAACCCGGCCTGATATACCCGCTCACCCCACTCAATATCGCCGTTAGACTTAAGCTGATCGTTAAACCAGCCCACTTTGTCCATCACCGACTTAAACGTAAAGACATTACCCGTTGCTGCCCCGTGCTGCTCTTGCAACAGCCGCTGCTGAGGGAAAGCAGTCACGCTCTCATACAGCTCAACGGGACTAGCCTGCTCACCTTTAAAGAACAGCCTAATCCGCCCGGCCACTAAACCGCAGTTAGGAATACTCAAAAGATGAGACACGCCTTTTTCTAACCAGTCGGCCTCGGGAATACAGTCAGCATCGGTAAAGGCCAAAATACTGCCGCGGGCGATCGCTAACCCGGCATTGCGCGCCGCGTAAGAACCCGGCTTGGGCTCGTAAACATAGGCTGCCGCAGCGAACCCAGCGACCACCGCAGAGATCTTTTGACCGGGATCAGAACCATTGTCAATCACAATGATCTCGTAGTTGCCAGAACCATAGGTCTGCTGTTCAATAGCGCCGAGGCAGAGCGGTAACCGCTCAGCGTCATTAAAGACAGGAATAATCACTGAAACAAACTGGCAATCGCTGTTCACAGGCAGATACTCCTCTTAGCTAGCGTAAGCCTCTACAGGCTTCTTCAGCTCTGCTTTGGCCTTCTCCCACTGCTCAGGCGTAAAGTCCTCGTGGTAAGAACGCTCTACATTCACGTTCCACAAATCGTGCTCTTCGCCCAGGATGTTCTTAGCGGCCAGCAGCCCAGTCAACATGGAGTGATCTTGATTATTGTAGCGGTGCATACCGTTACGGCCTACCGTCTGCAAGTTATCAAACTGTTGCAAATACTTCTGAATCACATCTAAATGCATCCGATATGCGCCATCGTAAACAGGGTATGCCTTCTTCTGGCGAATCACTGTTCCATCTTTAACAAAGCTCAAATCAGGCACCAGACCCAGGCCAACAATTTCCTTACTGGCCAAAGCGATCAGATCTTCTTCAGACATCTCCCAAATATCGTCACCTTCGCTACAGAAATACTCCATCCCGACGCAGGTCTTACTGGTATCGGGCACCATGGCCATGCTCCAGTTCTTAAAGTTCTGAATTCGGCCAACGCGAAACTCAGGGCTGTGAATATAAATCCAGTTGTCTGGGAAAATGTCTTTAATATCAATTACCAAAGGCACAATCAAAAAGTCGCGATATTTCAAACCCTTAGCGGCCTCTATTACAGCCTTTGGCGGCGCCGGGTCCATACATCTTGCCAGGGCAGTAATCGGAATACTAGAAACGTAGTTGTCGCCAGAGAGCTCTATTGTCTCTTCGCCTTCTGAGGTTTTTCTTGTTGCAATCACTCGCTGCACGCGCTTACCGTCGTGCTCTACCTTAGTCACTTTCGTATGTAAGTGAACAGGCGATTCTTGCTCGTCCAAAATCTGCTGACAGCGCTCCCACATCATGCCAGGGCCGTAAATGGGGTAGTCAAACTCTTTAATCAGCGTTTTGGTGTCGTTGCTGCCAAACATTGCATTGATCACCGCTTTTTTAAGAGAGAGTCCCTTGATTCTCTGAGCAGCCCACTCTGCCTGAATCTTGTTGCAAGGAATACCCCAAACTTTTTCTGTGTAAGACTTAAAAAAGGTACGGTAGAGGCGATTACCAAAGCGTTCTACCACCCAGTCTTCGAGGTTTTCAGCTTCGGGGCCAGGATTCAGCTTGCCGTTCACCTTAGACTTTAAGTAGCTTAGAACACTTAAAGTACTATCGACGACACCCAAGTTCTTCAGCGTGCTAGCGACCGAGAGCGGATAGTCGAAAAACTTACCGCGATAATAAATGCGAGACAGGCGAGGCACCTGAATAAACTCATCGCCTAAAATCTCTTTCCAAATGGCTTGAACCTCGCCAACTTTGGTAAAAAAGCGATGCCCACCAATGTCAAATCGGTAGCCCTTATAAGTTTCTGTGCGAGAGATTCCACCGACTTTATCTGCCTGCTCTAGCACTACCGACTGATTACCATGCTTAGCGAGTTCATATGCGGCAGTAAGTCCAGCGGGGCCTCCGCCCATTACTACTGTATCAACCATTGAGATTCCTCCAGGTACCGGCCTTGCAACCAGTAATTTTTAATAGCTAAAAAACCGAAAACGATAAAACAAAAACTGAGAACGTTTGTCCAAATATTTTTCTTATCTGCTGTACATAGGCAAGCGCTGTTGGCGAGCCCCATACAAGAGAGCTTACGCAAACGACTTCCTGACAGCGTGCGCCTGATGGCGCAGCGTACCGACGACAAAGGCCAATCCACTGTAGAAGAAATAAAGCCAGTGCCAGGGCAACACGCGTAGGGCGAACAGCGCGCCCCGCTTGCGATAGAAAAACTGGTAAACAGGCAAATTAATAGCCAGTAAGACAGTTGCACACAGCAGCCCAGCAATAAGCGCACCTTGCCAAAAGACCGACAGCACCAGGCACAAGCACAGCGTATAAACCAATACCACACTCAAGCGGCTAGACCACTTCAAATTAAGATCGCTAGAAAACTGTCTATATTGCTGAGGGTGGGTTTGACGCAGTCTCAACAGCAATGCCATCCATGGCAGCGCACGATAAAACACCTCGGCCCTCAGCAGGGAGAACGAAGTCCAATGTTTGAGGTGCTTCACGTGAATGTCTTTACAGAGGCGAATACGATATCCAGCCTGCCGCAAACGATATCCAAGCTCGATGTCTTCTATGCAGGGTCGCCGATAGCTAGCATCAAACTCCCCTACCTTTAGAAAGATCTCTTTTCTAACAGCACCGCAGGCTCCCCAAAAGGTGGAAGCCTCTTCTCGCCCTTGTTGATGAGTATAGTGGTGAAAAAGATTTTTGTACTGTGACAGAAAGTTAAGTGCACCAGGCGCATCGTCGTATGAGCCAATAAGAGCAGCAACAGAACTGTCTTCGAACGTCCGATAGACCCGCTCTACTGTCTCAGCGTGGATCTCTACATCGGCATCTATGAACAGAATGACATCTGACAAAGCAGCCCTAGCGCCGACATTTCGAGCATTCGCAGGCCCTTTCGAAACCGGCAGGCGGATGACTTTAGCACCGTAAGACTGCGCTAGCTGCCAGCTCCCATCAGATTCACCATCTGACACGACAATCACTTCTGCACTATCTGCCCAGTGGCTAAGGCTATCGAGACACTTTCTAAAGTTGTCGCCACCGTTGTACACGGGCACAACGATAGAGACCAAAGGCTGATTCGACGGCTCACTCAAAAACTCGTTCAACATGAAAAGGCAGAAAATATCTACAAAAAGGCAGTCCTATCCATACACCTTCAAAGCGAAGGCGGCACAGATAAAATTATTAACAGTCAAAATTGACAGACATAGAACAACAAAAAGTATCAGAAAAGACAATTTTTGGGTCTAGATCTTGTTTGCGAGAGCCCCATAAAACAAATTAGAAAACAATGTTTTATGACAGGACAACTATGAGAGAACTCTCATTTGTAATGATTCAGATGTAATGGTCAGATCCAATGACTATAAATCAGACTACAGGGACAGCTCAGGGGCTATCTGAGTAGCGAGCTTGTTACAATTCCACTTCACTTTAGGGTTTAGTATGGTGTTTATAACTACCTCTAAGGTTAGTATCTGTTTTATAACCAGCACATGCGAGTGAACACAGTTTATCTCTGCTTCATAAAACAGAGATCTATCATGGAATCCCAAGAAGTTTTAAGAATTATTTCCGTTCCTGTGATATGCATCACTTTAGTCCATGTAACCCTGTTTCGCAAGCGTTCACACTTACAAACTACGTACAAACCACATAGGCTAAACCTACGATTAAATACTCAAGGCTGAGCTTTTTTTTCTGACAGGTGTTTGAAGCCGCTCGCAATGCCAACAGAGGGATCAATAACAACAACATCAGAGGGCAAAATACTCACGCAGGGCAGCTTGCTTGCCCAACACCGCCCTCTTTCATCTTGAGTCAAGTAGTAGGTAGTACCATTCACACGCTCTGTAGTGACCGCTACTTCTGGCAGGGGCGGCGGTAGTAACCAGCTATCGGTAGCTTGAGCTGTCAATGTGCCAGCAGAGCTGTAGAGGTGAGCGTTTAATGCGATCGCACAAAGTACCCCCACTGAAATACCTGCTTTTACCGCCCACTTTGGAAATACTATCTGACCGCCTTTTGGGCGGTTAAAAAGATCGCTACAGGCCAAGGAAACAACCAGTATAGGCAAGAGTAAAAGCACGCCCATGCCGAAGCGAAACAGCGACGCTTTTAGCATCACAAACGTAATGCCAACAGCAGATAACGCTATCAACGCATACAGTTTCGGGGCCAGCAGATTAAACGATAAAAGTCTTTGACTATTCCTGGTTGTAAGCCGTCCTGCCGGCGAGGCATTAGCTGGTAAGCGCCCCCACAGCGAACGCCCCACGAACAAGTAAAGAGCCGACAGCAGAGACATCACGACAAGCGCAGCACTGAGCTTGCTAGATGGGCCGCTCTGTACCCACTGCATGATGAGCCACAGTGTACGGTTATTAGATGCTTCTGGCTCTCCGTACCAGCTAGCCCACCCGTGGCTCGCATCGGCCAGCTCGTTAAGTGAGGCCTCTGACTCGGCCCATGGCAAATCGAAACAGAGCACTGTAGAAGGATAGAGCGGACAGCTAGAGATGACGACTGTTGCTGATAACAACGGCAGCAACAGAACAGTAATCAACAGCAGGAGCTTCAGCAGGCGCTTCCAGTGAGCGTTGAGCATGACATAGTAGCCGGCGCTAACTACCAGCAGGGGCAGCGCAGTGAGCTTAATAGAAACCGCACCCGCCGCCAGGATAATGGGTAGCAGAGCGCTGTGGTCAGATGGGGTATCGATTGGACAGGACACCAGAAGGCACCAGGCGATGACGGCAGTCAGCCAGGCAACAGCAATATCGGGAGAGGCAGAAACAGTGACTGCTGATAGCAACAGCGTTTGCGTAGTCAGGCCAAAAATGCAAATGGAAAATAGGGCTAAAAACCAATCGCTATGCTGGGCTCGCTGCCTCAAAATAGAGTAGACAGACAGACTGATTTGAAGGGCTGCAACCAGCGTGACAAAGCCGTTCATCAGGCTGCTTGCTCGCCCGTCGAGCCAGGCCGGGCTGAACGGTGCGGCGATCGCAAACCAGGCAGAGACAAAGCCAAACTGACGGTTGAGCAACGTTAGCCCTGGCGTTACCCCCTGCTGAGCAAACCAGCGAACAAATCCGTAGTGATAGAGGCCGGTAGCGATCCATGTAACAGGCTGAGTAGCAAAGGCTGCTATGGCGATCACACACAAGCCATACCAGGCCCAGGCTAGCTTAGGCAGCGAACGCCAGCTTGCAGCCAGCTCACGGCGCACTGCCCCTGATCGCAGCGCCACCAGCAGCCATAACAACATTATGGTAGCGCCCACCGCTGGCGAGAGCGGGAAAGCCAGCGCGGTTAGTAGAAGCGAGATGGATAGAACAACTAGGCCCAGCCAAGTAGAAACAATTGCGCGATCGCTCAACCGAGTCCAGTAAGCTGCCCGTAGCCAGTGCAAACAGCAGCACCCAACTGCTAGACAAACGAAAATCAGTCCTGTCCAAACCGTAATGAAGTAAATCACGCTATTAGTTTCACGAAAACGTGTCAATATAAACGGCTAACGACCGTTCAAGTGGAATTTTTTGCTGTATGCACCTAAAAAAGCTTGCCTGCCAACCGCTAGTCTTGATCACCCTAGCCACTTTGGGCCTGGGAACGATGACAGCCTGTAATCCTGATAGTAACCTGTCTTCAGAGAACGCTGCCACCGCACCGACCAACTCAGACAATGGCAGCCTCAAACTGCTCTACTGGCAAGCACCCACAACGCTCAATCCGCATCTGTCTCTTGGCACAAAAGATCGTGAAGCAGCCAGTCCCATCTTAGAACCGCTGGCAGCTTACAACGAGGCAGAAGAGCTAGAGCCCATCCTAGCCGCCGAAATCCCGACAAAAGAAAACGGTGGCATTAGCGCCGATAACCAAACCGTCACCTGGAAGCTCAAAGAAGGCATCTTATGGTCCGACGGCGAGCCCTTTACCGCAGAAGACGTCGCCTTTACCTATCAGTTTATTACTAACCCTGAGGTTGGCTCCACTTCTGTCGAATTCTATGGCGACGTAGAAACCGTTACAGCCATTGACGATCTCACGGTAGAAATTACCTTTAAGCAGCCTACGCCCGCCCCCATGTCACCTTTCGTTGGCGGTAGTGGCATGATTTTACCAGCCCACGTTTTTCAAGACTATCTGGGCGCTAATGCCCGCTCAGCGCCGGGCAACACGGCCCCAGTGGGAACCAACGCATACCAGGTCAGCGAGTTCAAACCAGGCGACACTATCGTCTACGAACCCAACCCCAACTTCCGAGGCGATGCGCCAGCTTTCAGCACGGTAGAACTCAAAGGCGGCGGCGATGCCGTTTCAGCGGCCAGAGCCGTTTTGCAAACCGGTGAATCGGACTACGCTTGGAATATTCAGGCAGAGCCTGCGGTGATTCAGGGGTTAGAGAGGGGTGGGCAAGGAGAGATGCTCTATGTGCCCAAGCCGATGATGGAACGAATCTACATCAACTTTTCCGATCCGAATACAGAAGTCAACGGAGAAAAGTCTCAAAAAGATACCCCCCACCCTTTTCTTTCCGAAAAGCCTGTCCGCGAAGCCATCAGCCTGGCTATCGACCGAGAAACAATCACTAATCAGCTCTATGGCGAAGCAGGTAACGTCGCCACTAACTTTCTTGTCTCGCCTAATAAATACGCATCGCCCAACACCGACTACGAATTTGATTTGGAACAGGCTGCTTTACTTCTAGATGAGGCAGGTTGGCAAGATACCAACAACAACGGCGTTCGTGATAAAAACGGCGTAGAGATGACTATTCTCTTCACCAGCTCCGTCAACCCCGTACGTCAGAAAACGCAGGAAATCATCAAGCAAAGCCTGGAAGCTATTGGCATGGCCGTAGAGCTAAAGAGTGTTGAATCTGGCGTTTACTTTGGAGATTCGACCAATCCCGATTCTGTGCACCAGTTCAACGCTGACTTGCAGCTGTTTGCTTTTGATAGTGAAACGCCAGAGCCTGACTCGTATATGGAGCTGTATGCCTGTGACCAAATTTCTCAAAAAGAAAACCAGTGGTCCAAAGAAAATTCTTCTCGGTACTGTAACCCTGAATACGACGCGCTGCTAGAACAGTTAGCAACAGAAATCGATCCACAGAAGAGAGTTGATTTATTTGTTGAAATGAATGACCTATTAATTGAAGACGTGGCGCTGATCCCGCTGGTGCAGAGAAGCGAGGGCTATGCGATCGCCTCGACGCTCACCAATCTAGAATTTACCCCTTGGGCCGCTAGCACCTGGAAAATCAACGAATGGGGCAAACAATAACACCTTGGAGAATGAACAAATTACTTTAGCCAAACAATCATGAACCACCAATCATGAGCCAACAATCATGAGAAAATACCTGATTAAACGACTCCTGATCGCTATTCCTACTCTGATTGCTATTAGCATGGAGATCTAACTCGTACTGGCAATTGCTCCCGGCGACCCTTTAGGCGAACTCGCCAACAGTCCCTCTATTACGCCTGAAGTCAGAGAAAACATTCGGCGCTCGTTCGGACTCGATCAACCTATCTACATTCGCTATATCAAATGGGCCACTGCGTTTCTGACAGGGAATATGGGGTACTCATTCATTAATCCCATTCCAGTAAATGCACTCATTTTGCAGCGCTTACCTACCACGCTTTGGGTTGTGGGCATCGCCTATATCGTCTCTCTCTTGATCGCGTTCCCGCTTGGCATTCTATCTGCGCTCAAGCGTTACACCTGGCTTGACCAGCTAGCCACCACTTTCGCATTCGCCGGATTTTCCATTCCACCGTTTTTCACCGGCCTGCTGTTGATTCTTCTCTTTAGTATTACGCTGGGCTGGCTACCCTTCATCTACGACAGCACCTTGATTGTCAACAACCTCAATAGCTTTTGGACACAGGCTAAACAGTCCATCATGCCCATTACGGTTTTAGCCCTCTTTCAAACCGCTGTTCTAATGAGATACATTCGCGCGGCCGTCATTGAACAAATCAATATGGACTACGTTCGTACGGCCTATGCCAAAGGGCTCAGTAGCACTCAGGTAATTTTTCGCCATGTTTTACGTAACGCGCTTATCCCTGTAGTCACCTTGATTGCCTTAGATATTCCTGCTGTCTTTACCGGCGCGCTCGTGACTGAACAGGTTTTTCGGGTGCCTGGCATTGGCTCACTGCTAATTGACTCCATTACTCGCAGCGATACGCCAGTCGTCATGGCTATTACATTTATCTACGCCATTTTGATCGTGGTCTTTAACCTTGTCGCTGATTTGCTGTACGGCGTGCTAGATCCTAGAATCCGGTACTAATCAGGTTAAGTAGAACCTGAACCTATGGGGCATCGAAGGAAATGACCTCGCCTTCGCAAACAACATATGCACAGGTATTGCCGACTAGCTCAACTTCAAAACCACCGGTGAATTCACCAAAAGAAGGCAAGGTTAACCGCTTTTGGTCGCGCTCTAGAAAGAAGCAGGGGAGACGAAGACTGTCTGTTGGCGATCGCAATCTCACCACCGGATGAATATGACCACACACATTCAACACTGAACCGTGCTGCATCTCCGGCTCATGACTTAGCAAGAACGGGCCTAGTTCAACGGCCTCTGTTTGACAGGTCATTGATAGCGGCGGCAGCGCTGCAACCAAACGGCGATCGTGATTACCCACAATCAAGGTCGTCTCAGCAGTAATCTCCTTGAGAAAGCGGTCCCAGGCAACGAGCACCTCAGGCACCAGAGACTTTTCAGAATGGAATAAATCACCTAACACAAGCAGCTTTTTAGGCGTGAGCTGTTGGCAAAGCGATCGCAGCCGCTCCAAATTCTCCTCATTCATCTGGTTAGAAATCGGAATGCCCAAAGACTGAAACGTCTCCGCCTTGCCAAGATGCACATCTGAAACCAGCAGCGCTTCTACCGCTGGTAGATAGAGCGCTTTATCGTCTAGCAGCTGCAACCTGTGGCCACACAGCCGAATCTCGTTAGAAAGAAGAGTATCCATAGCAGCTAGGTTGTAATCGTCCGCTTTAGCAAATTGCCATGGCTAAAGACTGAACTCATTAACCCCCAGCGAACCGGATTAGAGGTCCGTCCAAATAACACCAGCATCGCCTGTACAATCTCCGGCAGCGTCGAAGTATCCGCCAAGAAACCAGCCCACTGAGACTGTTCTAACCCAAAGAATGTCGTAAAAAACTGCTGTAAATCTCTCGTCTTAAAGTCCATTAGGTTCTCTAGGCCAAAGCTATAAAGGTAGTGCTTGCGCAAACGATCTTCTGACCACAGTATCTGCCAGGCAGCTTGAGCCGCTTCTTTGGGTGACGTGCGATCGCTCTCTAACGATTGTGCGATCGCCTTCGCCAAATCCGGCCCCCTTCTCAATAGGGCTCCCTGCATATACCCCGTCGCCGGATGCACCATGCTCGCCGCCCCACCAAAGCCAACTGCCGCCTGCGTCAAATCCGGCAGCGGCATATTCATCGGAAACAAACAGCGCTCGACATGATGCGTCTCACTCACCTTCACACCGCGATGCGCTAATCGCTGATGCAGCCGCCGCTCCAGCGTATCCATCGGAATCCCGGGCACATGAGCCAAAGAGGTCTCTTCCACAAAGAAAACATCGTCGCCAAAATCCATCGCATACAAAAACGTTGGCGGCAGCTTCTTTTCTGGCACTGGCAAATAATCATCCCGATAATCCATCAGCACCATCTGACCCGGCTCTACTGGCGGCGCAGAAAACCTACCGACAATGCCATATGCCGCCTGATAGGCAATCGGCTTCATCGTGGGCAATCGCTTCACCAGCGCCGGACTGTGGCCGCTGGTATCTACCACTAACCTAGCGCTATAGACATTTCCCTGCGCATCGGTCACTTCAGAACGACTGGGGCCATGCGTCACATTCACCGCCTTGCCCACATGCCAGCGAATACCGTGGCGATTGCTTTGCTCTAGCCAATGGCCCTGCAACTTCTCCCGATCAATTAGGCCATAGTCACGATTCAACGGAATGGTGTTATCGCCCATATAGGCCGTTGTCTTTTGCCAGCGCTTCCATAGAAACGCTTCCATCCCTAGCGCTTCTAGCTCATCGGCCCAGATGCCGTAGGTATTGGGCCAATGCTCCGTCGCCGCGACCGGGCTAAGGCCTTCCACTTTAAGACCACGCTGCTCTAAGGCCGTCGCCATAAAGAGTCCCGCCGGGCCTGAGCCAATTACCAATACGTCCGCCATGTAAGCACTAAATCAAGAATCGTCCCACTATTTTACCGGAGGAACAAACCTTGAGATGTGCGACTCAGATGTTACAGCCTTAATGATGAACTACAGCGTCGATGCGGATAGCCTGTTAAAGCTACTGGCTGAGCATGCTTTGGATTCAGACTTGGCTGAAATTCAGGAGACGATAGCAGGTGTACAGCAGAAGATTCAACGCTTTCAGAAGGTGCGATCGCGGCTAGATAACTCAAAAACACAAGAAAATACTTGAGGTCAAGACTTCAGCCAATCAAGATTTAGGAGCAGTCTGCCAATCGTCCGCTAATAGACTAAACAGCAGCCGGTCATGCAGCGTTCCTTCAAACAGCTGATGCTGGCGCAGGCGACCATCTTCGCAAAAGCCAGATCCCTTTAGCAGCGAAATCGAGCCTTGATTAAACGCTCCCGTATCGGCCATGACCTTATTCAAACCGACCGTCTCAAACAGGTAGCTCAGCAATAGCGCTAGCCCTTCTTTGGTGTAGCCCTGCTTTCGATACGCTGGCCCCGTAAAGTAAGCTACGCCAACAGAACGATTCTTGGCATTGTAGCCATACACGCTAAGCTCTCCTAAAAACTGGCCATCTTCTACTCGGCGAATGGCAAACACAGACGGCACCTTCTGCTGAAACCGTCGCTTCCGCTCATCTAGAGACATTCGACGCACCGGACGGCAGGTCAAGAACGAAATATCAACCTGATGCTTCCAACGGTGCATCACTGCCAGCTCAGACATTTGATACAAACCAAGATAGACACGAGAGCCCGGTGGAATTTTCCAGTTAAGATAGTTCAGTTCTTTATTTGACTCGATGCCACCCATTCGCCAGCTTCAAAACCTACAAAAGCACATTCTTACACTAAGAGCATACAACCCTACTTGTCCCACTGCTGTTTGAGGCGCTGTATGCGATCGCGCAAACTCTCATTTGTCAGCCGCGAACTCAATCGCTCCACCAGCAGCGGAAACCCAAAGGGCGAAGGCCGCTTCACATCCATCCACACCAGCTCCAACGCCCTCATTCGCTTCAGCGCTGCCGTCAGTCGAGGCGCCTCCATCTGCCCTTCAATCACCTCTCGCTCTGCCTGCTGCAATAGCAGATTATCTGGCTCGTATTTAGTAAACACCTCATAGATCAAAGACGAGCTAATCTGCACTTGATTGGCCGTTTTCTTCGACCCGGGGTAACCCTTAAATACCAAGCCCGAGACCTGAGAAATCCCCCTAAACTTACGCTGTGTCAACTCAGAAATATTCAAACTCTCTTTAATCTCTTCATACAAGTTTCGCGTAGAGAAAAATGCCTCACTAAACATCTCTCGAAACGGATAGTCTTTTGGCGCTAAAATCTCGAAGCCATAGTCATTGACCGAAACCGTAAAGGTCGCTTTTTTCAGCTGGGAAAATCTATAGGCCCATAAAAAGCCCAAGCCTTCATGCACGTTTCGCCCTTCAAACGGATAGGCGTACAAATGTTTCCCTTCTCGGGTACGACAGCACTCCACCAAAAACTGATTCGCATCTGGCAGGTGAGAAATACGGTCCTGCGCAGCCAAAATCGGCATAATGCACTCTACTTCCGCGCTGACATTGCCTTCTTTTACCTGCGTAATTTCAGCTCGAATATACTGGCTCAACCGGTCCGAAATCGCCAGGTAGCCACCACTCCAAACGGGTACTACGCTAGATTTTTTGCGCGCGTTTTTTACATACAGCGTCATATCTTTCATCTGAAAGAACGCTAGCTGCCGCCCGGCAAAATAAAAAACGTCACCCTTCTTTAGCCTAGAAACAAAACTCTCTTCCACGGTGCCAATATGCCGCCCCTTAGCATAAGCAATCCTCACCTGCTGATTGCCGGTAATCGTACCAATGCTCATTTTATGCATGCGAGAGATGCGAGCATCCATTACGGTATAAACGCCTTCATCTAGCACAATCTTCTGATAGCGAGGATAGGCTTTCAAACACCTTCCGCCCTTCTCTAAAAAGTCCACTAGCCAATCAAATTCTTGAGCGGTCAAGGCCTGATAAGAGAATGTTTTTTGCACAGCATCTAAAGTCTCTTTCGGAGCGAACCCATCTCCACAAGCCAACGTCATCAAATGTTGCAGCAACACATCATAAGGTTTGTTCAACGTGTGACGAGATTCAATATCACCCTTGGCCAGACCTCGGCGAAAAGCAGAAATCTCCAACAGTTCTAATGCATTCGTTGGCAAAAAGAACACTTCTGAAGTACCCCCTGGCAAATGCGCCGAACGTCCTGCCCGCTGAAGCAATCTGGCCAGGTTCTTGGCACTGCCAATTTGAACAACTCGCTCTACTGGCTGAAAATCGACCCCCAGATCGAGCGAAGATGTGCAAACAACCCATTTAACCTCGCCTGTTTTCAGGCCAGCCTCTATCGCCAGACGCTCACCAAAGTCAATTGAGCCGTGATGCAAAGCGATTTGATGTTCGTTTTCAGGCAGAGAAAATGTCAGCGCTTGAAACCATCGCTCCGCCTGAGACCGGGTGTTGGTAAAAATTAGCGTAGAGCGCCCAATGTCTAGGGCCGCCACCAGCTCTTCAAACATCCGTAGACCTAAATGCCCGGCCCACGGAAAGCTATCTACCGACTCAGGCAGCACGCTTTTAATCACGGTCTCTCTTTGAATGTTTGATTGAACAACAACAGGATTACTGCCTACACCTGTCGCTGCCTCAGCAGCCTCTTGCAGGTTACCCAGCGTGGCAGAAATTGCCCAGGTTTGCACCGCCGGGTTCAGCTCACGTAGACGAGACATACACAGCTCGGCCTGCGTTCCCCGCTTGGAAGCCATCAGCTCGTGCCATTCGTCTAAAATCACGCATCGTAGCCTGCCAAATCGCTTCGCTGAGTTTTTATAAGACAGCAGCACTGCCAAAGATTCTGGAGTCGTAATCAAAATATTCGGCATCTTCTTAATCTGCCGACTTTTTACTGAAGACTTCGTATCACCAGTGCGCGACTCTACCGTAATCGGCCAGCCCATCTCCTCAATCGGACGTCGGATAGACGCTTCGATATCTCTTGAAAGCGCTCTCAGCGGTGTAATGTACAGCAGCTGTAGGCCGCTGAGCGATTTACCCTGCTCAATTTCAGCTAGAATCTGGGCAATAGGTGCCATCACAGCCGCATAGGTCTTACCAGAACCCGTTGGCACCTGAATAATGCCGCTATGCCCAGATAGGTAAGCTTTCCACGCTTTCTTTTGGAAATTAATTGGTTTCCAGCCCTGCTCGCCAAACCAACAATTGATAGGTGAAAGAATAGTGATAGGTGAAAGAATAGCTATTTCCTGAAACTAATACACTTCATCATGGGTACCAACGTCAAGCAGTACGATGACTTCGTCATCTGTATCAATATCTTTTTCAATCGAAAAAACAATGCGACAGTCATAACCACAGGAACAAGATTGCAGACCACTTAACTTTCCACTGAGTCTATGAGTTCCTAACTTAGGAGCGAATACATCTAACGCCATTTGTTGAAGTGTTTCTTCAATTCGCTCTTGTAGAAGTGCATTACGCTTCACAAATTTTCGAGATGACCGCTTAAATTTCGAAGTCAGGACTAGATTTCTCATTAGACCAAATCGTCTAATGAGCACTTTAACTCTGCAATAGCATCATTCGCAGATTGTGCCTCAAATTTTCCTTCACGAAAATCGGTCAGGGATTGCTGTGCATCTACAGCGATTTGAACCCTGCGGCTTTCATCGTGTCGCCTCTTCAGGATTGTTATCAACATTTCCTGCTGCTCATCCGGTAATGTCAGAGCCGTTTCTAAGACTTGGTTCAGTGTATTCATAGAAAAATAGCGATATCAACTATTCGTGGATGCGGCCATTGGGCATGATGGTGCCTGTCAGACGTGCGCCCAAAAGTTTCACCATAATTTTATCGCCGTAGCCAACTTTAGCGCCGCTCAGGTCTGCACCACTTAGATCCGCACCACTTAGATCCGCGCCGATCAAGTCCGCACCGCTTAAATCTGCGTGGCTGAGATCCGCCTGAAGCAAGTTCGCACGGAACAGGCGAGCCTTGCGAAGGTTGGCGCGATTGAGGTTGACCTTATGCATAAAGGTATCGCTCAGGTCTGCGCCGCTCAGGTCTGCGCCGCTCAGATTACGACCCGAGAAGTCCTTTTCTTTCAGGTTGGCGCCGCTCATATTAACGCCGCTGAGATCTGGATCGCGCTTGGATGTGCCTTTTGAAGCGTTCTTTTGAATGGCTTTTTCCTTAGCCGCTTCTTCTCTAGCAAGTTTGTCTCTAGCCGCTTTTTCTTTAGCCGCCTTCTCTCTAGCTTTTCGTTCGGCAATTGCTTTTTCTCTGGCGGCCTTCTCTCTGGCCTTTCGTTCGGCGATCGCTTTTTCTCTAGCGGCTCGATCACTGGCTTTTCTCTCAGCGGTGGCCTTTGCTCTGGCGGCCTTTTCTTCTGCTGAGGGCTGCTTAGCTCTACCGTTTCTGGCCGCACCATTTCGCGATGACTGGGTCGCGGAGTCTTCGCGGCGGGGCCAGGCGCTGCTAGGGTAGCGGGCTCGATATGTCGCACCGTATTCACTAGAAGCAGCGGCGCGGCGATAGGCCTCGTAAGGAGGGCGATAGCCGTCGCCGTTACTATTACCGTCGGTGGCCGTTCTGGTTGCGGTTTTGGTCCGGCGGCTGTACGGGCGGTAGGTAGAATCGTCGCCAGGGCGATAGCCGTAGGCGCGTGTATTTCGAGCGCGGGTCGCTGAACTACGGCTATAGGCAGACTGATTGTTTTTGCGAGTGCTGGTCTCGGTGGCGGTGGCGGCGGGCAATCTACCGTTTTTGGCTTGCGATCGCAAAAAAGACCGAGCGTCGTTCAGCACCTTAATCTTTTCTTCAGCTTTCTCAATCAAGCGAGCGCGATCGTTTGGAATCCGATCGGGATGCCAGATAAACACCAGATCCTTGTAAGCCTGATTGACTTCTTTCATCGAAGTTGACTTATCTAGCTCTAGCTCTAAAACTCTGTAGGCTTGCTCAATAGAATCCATACGCGCCGATAGCGTGGTTTTCGTTAAAAGTGACTGCCTCTATCACGCAATTGCGGCTCGTTACTAGCCGCAGAACGCTCGGATGGGAATCGGGATATTAGAGGAGCTTATGTATAAGTTGCTTATGTCTTATGATTATGCCGGATAAACCCCATCTCTAGCCGCGAATCACAGCAAACTTTAAGAAGCGCGCCGCACAGCCGCCAGCTTATAGACCTCCAACCTCAGCCGAATGCACCGATAGCCTAGTTCCAATACTTAGTCCAATACTCAGATTTTCATCAGCGAGTTCTCCATTCGTCAAACGCCATTGGCCAGTTCTCCGTTAGCTGGTTCTCCGCTAGCTAGTTCTCTGTTAGCTTTAGCTCGCCAATATTCCACAGCGTGCCACCCAGCGCCGTATACTTCACATTCTCGACCTTATTACGCACCGCACTCATAGAATACTGACCGACCAGGTGAATAAACGGCAAATTCTCCTGCACCAGCTTCTGAGTCTCAAAGTAAAGCGCCTTGCGCTTGGTTTCGTCCAGTTCCTGAGCGGCTTGGACATAGAGATCGCTAATTTGCTGCTCCCAGGGATAGACCACGCGGCCAGTCAAGTTCATCTCACCCTGCGCCGCCTGATTGAAAAAGTGCAAACCGCCATTGGTAAGCCAGAGATTAGCGCTGCTGTTAGGCTCTACGCCAGCGCCAAAGCCCAATACAATGGCATCCCACTGCAACGTATCGCCAATGTTGGTAATCAGCTTATTGAAATCCATCGGCTGAAAGTCGACCGTAATCCCAATCATGCTAAGGTTTTGCTTTATCTGAGCGCCAGCCGACTCTCTAATTTTATTGCCTACATTCGTTTGCAGCGTGAAGCGAACCAAATTGCCATCTTCGTCTACCAGGCGGTTCCCCTGATAGGTAAAGCCAGCCGACAACAGCAGCTCTTTAGCCGCCTCAATGTCGTAGTCGTAAACGGGTAAACCAGACTCGGCATAGTAAGGGCTCTGAGGCGCAATCTGAGAATTTTGCATTTCCCCTAGCCCCTTAAAGATATTGTTGAGCATGGTTTCCCGGTCAATAGCGTAGGCTACTGCCTGCCGAAATTCCGTCTTAGTAAACCAGTTCGACTTGATCGGATCGACAACAGGAACACCGTTCATTGACCCCTGGTTGAGATTGAAAGTTACAAATAGCCGAGTCGTCGTTGGCCCACCGTTGTATACGGTGTAGTTGCCTTGCGCTTCGTCTTGCTTCATCAGCGAAAAGTTATCGGGCGTTACGGTCATCAGGTCCGCATCACCTGAGCGGAATCGCACGAACTGTGCGTCCTGAGAGATAACCACAGGCCAAATCATTTCCTGAATCTGAGGTAGCTGCTCGCCGTTAGGGCCTTGATCCCAGTAATAGGGATTGCGCTCAAAAATAATTCGCTCACCCGGAACAAACGCTTGGAGCGTGTAAGGGCCACAGCCAACCACGTCACGCGGGTCGGTATCGGTTCCCCAGGTAGACATAAAGAGCGGCTGACCGTCGCCATCTAAATTAGTGACCGTTTCCTCCAGAATATGCTTCGGCATAATTGCAATGCCAGTCACCCGTAAGAAAGGGGCAAAGGGCTCAGGGATTTGAAACTGAATCAGGCGATCGCCTGTCTTACGAACGGTAGGCAGCTTACCTTCTGCGCCAATCCGAAGGATGTCTCTAGTATCAGTCGTAATCGCCTCATTTAGAAGGAGATCGTTGTAGGTAAATACAACATCATCTGCCGTTAGCGGCTCACCATCTGACCATTTCAGATCTTCTTTCAGCACAAACGTAATTGTTTGACCATCGGGCGAGATAGTCCAAGACTCCGCCAGCGCGGGCACAATTTCACTCGTCGTCTGATCAACCCTAATCAGGCCTTGATACAAAAAGCCGAGCACATCACTGCTAGAACTTTCTTGAGAAAGAAAATAGTTAAAGGTTTTTGGCTCACCCACCACTGGACTCACTAGGGTCGGCACATCGGCAGCTTCTACCCTAAAGTTCTCTAACCGCAGCTGATCAAGACTGCTACAGCTGGCCGTAGACACCACCAAGCCAAACATCATCAAGCCCAGCAACAGCATCTGCCAAAGCCGAGTGCCCTGTAACCGACGGTGCAACCTGCGCCAACCCATATACCGAACCCCTTCGTCCTAAACTATTCTTTCGCCAAGTTTTTAATTGACCTCACTATAAATAAAAACCTGACAATTGCGTATAGGTGTCAAAGGACCGATATACATCCGCCTTACCACTGTCATACTCAAGCATCGTCTGCGTATCGACAGCTGAGGTCAATCAGTCTCTTGCCAGCCGACGACTTTCAAGCACGATCAGGCTACGCGCTGCTACAGCAACCTTGTCCTTTTTCTTATAGGTCTTTCTGCGCTTAACAAAGCCTTCTTTGGTATCGATCAGTAAGCGCCACTTTCGCTCTGACCAATCGGTATTTTCACTGTCGCGGAAGCGCCTCGGCAGAGCAAACTCCAGCGGCTCATAGTGTGCATTAAACATCAGCAAAAAGCTGTCGTCGATCACCTGCTCACCCATCTTGTTAGGCGTTGCGATTTCTTCTCCGTTCAAAAGCACCGTCAGCGTTTTAACGTAGCCAGCCGTCCACTCATCGTGCATCAACACACCATCCAAGTTGAACCAGCCAATATCTCGAATACCAGAGCCGTAGATCTCGCGGCCATGAAACCAGTCTCGACGACGAAAAACCGGGTGGTCTTTGATCAGCTTTACGAGCTTTTGGGTATAGCGCAGCAGATCTTTTCGCTCTTTGCTTAAGTCCCAGTTCAGCCACGACAGCTCATCGTCATGACAATAGGTATTGTTGTTGCCGTACTGGGTGCGACCCATTTCATCGCCGGCTAACAGCATGGGCACCCCTTGTGAAAGCATCAGTGTCGCCAAAAAATTACGCTGCTGCTGAATTCTCAGCTGTAAAATTTCAGGCTCATCGGTCTCGCCTTCTGCCCCGCAGTTCCACGAACGGTTGTGGCTTTCGCCATCGCGGTTATCTTCACCATTGGCTTCGTTGTGCTTGTCGTTGTAGCTCACCAAATCGCGCATAGTGAAGCCATCATGCGCCGTAATGAAGTTGATGCTGGCATGCGGTCTACGCCCCGTGCCTTCGTATAGATCGGAGCTACCTGTCAGACGAAGAGCAAATTCGCCCAGCGTACTGTCTTCACCTCGCCAAAAGTCTCGTACCGTGTCACGGTACTTGCCGTTCCACTCAGACCACAGCAGGGGAAACTTACCGACCTGATAGCCGCCTTCTCCCACATCCCAGGGCTCAGCAATTAGCTTGACTTTCGAGATCACGGGGTCTTGGTGGATGATGTCAAAAAATGTCGCGAGCGTACCGACTTCAAACAGCTCTCTAGCGAGGGCAGAAGCCAAGTCAAAGCGGAAACCATCCACGTGCATTTCCTGCACCCAGTAGCGCAGGCTGTCCATAATCAGCTTCAGCACCTGAGGATGGCTCATTCTCAGCGAGTTGCCGCAGCCAGTGTAATCCATGTAGTAGCGCTCATTACCCTCAACCAGCCGGTAGTAGGCAGCGTTATCGATCCCTCGGAAACAGAGAGTAGGGCCCATGTGGTTCCCTTCGCCCGTGTGGTTGTACACCACGTCCAAAATGACTTCGATCCCGGCAGCGTGGAGCGATCGCACCATCGTCTTAAATTCTTTTACCTGCTCACCTAGCTCGCCAATCGAACTGTAGCCAGAGTGCGGCGCAAAGTAATTGAGCGAATCATATCCCCAATAGTTACTCAAGCCCTTATTCACCAGGTAGCTCGGCTTAGCGTGAAAATGGTGAATAGGCATCAGCTCCACTGCCGTGATCCCCAAAGATTTGAAGTGCTTAATCGCAGCAGGATGGGCCAGCCCGGCGTAGGTTCCTCTCAACCGCTTTGGCACCTTAGGGTGCTGATGAGTAAAGCCCTTAACGTGCATCTCATAAATGACGGTCTCATTCCAAGGCGTGTTGGGTCGCTCATCGCCTTGCCAATCAAACAGGGGATCAACCACAACGCACTTCGGCATAGCGCTGGCACTATCTTCAATATTGCAGCCCAAGTCTTGCTCTTCCTGGAACCAGGTATAGCCAAAAATAGACTGGCCAGCGGTCACATTACCGGCAATCGCCTTCGCATAGGGATCAAGCACCAGTTTGTTGGGATTAAACCGATGACCGTGCTCAGGATCAAACGGGCCGTGCACCCGAAACCCGTAGCGCTGACCCGGTTTTACATGAGTAAAATAGCTGTGCCAAACAAAGTTATAGACGCCGCCTAACTCATAGCGGGTCTCCTTATCGTCATCATCGAATAGGCATAGCTCTACACGAGTTGCGTTTTCAGAAAAAATTGCAAAGTTTGTTCCTTGACCATCCCAGGTGGCACCCAAATCATTGGCATTACCAGGAAGCTGTTGAATATTCATAAAAGAACAATCTAGTTGTAAGGATACACTCTGTTTTTTCTGTTGAAAAAACGCTGCTTTCCCGATGCGATATGGCCGGACATGCTATGGATTGAACGAACTGAGTAGACTTTCTGAGTGGACTTTCAGGTACCAGCTTAATCAACGCTTAATCAACAGTACTGATAAGGATACCGCGACTTACTAAAATCGGCTATCGAATTTAGTACCATCTACTGATTTCATAGAGAAAGGCCTCTGGGTGCAAATAAATTCACATCCAAAGGCCCTTTCAAACATCTAACAAAGTCTGAGGTCAGGTCTAAAGCAGCAATTCCAAATTCCAAGGTACAGACAGGCTAAATCGTTTCTGTCATCTG
>CALDSK010000290.1 GCA_937911865.1 uncultured Synechococcus sp.
AGCGATCGCTAGACACTCACTTGTCAAAAAATCACTCTTTCATTGACTCATTGACTTAAGCACCCACTTGGCAAATCGCCACATCAGCAGACAAACCTCGCTGCTTCTGTAGCAAAAATAAAGTTCAAGTCAGTCAATATGAATTTTTGCTATTCAAGCTACAATGCCATTGCGCTTAAATGAGTATAAATGACTAGGAAGCTGACAGTATTTTGCTGATTACAGCATCAGACCAGCAGATAAGGTGCTGAGCTGCAAAGGTCTTGTATGGCCATTTCAGTTGTGTTGTGAGTGAGTTTGTAAACCTATGCCCTTGATCGAACCTATTAATCAGGTATCTGAGACCGTGTCTTCTAGTTCTAAGGAAGTCTCCTCGTCTAGCCAGGCTGCCGTCTCAGCAGGAAACGACGATAAGGTGTGTTGGATTGAAGTAAAACGATATCCCTATCAGCCCGATCACCAAGTTGAGCTGCTTCATCTACAGGCGGAAGCTGATGCGCTGCTGATTAAATTGCAAAGCGCTGCCAATCAATAACATCAACCGCAAAGCACTGCTAGTAGATGGGCGCTGCTACTAGCTGCTACCAGATGAGATGCGGCGCAGCAAAAAGCTGACGCAATATGTGCTAGCGATGATGTCAGCCTGTTAAGAATTTGCCTGCAAGCCTGCAAGACTAGTTTTGATGCGATTATCTTTAAAGCTGTATGCCGAATACAGCGATATCAAAGGTAAAAGCTGGTTGATATGGGTGAGCGAAAAGAGACAGAAACACAGAGAGAGATCGCCAAAGAAAAGCGTGCTTTATCACAGCAATCAATACCCTTAGGCTATCAGCAGGTCTATAGCTGTCCTGCCTGTGGTAGCGGGCAGATCAGTGCAATGGCCATGATGGATGTATTTGCCTGTGACTTTTGTCGGCATATGTTCACAGCCAATCTGCAGACGCAGTCTGTGCAGCTAGCCGACAGCGTTCAGCCGATGGCCTGGCACTGGACGGGCCATCGCTGGAGAGCAGCCCATCAAAGTGAAACAACTGCCGGACTAGTCTGGGGATTTGCATTGATTTTGACGGCAGCGCCAGTTGGATTGATTTCCATTTCTAACTATGTGTTTCCACCGTCGGGCGGACTACAGTTTGTATTGAGCTGGGTTGCGCTCACAGGTGTGAGCCACAGCATTATGTCTGTCTGGTTGTTAGCAGAGTATCATCGGTGGCCATGGTATGTGGCAGGCCGCATTCGGCTACAGCGGTTACGAGAGCAGTTGAGCGAACAGTGGGCGGCTTAGGTTGAGTTAAGCCGCACCTACTGGGTTTAGAAGCACCTACTGAGGAAGCACACACTGAGAACGATTCATCAGAACGATTCATCTAAAACGATTCATCTAAGAGGCTCTAGCTAAGAAGCACTCAAAGCTAAAAACCGCTAAAGAATATTTTGGAAGAAGGGTTGGAGCATCAGTAGCGCCTTGCGTAGAAGGACACGGAAATTTGTGCAAATTGCGATCGCTAAGCTGTGTTTGTAAGTTTTGTTTGTATGTTTTTTCGTTAATGAGTTTTGTTTGTTTGGCGTGAACACAAGTTGCCCGTAGAGGGACCCGTAGAAACACCAAGCAGAATTGATACACCCCCCAAAAACACAACGAGTGCCTACTGTTGCGGCCGCTTCAAACTTTTTTTGAACAGGTATTGCTGATGCTCTTCGCTAGCTAGCCAATAGTCACTAGCCGCTTGAATTTGAGTCACGATCGGATCTAAATGTCTATCGCTAGCATCAAGCTGAGCTTTGGAGTCCTGAGCAGCTTTGAGCTGAATTGAGGTGTGACAAAAAATAACAGAGCGGTATTGTTCGCCCCGGTCTGGGCCCTGACGGTTGAGCGTAGTAGGGTCGTGGCACGCCCAGAAAAGAGCGAGCAGGGTCTCGTATGAGGCGATCGCAGGATCGTATTGAATCTGCGCGACCTCTGCATGGCCTGTAATGCGCGCGAGGACATCTAAGTAGCACGGGTTCTCAAAATGGCCGCCCATATAGCCAACAGAGGTACGAACAACACCCGGCTGCGTGCGAAAGACTTCTTCGGTATGCCAAAAGCAGCCCGCACCGAAGGTTGCAAAAGCCAGTGTCGAGTCAGTACGAGCAGAAAGCTGTGTATCAAGCTGAGCATTCATAAATATCGTTTGTCGGTATTTCACCGCGAGGAAATAGTTATTTTTTTGGCGAATTTATCCGGATATGCGTATACATCGGTAGGTCAATGCTTTTGAGCACTCGTTCTGATGAGGTTTGCGTATGCCTCTATGGATACTTGTATCAAGACTACGTAAGCGATAGTTACATACTCCGATGTTGATATGTTTTTGATCGCACTAGAGTACGTAGTGTAATCGTTAAGGTTTCAGAGGATGAGGCGTTCACTGAATGACCGATAGGCTAAAGCACATTGGGAAGCTAAAGCTGTCAGTTGAGTGACATCCCACTGCATTAGGTTGAGTTTTTGCAGTCCATCTGAAGAGTGAGTGTTTGGCGGCGCGTTTATTGCTCGTTTTGTGACGTGCTGTACTGCTAGCGGCTTTGTTGTTTGAGCCTCTGCAATGTTGCTGTGACTAACGGCAGCTGTATTTTTTCTAACTCACGCGCTAGGTCCGTTGCACCCAGTAGATAAGGGGGGCAACAGATTTCAGATGCAAATCTCTATTACCTGGGAGTATTTCCTTATGAAGTGGACTGCTTTGTGGAGTCTGGTGATAACAGGCGTTATGGCGACAGGCTGCGGTTCTAGCAGCAGTGGTCAAAAGGAGAGTAGCGAGGCTAACAGGCAGAGCACTGCGCCCGCTGACATTGTCGCTCAAGACAGCTGTACGCCCATGGAAGAATTCTTTTCTGACCTGCTAAACAGAACAAACAGTGCGCGCGCCGCGGTCGGTGCGCCAGACCTAAAATTCTCCTTTCAGCTAGGAAAGTCCGCCCAAGACTATGCAGAAAAAATGGCCACCGAAAACTTCTTTGGCCACGGGGCGAAAGACTCATATCAAACCCGCATTAGGGTCACTGGCTATACAGGGGAATGGGTTGGAGAGAACCTAGTAGCCGGGCGCTATACGTCTGGCGGCGCATTCACTAACTGGATGAACAGCGACTCGCACTATAAAAATTTGATTAATCCAGCCTACACCGAAGTGGGATTTGGGGTGTTTGATACGACTGGCAGCTCTAAATACGGACGATACTGGACGCAGCATTTAGGCTCTGGCAATAGCCAGGAGGGCATTTACCTTCCTGGTAATTGCGGTGCGATTACGACGACTGCGCCTGATGTTGCGCCCTCAAGCGCAGTAGCAGGCCGCTCAAATATTTCGGGAAAAGAAAGGGATATTAAAAAGTCATTGCCGAAATCAGTAGACGCTTCAGACAAGCTCTCGCTGACAGGCCACGGAACTATTCCCGTAGGCTCCTTAGCATTCGCGGTAGCTGGCAAAGCGAACAGCGGTAATCAAGAGATTCCTGAGCCGGCTTTGCTATTAGGCCTAATGGGCTTAGGCGTAGCGATTGTGCGAGACCGCAAAGTAGCTGCCAGTAAAAGAGCTGCTGCCAAACAAGCTACGCCTGAGCCAACGCATCCCTTTATCTTTTGAATGCAGCCCTTTTGAATGCAGCTCTTTTTGTAGCCTTTTGAATGTGGCTTCTAAGCGCGAATCCTCTAATCACGGTCTGTCGGGGAGGAGAGACTACAAGCGCGTGACTTAGAAAGCGCGTGACTTAGAGCTGGCGCTCTTCTACCAGCATCCGCTGATAAGACAACCAACCGACAATAACCATAGCACCCGCGAATATTAGCAAGAACCAAAAGTGACCACCGCCATCACCTAGGGGATTTTCAGCATCTAGCAGTGCGTCGGTCAGGGCTTCGGTCATATGGTAAATCGGATTGAATTTAGCAATGTCGAGCAGCGACTCAGGGAAAAGAGAAATAGGTAAAAAAGCGCCACCCAACACCATAAGCGGTACGCCAAAAGCGGCAATCAAAGCGCTGACATCCTCGGTGCGGCGAGCAAACTGAGTTCCGAGCATAAACCCTAAGCCGACATATGCCAGGATGCTAAGCCAGATGATGAAAACAGCTAAAGGCCAAGCTGCACCTGGGAAATCGGCTCCGGCAATAAGGGCGATCGCAAAAATAACCAGTGTCTGCCCCACCCCAATCACACTGTGTGCCAAAAAAATTCCCAGGAAATAAGAGATCCCACTTAGCGGCGACAGAAACAGGCGCTTCAACGTTTGCTGTTCACGCTCAGACACAACCGTCGCTACACCGCCGCCCAGACAGCTAAAAAACAGAGCCGCACCGACAAGCGTCGGCGGCGCGGCCACTTCAAAAGCCGTACTTACTGTGGTATCCGCTCGCTCTGCGGTGATTAGCCCATTGAGCATCAAAATCAGCGCCGGAAAGATTAGCCAGGAAATAAGACTCCGTCTTCGCCGGAACAGTTCAGTCAATATTCGGCGAGCCACAGCCCAGCTCTCACGCCAATATTTTTTTAGGAGTCTGACCATAGCTCTCTCGCGTAATGACTAGTCGCCATAACAGATACGACTGCGAGCGCATTATAGACTTGAGATAGCTCTTTATTTTCTCGGTTTATGACGCTTCGCCGTACTTTATTAGTGCTATGCCTCAGCACGGTTTTGACGCTTACTTCTATGTTGGCGGCACCTTTTAACTCACCCCTTATGCCTGTAGCCCATGCGCTGGGGGGGACACAGCCTGCTATCGACCAGCCCGCACCTTCTTTTAGCCTACCGACCAACAGTGGCGATGGTGAAATTGCGCTCTCTGACTATGTAGGGGAATGGGTTGTTCTTTACTTCTATCCACGAGACTTTACGTCGGGATGTACGCTCGAAGCTCAACGGTTTCAGCGAGATTTGCAGGAATACAAAACTCGCAACACAGAGATTATTGGGGTGAGTGCAGATGACGTTGCCTCTCACGCAGAATTTTGTGAATCTGAAGCGTTAGAATTTCCGCTGCTCTCTGATACAGATGGTGCGGTCAGTAAAGCTTATGGATCTTGGATTAAGCCGATGTCACGGCGGCATACATATTTGATTGATCCAGAAGGTATTTTGCGGGAACGGTTTTTAGGCGTGCGGCCGGCAATTCATAGTCAAGAAGTGCTCGCTAGGCTCGATGAGCTGCAAAGTTAGTTTGAAGAGCCTCTACAGAACGTCAGCTGAGCTGTAATAATTTGGCCCAGTCGGATAACCGCCTCTCATCAGTCGCAATTCAGCCGCTAGACTAGAGAGATAGTTTAATTGCCCACTGGAGATCCATTCATGTCCACGCTTGCTTTAACAGAGCCCAACGTTGAGAAAGTTTTAGATGAGCTACGTCCCTATCTGTTGGCGGACGGTGGCAATGTAGAACTCGTAGAACTCGATGGCCCCATCGTGAAATTGCGCTTAAACGGTGCTTGCAGTAGCTGCCCAAGCTCTGCAATGACCCTGCGGATGGGCATTGAGCGTCGCCTACGGGAATTTATTCCTGAGATTGCTGAGATTCAACAGGTGGCTTAAGTCCATACGGCTGATTCGCAATCTTTATGAAAGGGGCGGCAGAGTAGTTACTCTGACCGCCCCTTTGACTGTTAACCTTGCTATTGAAAAAGTAGGAAAAGACTGTGCTGGATATTAAGCAAATTCGTAATCAAACCGAGCAGGTGAAAGCGGCACTGGGCCGACGGGGCGACTATGATTTATCTTCCTTGCTAGCGCTGGACGCTCAGCAGAGAGAAATTGAAAAGACGCGTTCGGATTTGCAGGCCAGCAGCAATGAAGTAGGCAAGTCGGTTGGGCAAAAGATGCGCGGCGGCGCAGACCCTAAAAGCGATGAGATTAAGGCGCTAAAGGATGAAGGCAATCGGTTAAAGCAAGAAATTAGTGAACTAGAGCCAAAAGAGCGTGAGCTGAAGGTACAGATTGAATCGATTTTGCTGACGCTGCCTAATTTGCCGAGTGACTCTACGCCTGAGGGAAAAAGCGAAGACGACAATGTAGAAGTGCGGCGATGGGGCGATGAGCTAATTGACGCGGACAAAACCTGTTTGCCGCACTACGAAATTGGCGAGAAGCTTGGCATTATGAATTTTGAGCGCTCTGTGAAAGTAGCGCAGAGTCGATTTGTCACGTTAATTGGCGCGGGCGCAGCCCTAGAGCGTGCCTTGATCTCATTTATGCTGGCGCGGCACACCGACGCGGGGTATACAGAGGTGCTGCCGCCGATTTTAGTCAATTCGGATTCGATGCAGGGCAGTGGGCAACTGCCAAAGTTTGCAGAAGATGGGTTTAAGTGCGATCGCGATGATCTCTGGCTCACCCCCACTGCCGAAGTTCCGCTCACTAACCTTCACCGAGAAGAGGTACTGACCGCAGAGCAGCTACCAATTAACTACTGTGCTTATACCCCTTGCTTCCGCAGAGAGGCTGGCAGCTATGGTCGCGATACCCGAGGACTGATTCGCTTACACCAGTTCAATAAAGTAGAGATGTACAAATTTGTGCATCCTGATAGCTCTTTCAACGAACTGGAAAAGCTAACCGCCGATGCTGAAGATGTCTTGCAACAGCTAAAGCTGCCCTACCGAGTTTTAGAACTCTGTACAGGCGATCTAGGGTTTGGGGCGACCAAGACCTACGACCTGGAAGTCTGGCTACCATCAGCTGGTAAGTATCGGGAAATTTCTAGCTGCTCCAACTGTGTGGATTTTCAAGGACGACGAGCCAATATTCGATTTAAAGAATCAGGGAAAAAAGGTACGCAGTACGTGCACACGCTCAATGGCTCAGGGCTAGCAGTAGGCCGAACAATGGCGGCTATTTTAGAAAACTACCAGCAGGCTGATGGGGCGATCGCAGTTCCTGAAGTCTTGCAAAAGTATATGGGCGTGGACGTTATTAAATAGATGAATCGATTAACTAAATGAATTGAAATGAATTGACAGGTGGGTTCTCCCTACCCTTCGACTCACACATTCACCGTTGTGGGCCTGTACAATAACAAAAGTTAACCTAGCGTCGCGTTTCTATGACCGTACTGGCCGTCATTGGAGTCCTTGCCCTCCTTATCTTTGTTCATGAGCTGGGTCACTTTATGGCTGCTCGTTTACAGGGTATCCATGTTAATCGCTTCTCTATTGGATTTGGGCCAATCTTGTGGAAATACCAGGGGCCTGAGACTGAGTACGCACTGCGCGCTGTTCCGCTTGGTGGCTTTGTCGGGTTCCCAGATGATGACCCTGAAAGCGCCATTCCACCAGAAGATCCCGATCTACTGCGCAATCGTCCTGTTTGGGACAGAGCAATCGTCATCAGCGCAGGCGTGATTGCTAATATGATCTTCGCCTATCTGGTGTTTGTTTTACAGTTCGGCAGCTTGGGCGTGCCAGCCGTAAACCCCGGTGTCTTAATCCCGAGGGTCATAGTCGACGCGCCTGCCGAAACAGCAGGCCTCCAAAACAGCGACGTGATTCTCTCCGCGGGCGGCCAGACATTTGGACAGGGCGAAGGCGTACAAAGGAAACTGATTGACGTTATTCAATCGAGTCCGGGGACGCCAGTTGACCTGACAGTATTGCGTAACAGCCAACAGCTTGAGCTCTCTGTCACACCTCAGATCGACCCGGCAACTGGCGATGCGCTAATTGGGGTAGAGCTAAGCCCGAATTACGAACTTAACGACGATGGCACAGTTATCTTTCGATCTGCTAGAAATCCAGTCGAACTCTTCAGCGTAGCCGCACGCGAGTTTCAAGATAAAACCAAGCTGGTAGCGGGGGGCATGCTGTCACTGTTCACAAATTTTGCGGATATGGCCGGGCAGGTAGGCAGCCCCGTAAGAATTGTGGAGCAGGGAGCGGGCCTAGCCAACGATGACATCAGAACGCTGTTTCCCTTTGCGGCTATCATCAGTATCAACTTGGCCATCATTAACATTTTGCCGCTACCCGCACTTGATGGCGGTCAGCTAGCCTTTTTGTTGATTGAAGCTGTGCGCGGCAAGCCACTGCCGATGCGCTTACAAGAAAGCGTGATGCAAACCGGCATCTTTTTACTGCTAGGGCTAGGTATTTTCTTGATTATTCGAGATACGACTCAGCTTGAAGTATTGCAAAACCTGGGCCTTTAAGACCATTGGGCAAATGATTCCGTAAAACTGTGAGCAAGTACGAAGGTCCTACGTCGGCCAATGGCTATGAGGCAATCCCACTTCCCCTACCGGGACTGCCACCACCGCCTCGAAGAGCTTTCCAAAAGCTGCCAAAAAAATCTCGGGCGCTGGCGTTTCTAAAAAGGCTCAAGCTGATCTATCCAGAAGCGCCATGCTCACTGGACTATGAAACGCCCGTGCAGCTGATGGTCGCCACAATGCTGGCAGCTCAATGCACTGATGCGCGAGTCAACAAGGTAACGCCTGCGCTGTTCGAGCGGTTTCCGGACGCGGTGGCTATGGCAGGTGCTGACGTTGCTGAATTAGAAGATCTAGTACGCTCCACAGGTTTTTATCGCAACAAGGCTAAAAATATTCAGGCGGCTGCACACAAGATTCTGACTGAGTTTGATGGTGAGCTTCCCTCTTCTATGGCGGCGTTAACAACGCTACCGGGGGTGGCGAGGAAAACAGCGAATGTCGTGCTTGCGCATGCCTTTGGTATTCATGAGGGTGTGACAGTAGATACGCACGTGAAACGGATCTCCGGGCGAATGGGTCTGACGAAGCATACAGAACCTGTCAAAATTGAGCAGGACCTGATGAAGCTGCTACCTCAAGCAGACTGGGAGAACTGGTCGATTCGGCTGGTGTATCATGGGCGCAACGTATGCACAGCCAAAAGTCCGATTTGTCAGAGATGTGACCTATTAGATATTTGCCCAGGCGCAGCTAAAATTAAGAAAGAAGCCGCTAAGGCGGAAAAAGCCAAAGCAAAGAAAAAGGCCGCTCAAAAGAAGCTGAAAAAGGCTCAAAAGTGACTAAGGCCAAAAGAATTCTTCGTGTTGAATGTTGGCTGATCTGAGTTTGATAGATTCGGTTATAGAAATCGCGAATTTAGTGATTCTTAGAGTTTACAAAAACGGGCTAGGCCGATACCATTAAAGACTGTGTAATGGAAATAAAATTAACTTCGCCTCATGGCTAAAAAAAGCATGGTTGCGCGCCAGAAGAAGCGCGAAAAGCTCATTGCAAAGTACGCAGATAAGCGTGAAGCTTTGCTCAAAGAATTTAATGAAGCGCCTAACCAGGCACAAAAGCTGGCAATTCACCGTAAAATTCAGCAGTTGCCGCGCAACAGTGCGCCTACTCGTTTAAACAATCGCTGCTGGAAGACAGGTCGTCCTCGGGGCTATTATCGTGACTTTGGTCTATGCCGCAATGCGCTACGTGAGATGGCTCACCAAGGGTTGCTTCCTGGCGTTGTCAAGTCTAGCTGGTAATAGAATGGTTGCGGCTGAAGTTGTACTCTTGTCGCACTACTACCTTGTCGCTCTGCTACGCTGAGTCAGCGTTTTTGTAGAATCTGAAAATACTGAGCCTACATCAAAATACTGAGCCTACATAAGAGAGACCCGCTAAGTCAGCAGGTCTCTTTTTATTTGTTTGTTATTTGACGGTTTATTTTGCTGATAATCTGCTTCCCCGGTAGTGGCATAGCGCCGCTCAATTGCCACAGCAGCGCTCAATCCCCAAACTGCCCAGCAGCAAGTCACCCACGGCATTTGCAACTGCAAATTCACTATAGAAGCTCTTCGAAAAGTCGTACCCTTGCATTTCAGTTAGTACCGCGAGTACAAGGGCATTTAGGTTGTTTTCGCCCTCCATACGCTGCCGCACAAAAACTTGCGAGGCTTTGGCAGCAATATGCTCGTTGACGATTTCGGGCAGGAATTCTTCGTCGAGCCATTTGTGCAAGGTAGATTTGAGCCACTCGCCTTCTTGAACAGCATCTTCTGGCGGCGGCAGTTCAATAGATTCAATAGGTTCTGGAGTTATTGAGTCAGAGATACTCGGTTCAGAACCTATCGACGTTGAATCAGTCGGCTCAGATAAATTGGAATCTGATGGGTCAGACATAAGTAATAGCAGTAATAGCAATTGGTAATAGCAATTGTCCGTTTCTAATCGGGCACTCAATGTTACGTGCGACGGTTCTACAGCTTCTGCCCAGTTGCTAAAGACACTTTTATCGGCTGAGACCGTTACATAGCAATAGGCACCTCGACTGGCCAAGTAGGCAATGCATCCTTAAGTTGACTACAGGCAGTGGTGGCACCTCGCCTTTATCTTATTCGTTGGGATGTAACTAAGGCTAGGAGGTCGCGGTCTGTGTAAACGCGAAAGTTGTCATTACTTTACGTGGGTCAAAGCCCTGTATCGTAGATAGAGCAAGAAAAAGCTGTCATGTGCTATTCCATTCCGCAAATTCTTCAGTGCTATGCCCAAGGCTATTTTTTAATGGCTGAGGAAGATGGCGAAACCCTAAACTGGTATTCGAGCAGCCGACGCGCCCTCATTCCACTCGATGACCGGTTTCGCTATCCTAAATCACTTCAAAGGGTACTGAATCAAAAGCGGTTTACACCTGCTATTAACCGAGATTTTGAAGGCGTATTGCAGGGCTGCGCAGACAGAGAAACAACTTGGATATCAGCGGCTTTGAAGGAAGTGTATCGGCGAATGCATCAAGCAGGCTATGTACATACCTTTGAGGCCTGGCAGGGCGAGGAGCTAGCGGGTGGATTCCTGGGAATTGTCATGGGCGGGGTGTTCATCGGTGAATCGATGTTTTACCGTGTCCCTGATGCTTCAAAAGCGGCGATGGTGATGCTAGTAAATCATTTGCGATCGCGCGAATTTAAGCTCTTTGACGCCCAGATTATCAACCCGCATCTCTCCCGCTTTGGTGCTTTTGAAGTCGATAAAGCGGTCTACGAAGCGACCCTAGTCGAGGCTGTTCAATACCCCTGTAAGTTTGACTAGATTCATTCGTACCGAGTCTTCCTGACAAGTGTTGGCTAGTCGTTAAAACAAGCGTATTAAGACTCAATCCGGGTCAGCAGCACCGGACAGTTGGCATAAACTCGAACGTAGTCTGATAGCGATTCGCCCAGAAGCCTATCTAAATCAGGCATAGCCTTGGCGATTGTAGGACGGCGATCGGGCGAGCCTAGAATCAGTAAATCAACGTTGAGGTCATCGGCCAGTTCACAAATGCGAATCCCAGGCTTTCCTTCAGGGGCCACGCAGCGATACTTAACGCCCATCTGACGAACTTTTACGATGGCATCAGCTAAGACAGGATCTTTCTCGGGCGACTCACGCAGTGTGTCATCGAGTTTACCGCGCAGCTTGGAGATGGTATGGACCAGAATGATTTCACTGCCTTCAATATCGCGAGCTAGATCAAGCGCGACCTGTAGGCTAGCTTTAGCAGAATCTGATTTATCCAATGCGACGAGCAACCGCCTGACGGGCTTGATGGCATACAAGTCGTCTTTCACCAGCAGCATAGGCCGCGAGGATAGCTGAAAAACATATTGACTGACAGAGTTGCCGATGATGGCCTTCAGCCCTTTCAGGCCACGAGAGCCCATTACAATCAAATCAGCGTCGATTTCATCTGCAACTTTACCGACGACGTCTTTAGGCTCACCTTCTCTTAGCACCGCGTTGACCTGAGACGGATCGAGATCGAGTGCGGTGACGGATTCTGCTAAAGTTTTGCCACCTTGCTCCCAAGCCTTGGTCATTTCTGAGGAGGTAGTTTGTGAAGGCACTACGTGGAGGATAGTCAGGCGCGATCGCTCAATCCGAGGGATCTGCATGAGTGCCTTCATCATCTTGCGAGTGTTTCCAATCCCCGAGTCAGCTAGCAAAATATTTTGAATCATGATGAGTTACTTCCTTAAGCCTGCTTAAAACCTGAGCAGTCATCCCTCAACAGTTAGAGACGGCTATACAAACAGTAGAAACAAATGTAGTCAAAAAGAAACTAATTAGAATCAAACTTATCGTTTGAAAGATTGGTTATCCTCTATGAGACTTCTGCCGCGCATATCTATACTGCGGCGCATATCTTATACACCACACCCACTTAGGATTCATACCCCCAAGACTTACCTCCAAGACTTACACCTATGTCCGAGCCACTGCCAAAACCGAATCGCTGGTTCAACTATCCCATTCGAGTACAGCCTCATCACACAGACTATGGCGGCGTAGTATGGCACGGCAGTTACATCACCTGGATGGAGTCAGCGCGGGTCGAATGCCTGCGAGCGGCTGGACTTTCATTTGAGCAATTTGTTCAGCTGGGATATGACCTACCTGTTGTTGCGCTCGATATACGGTACCGACAGCCGCTGCGATTAGGCGTAGAGGCGATGGTAAAAACTCAACTAGAGCCCGTTAAGGGTGTTCGGCTCAACTGGCACTACAAAATCGAATCAATCGAGCCTGTGCCTCAGCTATGCGTAAGTGGGCAGGTAAGTTTGGTGACGGTCAATGTGCGCGATCGCAAGATCGTCCGCCGACTTCCTGCTGAAATAAAGACGGTCATCGCCCAAATAGAAGGCTATTTCCAACAGCTGGAAGCTTAAATGACGAAGCGGTGGTGCGAAGGTGCAGAGGCGAAGTCGCTTGTGAAACTCGAATAGGAAGGTTACTTAAGTATAAAAATGAAAGCTGCATAGTCCTTTCCTTTGGGGTCCTTCAAGCTAGAGAGACACGCCGATATATCGAGTACTACAAACTTGCATAATTGGCTATAAGCCCAGTCAAATGTCAAAAGCACCACAAATTAACAACTCTTAGTATCACCGGTAAGTTCTCCACAGGTTCTCCACAGGTTTTCCACAGCTTCTTGAAGAGTTTTCCACAGGCCAGAACGTAGCTTGGCAATTACACCGTCTTCTGTGGATTACTGACCTGTCCCTGCATAAGGACATTTCTCCCTTTGTAATATAAACATGTGTAACAAAAATAGGGGTGAAACCCTAGTGCCGATCAGTATTAATTTTTTGTTAACACCAGCTTAATCTGCACCTCCATTGCCATTTCTAGACCCATGCTCCACAATGAAATACACCTGAAACGAGCGCCTCTCTGGCTCACTACGAACGCTCTAAAACGATTTGTTTTGGAGGCTTACGTGGTTATGAGAAGTGTGGATATTTTGGTGTGTCAATCTATCAAATAGAAGGAGCCTATATGGTGCAGCAGTCTGTCAGTTTATCCGTTGAAATTCCCGAAGAGCTACACAATTCTGTACAACACTATTTAGAGGTGCATTCTGGGTGGGGTCAAGACCGACTATTCTGCGCAGCACTGTCACTGTTTCTGATGCAAAACGGCGTTACCCACCGTCAAGTTAGCCGTATATACCTCGACAGTCTCTTTGGTCAGCAGCCCGACCGAAACAAAGAAGTGATGCCCTCTAACGCGTAACGATTGCGACGCTAGTAGTATTTAGTGCTAGCTTCGTTCAAAAGCTCCTCCACACCGCTAGAATCCTCCACACCGCTAGAAACAGTTTTATTTAGAAGCAATCTTACTTCTGGTGATTCGAAGAATTTTCTAGCATCTTCAGCATCTACGAACTGTCACCAGCAATTTAGCTTCTACAGCGTTCGCTGAGTTAGTGATAGCGTTCGCCACTTAGCTCTATACATTCCCAACACATGAAACCGTTGATGCCTGTAGAGCTAAGTGGTCAGAAGCTAAGTGGTCGGAAGCTAAGTGGTCAGAAATTGCCAATTGTTTGTGACCCAGGTTGTCTGTAACTAAGCCAACAGCGGTTCTTTGCATTAGCTAGCAACTGGCGTTCAACAGCATTTGCCCGGTCGAATTCAGTTTGCGTCAATTCAGCTTATCTATTTGCCGATCGCTTTAACCAAACCGATCCCACCAAAATAAAGAAACAACACCGCACCGCCTAGCAGACTCTGAGTAATAGGATCGGTAGAGGGTGTTAGCACTGCGCCTAAAATCGCTGCGCCCAGCAACACATATCGCCAGCCAGAAAGCATTTGCGTAGACCCAACAATGCCTAGAAGCCCCAGTAAAAGCTGTACTACCGGTATTTGAAACGCTAGTCCTGTACTAAATAGCAGTAGCAGTACGAACTCAAAGTAGCGGTCGATAGACCACATTTGCTCTACGACATCTGCGCCGTAGCTGATAAAAAAGTTGAGGGCGGCAGGGACCAGTGCAATATAGGCGAAGGCCAAGCCTGCGAAAAAGAGCACGCTAGAGCCAATAACAACGGGTCCAATAAGCCTGCGCTCTCGCCGAGTCAGCCCAGGTAAGACAAATTGAATGACTTGATACAAAATAAACGGGCTGGCCAGCAAAATACCGCTGTATCCCGCTACTTTAATAGAAACGAAGAAATACTCGCCCGGTGAAAGCTGCAAGAACTTGGCCCCTTGAGCTGGGATTTCTAGGAGTTCTACAATTTGTCTCACATCTGCGAAACAGACGATGACGCCCACCAGCACGGCCAGCAGAGCGTAGAAAATTCGCTGCCTTAATTCATCGAGATGGTCAAACAGCGACATCTCAACGTCGTCGGGCAGCTCGTCTAAGTAGGCCTCACGGGTCGTCTGTGCCTCCGCCGGAGTATCTATTACCGAGAGATTGGTAGAGGATGCACTCTCTAGCTCAGAAGGAGGCGTCATAAGGAGTTCATTCTAAAAGCGGAACGACAAGGGATTGTCATTCATTGTATCTGGCGTACTCAATAAGTGCTAAGCGGACAGGCTAAATTCGCGTTTACTGGGCGCGTTTGCTGGGGCCACTTACTGGGCCTGTTTACTGCGGCCTCAAAAATTTTCTACTCGGCCTCGAATATTTTCTGCCCCAGCTGAGCATCTTCACCCAGAACTTCGCCGGGTTCGCCATTGGCCGCAACAATCAAACCGCCCGCATTTCCAGAGTAAACGTCGATCACTTCTTGACCTTCCCACAGGCGAATGTCACCGGGCTGCATGATGTCTTCAAACACAATCGTGCCATCGACACTGATACTGACATAGGTTTCGGCCGTGGCTTCTGTTTCTACATAAACTGGCGCGGTGCTGACTGGCTCAGGTTCAGGCGCGACTGGCTCAGGGACGACCTCTTCAACGACAGGCTCTGGTGGGGGCTCGGGGGCATCGGCGACTGAGGTGCGATCGCCACCCAGCAAGTTCGCTAGCAGTACAACACCTGCCGTCAGCGCGGCCACGACAACAGCGCCAATGGCAAAAGGTTTGAGGTTAGGGCCTTCCGGCGTGATTTCCACGCCTACCGGCTCGTCAGAATAGACCGCTCTAGGGGCTGCTACTTGCCCTACCTCGGCAGATTCAGTCTCCGAGACAGTGGGAGTACCGCCACTAGATTCAGAAAGTTCAGTGGTTCCTACTGCTGGATTTTCTGTTTCTAAAGTATCTACACCTAAAACATCTGTCCCTGAAGCGTCCGTATCTAACGAATTTGTTTCTAACGAATTTGTTTCTGAAGCACTCGTCTCTGAGGGAGCTGTCCCTGCAGTCTCCGATCCAAAAGCATCTGTGAAAGCATCTGTCTCTGAGCGTTCTGTCTCTGAGCGTAACGCTGGGTCCGGCAGGTCGTTGAGAGCAAGGCTCTCCTCACTGGAGAACGGAGCGGACGGGGCTAGTTCCAGCGCCTCCGTGGGTGGAATCTCTGCGTTCGCCGGATCAAGATTTGCCTGGTCAAATGCCGCAACCTGGTCGGCAAAACCATTTTCTGGGGACTGCTCAGAGATAGGCTGAACAGCGCTCTCTGCAGGTAGTTCGGTGGATAGTTCTGAGGGCAGTGGATCGAGCTTGAAAGGTTCTGGTTCAAAGGAACCTGGTGTTTCCGCTGGAGTTGCGATCGCCTCTTCTCCGATGGGAGAGACCGGGTCCGATTCATTAAGTCCGTTCGTTTCTAGCGCACCTGACACGACGGGAATGTCATTAGCAAAAGGCGATTCTATCCCAGGAGATGGCGCATCGGTAGCTGGAGAAACCGGCGTATCTTGAACGGGCGACGCAGGCGAGCTGCCATTGGTATCACGGTTGAAACGCCCTGCTGTAGGTAGGCTGCTAGCGTTAAACAGCGTATTCGCATCGGGTGCGGCAGGCGTATGTACAGGTGAGCGGCCCCGAGTAAGGCGAGTTGTGGAGGAGCTTTCTTCAGCGACACGGGGAGCGGGTCTAGGGGTCGACGGAATGGAGTTCACCGTAAACTGCTGAGACAGCTCTAACCCTTTTAGGCCAAGGTTTTCAGCGTATCGACGAATAAAGCCTTGAACAAAGATCGGCTCCGGCAGCAAATCAGGATCGCCCGTTTCAATCCCGCTGAGCAGCTGGGGGCGAATATAGGTATGAATGGCGATATCTTCTAGTGATTTACCTTGCTTTTCGCGATTTTCACGCAGAAATGCACCGATTTGCGCCAGTTGATTCTGCTGCGCGGCACTGAATTTAGTCACAATACTCCATAAACCTAATGACTACCGTAGGTCTACCCATCGTATCAATGATTTGCTCTATGAAATGAGCAATCGAGGAATGGGCAATCGAGAGGGGCAATACCAGAGACGAAAATTAAAAGCCATTTTTTGACTACGCATTTTTTGACTACGCTAGGCATAGGCAAAGATACGCTAGCAGAAACGCTAGCAATGCCCCTTAGCTTACAGAGCATCTACTCTATTCGCAATTTCAGGGTCGTAGAGGCGTAGGTAATTCCAGTAGCCTCCAAAAACCGATTCTACGTAGCCTTTGGTTTCAGGATAGGGAATTTGCTCAACAAATTCATCCGCACTGGCAAAGTCTTTCTCTTCAACCCAGCCAGCAACCGCTCCGGGTCCGGCATTGTAGCTAGCAACAGCGTACAGCGAATTTTCGTTGAATTCGCTGTGGGTATAGTCGAGGTACCAGGTGCCAAATTTTACGTTATCGGCAGGTTGGCTTAGCGTGTAGCTATCTTCACCGATTTGGTCGCTAATCCACTCGCCAGTTTCAGGCATCACCTGCATCAGACCTACCGCGCCTACGACAGAGCGAATATCGGGCTGAAACCTAGATTCCTGTCTAACTAGAGCAGTCACTAGCAGAGGGTTGAGCTCGCGCTCTCTGGCCCAGCCTAAAATCAGCTCTGGATAAGGAAAAGGATAGACAGCCTGCCAAAAAGTAGACGTTTCCTTCAGTGCTCTGTACTCAGAGACCTCCTCTGGGAGATCCCGCCACGACAGGCTAGACACCATAAAGATGCCTTCTAAGTTATCACCGACACCGAGCCGAATCACGCCGTCAGTGAACTGCTCAGAGACCGTCGGCATTTGCGGATTGATAAACTCGCTTTGCCACTGATTCCAAGCTGTTTGGTTATGTCCTATCAGGTAAAGCTCCTGTAGCGCTGGAGACCCGGCTGGCAGGGGCATGCGCTTGACCGGAATGTCGATATCGGGCTGAAATGAGCGCACCGTCTCAAAGTTGCCAACATTCCAATCTAGATAAATCGCTGAGCGCCAAGCGTAGTAGGACTCTGGATGGTTGCGAATGACCTGCTCAAAGGCTTCACGGGCAGCGTCAGACTGATTTTGTCGCTGCTGCCATTTGCCCAGCCAAAACCCGGCTTCGGCAGCTAGATCATCATCGGGCGAGGCTTCTACTAATTGCTTGGCCCAGCTGATCGCCGCGCCGTAGTTGCCCGATTTGGCGTTCGCATTGGCCTGCTCAAAGCGAATTTGCGCCGCTGCTGCGGAGTCAGAATACTGAGAAAGAATAGAGGCGCGTGCCTGTTTGGCAGAGTCCGGGCTTTTGAGCTGATCAAGAATTTCTGCGCGATCAGCGAGAGCCTCACCAGCTCTGTCTGGGAAGCGGGTGATCACCTCGTCCAGGGTTGCGATCGCAACAAATTCTGATCGTAGCTTGGCCAGGTTCAATAGCCCCGTTGCTGTTTCTGGACTGTCAGGAAAGGTTTGGTTCAACTGCTGGTAGTACCGGATGGCTTCTTGGGTTTTCCCACCGCGTTCTTTACCTCTAGCAGCTCGGTATTGCGATCGCGGGGTTCCAGGCGCTCTGGCATAGGCATCACCAGCCTGACCATAGTTCTGCGTTTCCCAATAGCCAAACCCAATAGCCGCCCAGTCATCAGGCGTCAGCGAGCTGCCGTGTTCACTCACTAGACGGTTGAGTATCTGTACATACTCAGGGCTTTCAAGGCCGTGATAGGCAATATTTCTGAGCAGCGGCAGCGCTGCTGAATCAGGTGTGCCACCAGCAGCGTTACCAGAAGAGGCCTGATCGAGATTAGCTAACTCGCGAAAAGCAACGTTGATACTGAGCGGGTGAGCGGGAAATTTTTCGAGCAGTTGCGCCCAAGCATTGGGATTTGCAGGCGCGGTTTGATCATCTGCGGGTAACCCTAACTGATACAGGGCTTCTGCGCTAGCTGCACTTTCTGGATACTGTTCAGTGAGCGCGGTCCAGGTGTTTACAGCGGCCTCTCGCTGCCCAGTTGCCGCTTGGGCCTGTGCACGCCTAAGTAATATATAGCCAGCCAAACTTTGGTAGCTATCTTCCAAGCCTTCTAATAGCGGTAGTGCCTGCTCCGCCTGTGCTCTATTGATGTAGTCAGTAGCGAGCATGTATCGAGCGCGATCACGCTCGATACCATTCTCACGCTCAGCTATATTAGCTAGCGCATCCGCACGAACATCCGCTGGCTGAGCAATTAAGCCCAAAACGGCTGAATCCCTGACCGATTCTATCTCAACCTGCTCGGCTGATTTAAACGCGTCAGTCGTTTTAAGTAGCTTTACCGCCAACCCAACCGACAGCGTGCCTACACCCACCAGCGCTATGATCGGCAATTTATCTTTTAGCGTCTTTAGCATGTTGAGTTCACAATTTTTTTGGCGGATCTTTTTTGGCGGATCTTTGTAGATATCAGTGGATATCTTTGCCAGGGATAAAGAACAGTTCAGTCAAAAGTAAGTCAGAAAAATTACGGACAGCCTTTGAAGTTTTAACAGAAAAAACCTGAAATGGTGAGGTAGGATTTGCGGAGTTTTGATAGTAAAAAAGTGAATTGACGAGCGGACCGACTGCGGGTGAGTGTCGAAAGTCGAATCACAACCCAAGCGAAAAACGTCAAAATCAGTAGATACTATAGAACGGAACAAAAATAAGTAAACATCGAAAGATCAGCGAATAGGGAATGGATTTTATAGCGTCGGCTCAATCTTGTCTTAGTTGGCAAGGAGATTGCTTGGTGATAGGTCTCTCGGAAGAGTCTTTGCCACTCACCGGAATATTGTCAGACTTGAACGCTCAGGTAGATGGGCTATTACAGACGCTAATAGACGAAGAGGCCTTTGAGGGCAAAGCTGGTACGACTGCTATTACGCGACTCAACGCAGGCTCTTCTGTTAAAAAAATTGGGGTGCTTGGCCTGGGTAGCTCTGACGCAATGAATCTAGAGAGCTTACGCCGCGGCGCGGCAAGCGCCGCCAAACTTGCCCAAAAAGCAAAGGCTACGTCCTTAGCCATTAGCTTTCCGGTATGGAACAACGGCCCAGCGGTCACGGCTCAAGCACTGACAGAAGGTATTATTCTAGCGCTGAACAAAGATAGCCGGTTTAAATCTGAACCTGACAAGACTAAGACCGAGCTGAGCCAAATCCATTTGCTAGCTTTTGCCGGTCATGACGCGGCGATAGAAAAGGCAAAAGTTATCTGCGAAGGGGTGATATTAGCCCGTGAGCTTGTTTCTGCGCCCCCTAATGTTGTCACCCCCGAAAAGCTGGCAGATACGGCTGCTGACCTGGCTAAAGACTACGGACTCAAGCTGGAAGTGCTAGAGCGCGAAGCCTGCGAACAGCTAGGGATGGGCGCTTACCTAGGGGTAGCCAAAGCCTCAGATTTGCCGCCAAAATTCATTCACCTGACCTACAGCCCTGAGAGCACAGCTAAACGTAAGGTGGCCATTATCGGGAAAGGGCTCACCTTTGACTCAGGCGGATTGAATCTGAAGCCTAGCGGCTCAGGGATTGAAATGATGAAGATTGATATGGGCGGGGCGGCAGCTGTGTTGGGCGCTGCAAAAGCGATCGCTCAGCTCAAACCCGACGTCGAGGTTCACTTTATTAGTGCTGCCACCGAGAACATGGTCAGCGGCCACGCCATGCGCCCTGGCGATATCCTCACTGCATCTAATGGCAAAACCATTGAAGTCAACAACACAGATGCAGAAGGCCGGCTAACCTTAGCCGACGCGCTGGTGTACGCAGATAAGCTGGGCGTCGATGCCATGATTGATTTGGCTACGCTGACCGGCGCTTGCGTGGTGGCCCTAGGAGACGATATTTCTGCACTCTTTAGCCCCAATGAAGAGCTGGCAGAGTCGCTCTCTTCAGCGGCCCGTCTTTCCGGCGAAAAAATGTGGCAGATGCCGATGGAAGATAAGTACTTTGAAGGGCTGAAATCGGTGGTTGCCGATATGAAAAATACTGGCCCTAGAGCAGGCGGGTCGATTACTGCCGCCCTGTTTTTAAAGCAGTTTGTTAAAGACACCCCCTGGGCGCATATTGATGTGGCAGGCCCTGTATGGACAGACAAAGAAAATGGTTATAACAGCCCAGGTGCTACCGGATACGGCGTAAGAATGCTGGTGCAGTGGGTAAGCGAATGAGCATCAGCAGACACCGCTGAGATAAGGCTATGGCTGGGTTCAGCGGTGCGAGGCTGAATATAAGGCATCTCCTGCCGACAAGTCGGGCAAAACCAGCTAATACGCTTTTTTTGAAAGTGACGCAGCAGCCTATCATCACACACATGGCACCGTGAGCTGCTCTGTAGAAGATTACCGTGGAGATTAACCTGAAGATTGCCCTTTAAAGAATTGCCTTGAAGAAGGTGAGTCATGAAGCCTGTTAGAGAAATTGAGCGGCACCTCGAACGCAGCGAAGAATCCTTTGCTGCGCTCTTTTTGCAGGTGCCGCTGATGTGTCGCGTCTCTAACATAGCCGTTAAACAGTGATGCCCTGTTTCGGGGAACTACGGAGATATCTGCCGTAGTTTCCTGCGTAGCCATCAGAGGGCAAACGAGCTACATCATTGATTCAAATAGCCCAATTAGATTGCCAGCAGGATCTCTAAAATAAGCAACTTTAAGTGAGAACTCATTATTTTGAGTGGGCGGCTCGGCAAATTCAACATCGGCCTGACGTAGCTCGTGATAAATATCGTCTAAGTTTTGAACATTCAAGATGAGGCCAACTCTATCTTGAATGTCTTTACCGATGGCTTTGTCACTGGTGCGCAAAATTTCAGACATTTCCTGCTGACGAAATAAAGACAGCCGAAAATCGGCAACTTTGAATTCGGCATAGCCTTTTTCAACCTGGATCGTGACAGGTTCAAATTTGAGCACATCGCGATAGAACTCAGCGCAGGCACCGATATCAGAAACAAAAAAGCGGGTGTGCGCGGATTTAACGTCCATAGGTCACTCTTGTCACAACGGCTATCAGTCTACTAGATTCGACCGGTCTATGACTCTCTCGGGCCTTGTCTGTGTAGCCTCTAACCAGTTGCTTTACGGCGTAGCTTTACACAAATATGACATTGCTAATACGAACATGAGAGCATCACAGCTGTAGTGATTTTGGGGAGCGCTTCCTAATTACAACCCAATTCAATACTGCCAAAATTGCTATGTCTGATTGCAACACGCCTGTGCAAACTCATCTGCCGAAAAAAGTTGTCTACTTATCAGCCAGCTACGGGCTTTGTTTTTTGCTGATGCTGTTCTTAGCCTACGAGGGGCGCCTGCCTGTAGGTTGGTTTACCCAGTTCCATAATGCTGACAAAGTAGGCCATCTGATTTTGTACTGCATTCCTAGCTACTTGGGACACCGACTGTGTCGGGGCAAGCATGTTTTTCATTGGCTACCAGCCTTTCCAGGGTTATTTACGCTGTTTACAATTACCGAAGAACTTGCACAAGGCCTATCGCCAAACCGCACGTTGGATGCAGGCGATATGGTGTGTAGCTTAGTCGGGATTGCTGCGGGCTATTGGCTAGCACAGCGAACCCTCTCAAAGGCCACGCAGGCTGATACCTCAATAGATTGACTTCTCAAAGATTGACTTCTCAAAGATTGAAGTCTCAAAGATTGAAGTTTCTAGGAGAGGCTGATGATTGATTTGCTGGAACTACTCGGCGGTTAACGATGGCCTTGTTGCTTTCTTGCTGGGTGGCCATGTCGATTGCGATCGCAGCAATCTGCACATCTAAACAGTCCATCGGCACCATCAAATCGGCATGTGCTTCCAGGTAGCCCAGCGCATCAGGAACCAGACTCGTTAAAAGCTTGGGCTCACCCACCAGCGTTCGACTTTGGCGATCAATCATCCATAGTTTAATGAACGGCTTATAAACAGCAGGCCGCGTTCGCACCGTGATGGTCACGCGATCGCCTGCGACAAAGTCACCCATCGGGACGCTGATAACAGGCAACTCCATTTCTGGAATATCTTCGCTCTGTGCAGTCTGTGCAGATTGATGGCCAGCAGGCTGACGGCTAAAAGAGGAGGGCGTAGCCGCTGGTGAGGCTGACGAAGCGTCTCGCTGAGCGTCCAAGCGCTGTGATGAAGGGCGCTGCGATGAAAGGCGCTGCGACGAAGGGGATTGAGAAAGCGGTCTATGACTAGAGAGTGGCTGATTGGGGAGTGGCTGTTTCGAGGACGTCGCATTCTCAGGAGGATAAGCGGCTGGGGGCTGTGTCGCAGGCTCTGTGGGAGGCTCTGTGGGAGGCTCTAGAACAGGGGGCTTATCATCTGGCTTATCGTAGATGACGACTTCGCTATTGTCTGGAAGTGGGGCATCCCAGGCTTGGAAGGGTGGAAGAGAGCGCGAAGAACCAGACGTTGAATCTGGACTGACGCCTGCGGCCTCCATGTCTTTTGCCAGCTGGGACGCCGCTTCACGACTCTCGTGGGTCAAGTTCGACAGTCGATTCCAAAAGTGGTCTTTGAGCTTGAGCGATTTGAAAGCGAGACTCGCTTCTGATTGTCGCTGCGATCGCGCGTCACGCTGCTGGTCAGCCTGCGCCCTATCACGTGACAGCGCATTGGATGGAGCATGTGACGAATCGCTTGACGAAAGCTGCTTTGCGTTACGTGCTGCGGTTAGTTTGTCAGCGGGCAGCAGCGACGCGGCGGGAGAGTCGATCGCCGCGTCAGACAAAACACCGGCTACCCCGGGCGGCTCCAGGCTATCAATATCCGCAGGTTGAGACGCCAGGTCACCGTCAATATCTTCTAGCAGCGCCGCAATTTGAGAGGTCTCTAGGTCGTCATCTTCGATACTGGTGCCCATAAACTGAGCTGGCTGAGAGACAAGCGGCGGCAGCGAAGACGCGCCGTTGGCAGGCCCTTCACTCACCATCTGTGGCTGAGATAGCGTTTCAGTTTCAGGCAATTCAGTCTCAGGCGATTCAGCCTCAGGGAATGCTGGCAGTTCGGGTTGGTCGGCTAGCTCAGCGGCGTGGACATCACCGGACAGTGAACGATCGAGCTTGGGCGGCAAAACAACGCCGACAGCCGGTGCAACCGTCTGTCGAGTCGGATCTAAAATGGGGGACACCAAATCAGGCTCCGTACTAACTGCGGGTTCTGATGATTCATTAGCATTGCCTGAGAGCACTGCAAGCTCTTCCTCAAACGTGCCGGGATCGCGATTCGCAATTTCGTCGATGAGCTGCGCAATGCCAGCCGTAATGGTAAAGGAGGTCGAGCTGAGCACTTTAGCCGGTTCGTTATCTATAGCAGCTGTTCGTAAAGAGACTTCTCCGAGTACGACTCGCGTTTTTACATTGCCAGGCAGCTGAATTTTGACCTTGAAGTCAGCGGGCAGGCGCTCCAGACTCAAGGGACGGTGAGCCTCCATGATGACTTTTGCGGTCTCAGGGTTTTGTAACCGCAGCCAGAGCTGACTAGCGCCTTGTACAGGTAATGCGTCTGAGAGCGCCTGTACTTGACCCATAATCGTCATTGACTGATTGCGCCGGGCGAGAAATGCCTGCTGACGCAAGGACACCCGAAACACCGCATCGAGCAAGGAGGTGTCTATATCGTCATCCGTTTGACCCTGGCGCTCTAAATTATCTTGCAGCTTTGCTTGAGCAGTCACCAGAGGCGTATCGCCTTTGGCAGGCGTATCCGTATAGGCAGTGTCTGTCTCTGATAGCGGACTGTGAATAGTTTTTAAGTCTTCTGGAACGGGCCATTCTGAAGACCAGTCTTCATCTGTCAGGGCAAATACCTGAAGCTGCACCTGGTACTGCCAGCCTTCACCAATCAAGTCGTCCATCAGATTGAGGCTACTGCATTTGAGCTCCCACTGGCCGGGCTTAAGGTGCACGTAGGGCATCACAACCACCAAACCGGATTCGTTGGTTTCTCCTGTGCGCTTGCGAACGCGCTTGCGAGGCGGCATTTCTGTGGTGACCAGCTGGCTCACCTTAATTTCCATCTGGGTATTGACCCGGTCGGTGTGGGCGACAACCCGGTAGCGGCCTTCTAAGATTTCTACCTGCTCTGATTCCAATGGCAGCCAGGTATCGTCGCCTTCTTTCTGAATCAGAAATTCCCAATAGTTCATGTCGCTTGCTTCAAGTCACCGCTTTTGGTTGCCGGATACCGGCTATGTCTCTGGTCAGATATCAGTTCGAATTGAGTGGAATCGAAATTCAAGTGAATAAAGAAAGTAAATCAAAATTAGTTGAATTAATTTTGATTGATGCGTCTTTAAACAGGATGCCCCGAGTCTGTTGGATCCACCAGACTTAATTAAGCTCTTTATCTTATCGTCTTATGACTGTTTAAAAGCAGTATATAACAAGCGAACAGCTGCATTGAACTGCCTAAGCCGCTGCCCGGTAGCGATTGCACAAAATAGCTGATATCAAATTCTCCTGGTAATACTATTCCTGGTAATCCGTCTGGATGCTGACCGCTAGCGTGTCTTCGTCAACAGACACGTAGAGAATATTGGGCCGACAGCAAACCTGACAGTCCTCAATGTAGGACTGAGTGCTGCCTGCACTTAAGTCGATAAAGGTTGTACTCGATTCGCCGCAGAAGGCGCAGGTATAGTCGGCGGTGGTTTGCATAGGAGGAGAGTTTGGTAGGTTCAAGCACTTCTGAAAGTAGATCCTTTACCGGCTGTACCGGCTTCCTATATCTGCTCACAGAAGTGCTTCTTAGCTTGAAAGATTATGTAATCACAGTTGGCTTGTCGCGACCGGTCAAGGTCTGAAGCTTAGAGACCTGATCGGCAATCGTGATTAGGGGCTTCAAGGCTTCTTGCGGATCGACGTTGTGCTTAGAAGCATCGGGCTCATAGCTTTCTAGATACAGGCGAACGGTTGCGCCCTGGGTGCCTGTACCGGAGAGGCGGAAGACCATCCGAGAGCCGTCAGTGAAACCGATACGAACGCCTTGCTTAGTGCTGACGCTGCCGTCAATGGGATCGGTATAGCTAAAGTCATCGGCGTACTCTACGGTATAGTCGCCCAGGGTTTGGCCGGGAAGCGTGGAGAACTGCGATCGCAATCCATCCATCAGCTCGGTGGCTTTGGCTTTATCAACGCCCTCATAATCGTGGCGAGAGTAGAAGTTGCGGCCATAGGTCTTCCAGTGGTCAACCACGATTTCTTCAACCGACTGCTGTCGCTCAGCCAGAATATTCAACCAGAATAGAACCGCCCAGAGGCCATCTTTTTCACGCACGTGATTGGAGCCCGTACCGAAGCTTTCTTCGCCGCAGACGGTGATTTTGTCAGCATCGAGCAGATTGCCAAAAAACTTCCAGCCGGTTGGCGTTTCGTAGCAGTCGAGGCCGAGCTTTTTGGCAACGCGATCGGCCGCCTGGCTAGTCGGCATAGAGCGAGCAACGCCAGAGAGCCCATCTTTGTAGCCGGGCACAAGCTTAGCATTCGCGGCAATCAAAGCAAGGGAATCGCTGGGGTTCACAAAGAAGTTATTGCCGAGGATCATATTGCGATCGCCATCGCCATCCGACGCCGCGCCAAAATCAGGTGCATCCTCAGCGAACATCGTTTCAACCAGGTCGTGTGCATAAACCAGGTTGGGATCAGGGTGTCAGCCGCCAAAATCTTCAAGCGGCTCACCATTGGTAACCGTGCCCGCTTTTGCGCCCAGGGCCTGCTCAAAAATTTGCTTGGCATAGGGACCAGTCACTGCGTGTAGCGAGTCCATACACATGGAGAAGTCGCTGGTGAGCAGCTGACGGATTTTACCAAAGTCAAAAAGCTTTTCCATCAGCGCTACATAGTCAGCGACGGAATCGACAATCTCGACGTTCATCCCTTCAATATCAGAACTGCCAAGGCTATCGATATCAATGTCTTCGGTATCGGTAATTTTGTATTCGCTGATAGACTTTGTGTTCTCGAAAATAGCGTTGGTAATCTTTTCTGGTGCGGGGCCGCCGTTAGAGACGTTGTACTTCACACCGAAGTCGCCTTCAGGGCCGCCAGGATTGTGGCTGGCAGACAGAACGATGCCACCGATCGCCTCGTTCTTACGAATCAGACAGCTGGCAGCGGGCGTAGAGAGAATGCCACCCTGACCAACCAGCACTTTGCCGACACCATTGGCCGCCGCCATTTTTAGAATCGTCTGAATCGACGGACGGGTGTAGTAGCGGCCATCGCCCCCGACGATTAAGGTTTTACCTTGTAGGCCTTCGAGGCTGTTAAACGTAGCCTGAATAAAGTTTTCGAGATAGTTCGGCTTTTGGAAGGTGGGAACTTGCTTACGGAGGCCGGAGGTTCCTGGCTTTTGGTCGTCGAAGGGGGTTGTCGAAACCGTTTTAATAGGCATTTTTGGTGTGTCGTCAAAAAATACAGATAGCTGGGAGAACCCGCATCTGTAGTCGATGATCTCATAGATGAGGATCCCAAAGAAAATCTTAAGGTAGATTAGGCTAGACGGCTGTGTTGTGTGCGACTAGCTGGCAAACTCACATCAGGACTTCTACGCGATCGCCAACTTTTAACATGCCCAGGCTGCTGGCATCAGAGATTTCTTGAATTAGGTTTTGGCCAAACCAAATCTCTTTATTCCAGGCGCGGTAGCTTGCTAGCGTTCGGCTAGGTTCTTTGGTGCGATCGCCTGTCTCCTGATTTACGTTAGGAATTGAACATCGAGCGCAGGCCTTAGCGACTTTAAAGTTAACCTCACCAATTTGGAGGCGCTGCCAAGTGTCTTCAGCGTGCGGCTCAAGCTCGCCTGCAATCACAAGATTTGGCCTGAATCGACTCATGGCAACGGGACTTACTTGTTTAGCAGCTAGCTTCTGATTGAGACCGGCTAAAGACGCTTCTGAAAGCAGCAGATAAGGATAAGCATCGGCGAAGCTAACGATTTCACCGGGGCCAAGTTTGCCATGATCGGTTGGGCGGTGCGAAGTTTCTGGCATGTAAACCAGCTGACAGGGAGTGGAAAGAAATTGAGAGAACCAAGCCGCCGCCGCCGGACCACAGGATAGAGCGAAAGTGCGATCGCCCCACACGTCTACTTCCACCGGCTCGTCGCTATCGGCAGGCGGCACGATAGTTAGAGCTGTCATTTCAGGTGCTGTGACAACAACCGATAGGCTGGCTGCCGAATCCAAAACAGCGGTCTGAATCAGGGTCATTTTAGGAAAGCGGCGCTGACTCATGAAATGGCCGTCTGGTGAGACGAGCATATAGCGGCGGTCCAGCTCAAGGCCGCGAGCCGTGAGCTGAGCAGAAGAGACCTGAATACCAGCTGCCGACTTAATCGGATAGATAAATAGCTTGCTAAGTGTAAGAAAAGTCATAGGGCTACATTCGGCAAGTTCACAACTCACGAATTTCTACAGCGCAAAAAAAAGCGTTATTGCCAACTCAGACAATAACGCAATTGAAGATAGATTCAACCTTATTTTTACTCTGTGAAAAGAAACGGAGCCACATCAATAAAGGTAGTCGAGAGCAGAATCATTGGTCTCGACTACCTTTGTCAAAGCCTTCGTCAAACTCTTTCTCTTGCTATCTCTGCTACCGCAAAAGCTGATATATCAACAGACGCGATCGCGACAAGAACGAGAACAGAACAAACAACAAAAAGAGTAGACCGCATGAGTAGCACCACAATTAAAACATCCCTTGAACAACGATCATTGAGAACGTTTAAAGCAAGCCCAAAGCCTCAAATCTTTCCTCTTTCTCTTATAGGGAAAATCTGCTCAAGCAGTAACTCTCTCTCAGACTCTGCTGCATTCACCGCGTCGAGCGTTTGGGCTGGCAAATCAGTCTCTATAGAATCAGCTTCAGCCGCTAGCCTTTCAATAAGCACAGACTGAGAAGAGCCCGTCCGTTGGGAATCAGGCTGAGCCGTTGAAAAGCTATAGTGAGCACGACTTTCTATCGCATCTACACTTATTTCTGAGTTGAGCTGCTGGCCGACAGCAGGCTGTTGCGTTAAAACCGCCAGCACCATCACAAATCTCACTAGAAAAAGATGTTTTTGTTGGATAGGGACTATCTGATAGCGATTGCCAAAGTTGCGAACTAAAGTTGCAAAACTTGCAGCAGCAGAATGGGTAGAACGCAGCATATTAGATTTTCGAAAATTGTAGTAAAGCGCCGCATGCATCTGTCAAACGATTGCAGAGGGACGGCTCAGGCGAAGAACAAAAGCAAGAAAAGTTTGCGCTAGGCATAGGCGGAAAGAGTCTCTTACGGCTGCAAAAAACTGACCTATGACCTAGCACAAACTCGAACACCTTCTCTCAATACCTTTGTGTTCGTTGTTGCTATAGTAATCCATCATGTAAGGTTAATAGATTAGTAATAACACGGATATTTCTTACTTTTACTACATTAATTCTGAACTTCTTGGCGGAAACTTGATTATAAAGGCTGGCTTTTGCGCTTTTTGTAAGGTAACTAATCTTACAAACGACCAATCTTACAAGCGAATAGCTAAATCAGGGGGCTAAGAGGAAAGACACATCAAGAAGCGCGCGATCAACACAACAGAAGAAAGCCAGATAGAAAAAGGCCAGAAAAAATATAGCTAGAAGAAAACCCCCAATCACACTCAGAGATTGGGGGCTGGGGCCATGCTGTATAGCTATCTGCCTCTAGCTTGTAGCCTACGCGCTTAGCAGATGGCTATAAATTTTGTTCATTCGCCTTTGCCAATAGGAGCAACCATCGGCAAAGGCTGTGGGTGAATTAGAAAACGAAGTTGCTGTCATCTAGCGTTGCTGCGTTGACGTTGAGCAGCAGAGCTACCTGGTCGGCATCTGCCAGCACAGCAGCGTGGTTGCCAACCTGCTGGACAGTGATGCCATTGCCAAGAGAAGCGCTGCCGTTAGTGATTTGGCTGAGATCGATGCGATCGCGCACAATCTCAAAGTCTTGAATTACATCGCCAAACTCACTGGCTTGAGTGTAAGCAAAAATATCGCTACCTTGGCCACCCGAGAGAATGTCAGCGCCGTCGCCCCCTGTTAGCGTGTCGTTACCGCTACCGCCACGGAGCAAGTCTCGACCCGCACCACCAAAGAGCAAGTCATCTTCGCTACCGCCTGTGAGCAAGTCATTGCCTAGGCCGCCGTACAGCGTATCGTTGCCGCTACCGCCATTCATGACATCCACACCCGCTTGGCCGTAAGCCACATCATCACCGCTACCGCTGTTGATGATGTCATTGCCGTCACCCGCTTCGATATTGTCACCGCTGCTACCACCGTTGAGCACATCATCACCAGTACCGCCTAGCATCACATCCAGGTCACTACCGCCGTTGACCACGTCATCACCACCGCCACCATCTAGGGTGTCGTTATCACTCAGACCGTTAATGATGTTATTGCCATCATCGCCAGTGATAACATCAGAGCCACCAGAGCCTTGGTTGGACGCATCTTTGGTAAATTGAGCCGTCGTTGGAGTGCTTTCATTACCGGCCAGGTCAGTTTCAACGACAGAAACAGTAATGTCGCCATCGCTGAGGCTAGACAGATCAGTCTCTGGCGTTGACCAAGTACCGTCTGGATTCACAACTGCGGGTACAGGGCCTAGCGTATTTACACCATCTGTAAAGGTCACTTCAACAGTACTGGTTGGTTCAGACTGTTGACCCTCAACGACAACAGCTCGCTGTTCTGCACTACCGACAATATCGTTACCAGCAACGGGGCCACCTATCGTTAGAGCGACTGGTGCGGTGGTGTCAATCACCACAGGCAGTACCGGAGAAGGCGTGGACTCATTACCTACGGCATCCGTTACGGTTACACTCACATCGATGGGGCCATCGGGAAGTGCCGCCGCGTCTGGAACGGTTACGGTGTAGTTGCCGTTGGTATCTAAGGTTGTTGTACCTAGAGCCACACCGTCGATATACAGCGTCAAGGTATCACCGGGCTCTCCACTAGGCGCATTGCCCGTGAAGGTCGGCGTACTGTCATTGGTGTAATCGTCCGTATCAGAGAGACCAGAGTCAGATGGAGCAATGAGATCTGGCGCAGTCGGCGCGCTGGGGGCAGTGGTGTCGAGCGCTGCGGTGGCAGTGCCTTCAGGAGAGGTATTGCCAGCAGGGTCAGTCACTGTCGCGGTAAATGTGACGGGCTGATCGCCTGCGGGAGCCGTAGTCTCGACAGGAACACCGTTGTCGATATGGTCTTGGGTAATCGGACCGTTGAACAGTTCGTTACCATCCTGGTCAGTGACCACTAGTGTGTCACCAGGCTGTACGTCTGCTGGTAAATCAACAGTGGCATTGATGGGTCCATCTAGTTCAGATGCGCTGATGATATCATCGCCGCTAATATCTTCATCGATTGTCACGGTAGGCGCACTGGGAGCAGTGAGATCCATATCCGCACTATCTGTTCCTTGTGGAGACGCGTTGCCTGCAGGGTCTGTCAGCGTTGCTGTAATTTCAACGGGCTGGCCGTCAGCAGGAGCAGGGGTCTCTACAGGGACACCATTATCGATGTGGTCCTGAGTCAGTGGCTCATCGAAGAGAACGTTACCGTCTTGGTCAACTACTGTAAGCGTGTCGCCTGGTTGCGCGTCTGTTGGGAGCTCAACTGTTGCATTGACTGGACCATCAAGTTCACCAGAACCAATCAAACCATCGTTGTTGGAGTCTTCGGTAAGAACAACAACTGGCGCACTAGGGGCAGTGGTGTCGATAGTGGCTGCATCTGTTGAAGCAGGAGAAGAGACGTTACCTGCTGGGTCAGTCACAATCGCTGTAACAACGACGTCTTCGCCTTCTGGTGGGGCATCTGTGCTTACAGTGACGCCGTTATCGATGTCGGATTGAGTCACAGGGGCGTTGAACAGTTCAGCACCGGTCTGGTCTGTAACCAGAAGAACATCACCGACTTCGACATCACCCACTAGCTCGACAAGAGACTCGACAGTCCCTTCGAGTTCAACATCACTGATAAGCGCGTCATTGTTCGCATCTTCGATGATGGTAATGATGGGCGCTGGTGGCGCAGTGGTGTCGATAGTCGCACCATCTGTACCTTCTGGAGACTCGTTACCCGCTGGGTCAGTCAACGTTGCCGTGATTTCGACGGGCTGACCGTCCGCTGGTGGCGTGGTCTGTACAGGAACACCGTTGTCGATGTGGTCCTGAGTAATCGGCTCATCGAACAACACATTGCCGTCTTGATCAACAACCTTGAGCGTGTCGCCAACCTGAGCATCTGTTGGAATCTCAACTGTGGCGTTGACGGGGCCATCGAGTTCGCCAGCGCTAATGAGACCGTCATCATCGTCATCTTCATTGATAACAACAACAGGCGCACTTGGCGGCATAGTATCGATGGTCGCTTTGTCCATCGCTGGGTCAGAGACATTACCTGCTGGGTCAGTGAGCGTCGCTGTGACAACAACTTTTTCACCTTCCAGTGGCGTTGTGGCACTCACTTCGACACCGTTGTCAATGATGGCTTGAGTGACAAGATCGTTGAAGATCTCTGCGCCTGTCTGGTCGGTGACGATCAGCCTGTCGCCGATGGCAGCGTCAGGTGTGTTGACCAGAGCTTCGACGGTAGGCGCACCTAGCTCAGCGTTGCTGATGAGTTCGTCATCGTTCGCATCTTCGGTGATGGTGACGATGGGCGCAGTGGGAGCCGTGAGGTCGAGCAGAG